>CAIVSK010000252.1 GCA_903908495.1 Akkermansiaceae bacterium
AGGCGCTGGTGACGGGCAATCCAAGCCGTGGCAAACATGCCTGGATCACCCACGAGGTTGCCAAAGGCGCATCTCTCGCCCCCCGCCCGCTGAGGGCAACCGCCCTGCCATGGGCCGCATTGTAGCGGCGCTCTGTGAGCGCCGAGGCGCATGGGACCGCGCCTACCCAGCGACGGTCACAGACCGCCGCTACAATGCCAGCGCGGACCACTGGCTCACGGGGTGGCGACGACCTTGAGACGGGCGAAAAGGCTGGACGCACCGTCGGGGGCGGGGATGGTGACGACGATGGTTTCGGTGCTGCCGTGGTCCACCGGGCTGGCGAACATCTCCGGAGTGGCTGGCGTCCAAGTGCCGGTGAGGGATTGCGAATATTCGACGCCGGTGGCGTAGCCGGCAGCGATGGCGGACTTGTCACGGGTGAAGGTGAAAATGACACCGTTGGGGCCCCGCACGGCGGTGGGCAAATTCGCTTGCGTCCCATCGGCGGGACTGGTACCCAGCACGTATTCGATCAGATTGGGCAGCCCGTCCTGGTCGGGGTCGGCACCGGGCAACCGTTGGAGGGGATCGGTGATGGCGGTGAACCTTGCGATCCACGTTTCGTAGGGCGTGGCGTTGGCGGCCTGCAGCGTGACGAAATGCCCGGCTCCCCCGAGGGTATCGTTGTAATTGACCACAAAGCGGTTCACCCCGACGGTGATGACGGCGCCGTCGGCGATGTCGGCGAAGGTGCCACTGAGGGTGGCTCCAGAGTGGTCGAGCAAGGTGAGCTTGGTGCCATTGGCGAGCGCCACAGGGGTGGCCGCGTCATCGACGACCCTGAGAATGGCGGCGTTCAGATTGAGGGTGCCGCTGAGGGTGCAATTGCCGAGCACCGGCGTGCCCGCGCTGCTGTCGAAGTGGGACGCAAGCACAGTGGTTGAGCTCATGGCGGCAGCGAAACCACCGCTGGTGATCAGGCTGCGCGAGGCGGCGGCGGCGGGCAGTGTCAGAGTGACGCCCGATAGAGTTAGATCGGCACCGGCAAGGTTGCCGAGGGTGCCGGCGTTGAGATTGATGATTGCATTGGCGGCGGCCTGGCCGCTAACCGCAGTGGCAAGCAGCGTGGCCCCACTATTGAGATTGACGATGGCCGTTCCCATCGCGCCGCCGCTGTCCTGCACCATCGTCAGAGTTTCCACCTTGAGGGTGCCGCCGTTGGTGGTCAGCGTGCCGTTGGCGGTCTTGCTGTTGACCGTGGCGGCCGCGGCCATCACGACATTGATGGCATCAAGCGTGCCGGTGTTGAAGGCAATGCTGCCGGACGTCGCGTTGTTGAAGTTGCCGGCACCGGAGTCATGCTTGCCAATGATCACGGTGCCGAGCATGGCGTCGAGCGTGGTGCCCGCAGCGGTAAAATCCACCGCGGCCGAGCCACCGGCATAGTCCGACGAGTTCTTGTAACCGACAGTCATGTTGGCCCGGCTGGAGCCGCCGCTGCTGCCGCGAATGCTCACCGCCGCGTCGGTGACGCCAGCGTCGATTTGCAGGGTCGAGACACCGGTTTGCGCGCCGTTGCTACCCACGCTGATCGAGTCCGCCTGGATGACATTGCTCAGGCCGAGATTGACGCTGGCGGTGGCACTACTGCCGTTGCCGGCAGGCCCGTTCAATCCGACCGAGAAAGTGGCGGCGGTGATGGTGTTGCTCAAGCTTGCCAGGACGGTCGTGGCGCTGCCTCCGCTGGTGACCACCGCCGTGCTGAAGCTGCCGGTGGCGTTGTTATAAACGAAGTGGTCGACGCCGGTGAGAGTGAGCCTGCCCTCGTTGACGAGAATGTTGCCCGCTCCGCCCACCGTCAGCGTCTTACCGGCGGCGGCCACCACCGTGGCCGCGGCAGCAGGCCCCTTGGTCAGCGAGCTGAGACTGAGATCCAGATCGGAAAAATCCAGGATGCCGTTGCCGGAGAACGTGAAGCCGGTGGCTGCGGGAAGCGTCGAACCGGCGCTGTCAAGCAACAGGGTGCCGTTGCCGGCGACGACGGTGCCGCCGGTATAGCTGTTAACCCCGGTCAGGCGCAAGGTGCTGGTGCCCGCGTGGGTGACCACACCGCTGCCGGAGATATTTTTGGCGAAGGCCAAGTCGTCGGAGCGTTTGATGATCAGGTTGCCATTGTCAACAATGGCGGGGGCGACCACCGAGCCCAGCGTGCCTTCGCTGCCAAGTTGCAGGGTACCGCCGTTGATGGTGGTTGCTCCCGAGTAGGTCATATCGTTGTCGAGGATCAGGGTGCCGGGACCGCTTTGCACCAGGCTGCCGCTGCCGCTGATGTCCAGGCTGATGGTTTGCGAACCGCTGCGGTTGAACACGAGCCTGCCGTTGTTGACGATGGCCGAAGTGCTGCCGAGCGAGCCGGTGGCGGCGCCATTGCCGACCTGCAGGGTACCGGCGTTGATGGTGGTGACTCCGCTATAACTGTTATCGGCGGCGAGGATGGTGGTGCCGCCAACACCGGATTGGCTGAGGCTGCCGCTGCCGGAAATGGCGGCCAGGCTGAGAGTGTTGGAACGGTTGATGACGAGGCTGCCATCATTGACGATGGCACCGCTGCCGGGCGAACCGGTGGTGCCGCCGGCGCCGGCTTGCAGCGTGCCGGCGGTGATGGTGGTGGTGCCGGTATAGCTGTTATCGGTGGCGAGAATCACTCTGCCGCTGCCAGACTTGGTCAGCGTGCCGCCACCACCGATGCCTCCGCTGCCGGTGATCGCATAGGTTTTCGTGCTGTTGTCAAAACTGACCGAGAGCGGCGTGACGGCGGCATTGAGGACGACGCTGGTGGTGGCGGCGCTATCGTCGAAGCTCGCACGGTCATTGATGGCAGCGGTGCTGGCAGTGGCACCGTTCAACCAGTTGGCGGTGGTGGCAAGGTCCCAGTTGCCGTCAACCGCGCCGCTCCAGGTGAGGCTGACGGCAGGAGGCAGCGAGAACGTGACGGTGATGGCGGAATTGCTACCCGTGCCGTAGTCCACGGTCTTGATGATGGGCGCGGTGCCAAAGCCCGAGAAATTGACGACCGGGGCACCGCTCAGACTGCCGGTGTAGGTGACGAGGGTATATGTGGACGGCAGCGACGGCAGTGCCGCGGCGGTCACTTCGATGCTGCCGCCGCTGTAGGCATAATCCCCGGTCACGGCCAGGCGGTCATTGGTTGAAGCCGTTAGATCCAGTTCAATGGCGCTGCTGCCCCCCTGCGTCAGGCCGGCCAAGGCGCTGGTCTGGATGTTGCCCACCCCGTTGCCGATGCGGACGCGGCCTGCGCCGGCGAGGGTCAGGGCGCTGCGGGCGATGCTGCCACCATAAAGGTTGAGACTGCCGGCAGTGACGCTGGTGGGACCGCTGTAGGTATTGGTGTTATATAGAGTCTCGGACTTGGTGGTATCCTTGAAGTTGATGCTGAGCCCCAGCCGGTTGGTGGCACCATCCGCGAGCACTCCGGCGAAGCTGCCGGCGTTTTCGACCCGGCCGGTATTGGTGCCCAGCCCGACGGTCAGCACGCAATCGGTGCCACCGGCGTTGGTGACCACGCCCGCGATGGGACCCGTTAGAGAGGCGATCGTCTGATTCAAGCCATTGAGGTCGAGGGTGCCGGCGACTCCCGTGACGCCCGCCTGATACGAATATGACGTACTCCCGAGCAAGGTGGCAATGGTGCTGCTGCCGGTGAACTTGACGGTGGCACCGGCGGCGATGCCTGCGATGCCATTGACGGCGTTGCCGCCGCCGGAGTTGAAACCCAGCACGGTGATGCCCGCCTGGGCATTGAGTGAAAGGTACTGCGAGATGCCATTGACCCCGGTTGCATCGCCGAGTTTGAGCGTTCCAGCGCCGGTTTTGTTCAAATTCCCGCCGGTGACCCCGCTCTTGGCACCGAAGCAGTTCTTGACGACGAGGGTGCCGCCGCTGCCGATGTTCCAAGTGGTGGCCGCCAACGGCATGGTACCGGAGTTGCTTTGGGCCGCGTTCTTGGCGATGTTGAGGGTGTAGCTGAACCCGTCGGTCACGCTCAGGGCCCCGACATACAGTTCGTTGACGGAGGCCGAGGTGATTTCCAGGTTCGCGCCATGGCTGAAGTTGAGACCAATACTGGTGCCGGTATCCTGATAGGATGCATTCAGCGTGATGGCCGTCGAGGCGGTGTTGGCGGTGAAATTGACCGTGTCGCCGGCGACCGGAACCACTGCCGTGCTCCAGTTGCCGGGAGTATTCCACGCATCGGTGGCCGCCCCGCGGCTCCAATTCGGCGACGCCGCATGGACGGTGGACGCGAACGCGATGAACTGGGTGGAAACGAGCAAGCGGAGGAATTTAGGTTTCATGAGCAAATCAGTTTGGAGGTCAACAATGCCAAGCGGCTGCATCAACCACTAGGATGGCACCCGGCGCAAGCCAGCGTTTTTTAAACATTTGCCAAAAAGAATTGCGCAGATGCCGCAGTTTCGAATTGGCAAGCGGCCACCTTCGGGCGACAAGACCAGACGTGAAACGCATCATCAAAACCTGCGCGATGGATTTGGTGGTCGCCGCATTGCGGACGGAACTCGCCGCCGGACGCTGGGACGTGCGCCTGCCCGGGACGCGGGTGCTGGCCCAGCATCTGGGGGCCAGCGCGCCCACGGTGGCAGCGGCGTTGGCGCGACTGGCCGCAGACGGATTGCTGCAGGGAGGCGGAGCGCGGCGGGCATACCGGGTGGTGGGCGGGCGTTGCGCGTTGCCAGACCCGCGTACCGCAGCCACACCCAAGCGCCTGCTGCTGCTCACCCACGAGGACCTGGGACAGCTACCGGAACTTTCCCGCAGCCTGCTGGAACTACTGCGCGATCGGGCGGCAAGCAAAGGCTGGCTGGTGGACTCACAAGTGGTGGATTTCGTTCATGTGAAACACCTCCAGCGGTCATGGGACCAAAAAATCCGCGTGGATGCCGGCACCTCGATCATCGCGCTTTACGGCAGGCCGCCGCTGGCAGAATGGGCAATCCGCCGCCAGCTTCGGATATTTTTTCTCGGCGGCTCGCTCGACGGATTGCCGGTACCGATGGTGGCGGTGAAGTCCTCACAGATGGCGGTGACCGCACTGGCCAAGCTAACCGCACAGGGCCACTGGCGCATCATCATTCCCCTGTGCGACCGCACCGAGTCGTTCAAAGTGGGAATGCGGCAAGCCACGCAAGCGGCGATCGAGGCGGCGGGCCACACCTACAGCCAGGCCTATCACAATCCGGAAAGTCCGTTTTTGAAGCCGGACGTGACGTGGCGGATTCTCGAGGCCGCCTTCGCCAAGACACCGCCGACGGCGATGGTGTTTCTGGATTGGCGGGAGTTGGTGACGGCCCAGTGTTTCCTGGCCCGGCTGGAGTTGACGATTCCCGCGGACGTCTCGGTGATACTGCTCAGTACCTCAGTGGACGCGGAATGGTTCTATCCGCCACTGTCCTGCTTCCGGTTTCCGATCCGCCGCCTGCTCGCTACCACGCTGCGATGGCTGGAGGATGGAGCGGGAGATGCCCACCCCATCACCCTGCCCCACGACTTCGTCGAAGGTGCCACCATCGGCCCGGCAAGGACCTCCAGAGTCGACGATTCACCCGTTCTCATCCACGGCAAGCGGTCGACGATCAGCGCGCGGACGCAGTGCCCGTGAGCGCCGCTGCCGATGGGACCGCGCTTGTAGCGGCGCCCTGTGAGCGTCGCTGCCCATGGGTCCGAGCTGCCCGGCGACGGTGGCAAACCGCCGCTACTATCCTTGCAACTGGCTCACGGGGTGCCGACGACTTTGAGGCGGGCGAATTTCATCACGGCACCATTTCTGGGAATCGTTACCGTGACGGTGTCCGGGGTGGAATCGCCGTCATTGCTGATGACCACGGCGGGCGAGGTGGAACCCGCGGTGTCGGCACCGATGACAAAGACTTCCGGCCAGCTGTTCAAATCCGTGCCGGCTTCCACGGTCAGGATGATTCCCGAGTCGGCGGCCTTCGCACGGTCGTCGCGCTCAAAACGGAACACGAGGTTGTCGCCCTCGCTCGTCGCGGTGGGCAGTTGCGTGGTGTTAGGCAACGCCGGATTGCCGCCCTTGAGGACAAACTCCAGCCCATTGGCCACCCCGTCGTGATCAGGATCCTGGTTGATGCCGGTCTGACCGCCGAGGGCGAAGCCCGCGATCCATCCGGCATAACCGGGGACCTTGCTGAGCACGACCTGGCTGCCGATGTTAGTCACGGCATAGCCGCCCGGTGCGCTGAGCGTGCCGGTCAAGGTGCCGCTGCATTCGGCGATGACATAAGAGGCCGCAGTGAAACCCGCACCTGATTCGCTGACCGTGATGGCGCCGCCGACGCTCAGATCGCCGGTGACCGCAAGCTTGTCCGCGGTGGCATTGACCTCGATGGCGAGGATGCCGCTAAGACTGGTATTCCCGTTGACCGTGAGGGTGCCGACGCCCACCCCCGGGGCGATGGTGCCTGCCGCGGTGAGCGGCGCGGCCACGGTGCCATTGCCCTTGAGGGTGGCACCAGCCGCCACCGCGACCGAGGAACCGCCCATTGAAGCGGCAGCGTCGATAATGAGGGTGCCGTTGTTGACCGTCGTCGCGCCACTGTGGGTGGCGGTGCCGGTGTAGGTCAGGATCTGGGTGGTGGTATCGCCAAAGCCGTTCGCCAGCGGAATGCCGACCCGCAGCGCGCCCGTGCCGGAAATGGCATTGGTCACGGTGTGCGCGTCGGTCCGCGAGAACGTCAGCGTGCCGTTGTCAACCACCGTCGCCGTGCCGAGTGAACCGAAGGCATCGGCACCGGATTGGGTCACGTCCGTGTTGCCCGGCACACCTCCCACGCGGACCGGCACGCCGGCGGCAATGGTCAGAGTGCCACTCAAGGTGTTGGTGCCCGTCAGGATGAAGCCGCGGTCGATGTTTTGCATTCCCAGCGCCGGATCCTCGAAGGATAGGGCACCGGAGCCGGAGATCACTCCTTGGATTTTGAGCGTGCGGGGGCTGTTCAACGAGCGGTTGAGAATTTTGTTAGCCGAACCCACCAAGCTGATGTTATTCGTCCATGTCCAGTTGCCTTCAATCTGCGAGAGGATGCCGCTGGTGGTGGCGTCGCCGAGAATCACGCTGCCGGAGCCCATGGCGGTGGCACCGTTGCGGATCGTGCGGAATTCGCTCCCGCCCTTGACCGTTAGATTGCCGGACAGGCCGGCCCAGGATCCGCTTTCGCCGAAGCCGACGCCGGTGCCGGGGTAGTTGAACAGGACGGCACCACCATCGAGCACCACATCCCCCGCACCACCCACCTTGCGCAGTCGAGGGTTGGTCTTATAGTCAAGCAAGTCGCTGCGATTGATGCGCAGGGTGGCTCCGGCTAACAAACTCACCGGGCCCGGGCCGACTTCACCGATGGTGGCGCCATCGCCGAAGGTGAGCGTACCCTCGTCGATGAAAGTGGTACCGGTGTAGCTCGTCGCGGAGGTGATGGTTGCGGTGCCGGATCCCTGCTTGGTGAGATTGCTGGTGCCGCCGAGGGTGCCGCCGCTGAGCGTGTAGGCCAGCGTGCTGTTACTGATCGTAACGGCAGCCGCAGCCTGGGTGCCGACCAGAACCACGTTGCCGGTCGTGGCGGTGTCGTCAAAGACCGCCTCATCGCCGGTCAGGAAATGGGTCGGGCTCCCGCCGAGATCCCAGTTGGCCGTGGTGTCAAGATCCCATTGGCTAGACACATTGCCTTTCCAAGTGACGGCACCGCCGGTGTAGGTCAGGTCAATGGTGGTATCGACCAGATTGTTTGACAGAGTGAAGCGTGACCCCGGTGCGAGCGAGAGATTGGCATAACCGCCGCCGCCCAGCGTGCCGGAGTAGTCGATGATCGGCACCTTGTCGCCGGGCACCAGGCCGCCGTTAGAAACTGCGGTGATGACGTGAGGGCCATTGATGACGAGCCCACCGGCGTCATTGACCACCAGTTGGTCGAAGGCGATGCCCGCGCGGAAAGTCGACCCGGAGCCGCTGGCGAGGGTGAGTGATTTGACGAATCCGGTGCCGGCTGCAGACTGGCTGCCAGCGCCGATGGCGCCGCCGCTCTGCACCGTCACGTCGCTGCTGTCGAGGTGATTGCCGATGCGCAAGACCCCCTGATTGACGGTGGTGGCACCGGTGTAATTGCTGGCACCGGTCAGGGCGACGAGTCCGAGGCCTTGCTTGGTGAGGGTACCGGCACCGCTGATGACGTTGGCGAGGCCGACGTTGGCGGCGGCACCATAATTGAGCACGAGCGCGGTGTTATTGGTTACCGTGCCGGTGCCCATGTTGCCGGTAGTGCCACCATTGCCAACCTGCAGAGTGCCCGCGTTGATGGTGGTGGCACCGGTGTAGGTGTTGGTGCCGGCGAGCACCATCGTTCCCGCGCCGAGTTTATTGATGCCGCCCGCCAGGCCGCCGGCGGTCCCCTGGGAACCGAGAATCATGCTGACGATCAAATCAGGATCGCTGTTGGCGGTTACGTCGGCCACGTCGAAGTTTTGCACCCCTGCCAAATGGATGCCAGTGGCACCGTTCATCGTGGAAACTCCCGTCCCGCTTACTGTCACCGTCGCCGGGCCCGCAGTGGTATCAGAAAGCAACGCATCATAACTGTTCAGCGCCCGGTTGCAGGTCCAGGTAGCCCCGTTCACCAGCGATACATTGCCGAAGCGGGCCTCAAAGTTGCTATTCATCAACAGTGTGCCGCCATTGACCGTGAGCACCCGACTGGCGGCCATCGCCGTCCCGTGACCGGATACAAACACATTGGTGTAGCCGACTTCGAGCGTGGCACCGGTGCCCACATTGAAGCCCGCTGAATTAAGCAAGGTGCTGGTGACCACCAGTCTGCCGGTGTCGGACACACTGGTGGCGCCTGAGTAACTGTTAGCGGCGCTGAAGGTCAGGGTGCCGGCACCGGATTTCAGCACGGAACCGATACCGCTGATGGCACCCGAGTAGGTCGAGGCGTCACTGCGGTTGAAGACCAGGGCACCGGCATTGGCCACATTGCCAATGGTGCCCGCAGCGCTCCCGGCACCGATTTGGAGAGTGGCCCCCGCGGCAATCGTGGCGGCAATGGGGTTGGTTCCTGCAAGAATCAAAGTGCCCCCGGCAGTGGCATAACTCAGGGAGGAACCCGTAACATTGCCGCCGATGCCACCGGTGCCGGTGATGGCACCACCACCGAGAACCACCGCGTTGCCAATCAACTGGCCGTTCATGGCAAGCGTGCCGGCGTTCAGCGCGACGCTGCCCGAGCCCAGAGCGGTGGCCGAGCCCAGAGTGATGGTGCCGCCGCCAAGTGTGGCACCGCCGGCGAAGCTGTTAGCGGTGTTGATGGTTAGGCCCCCTGCGCCGGTCTTGAAAAGTGAACCGCTTGTGATGCCGTGGGATCCCTGGATCGTGTAGCTCTGGGCGGCGTTGCTGAACAGCATGCTCGCCGGAGCCACGTCGGCGACGCTGAGATCAAGCGTGGTGGTGATGGCGCTGTCATCAAACATCACTACATCTCCCGCAAGATAGTCGGTCGCGGTGCTACTGCCTTGGAGTTTCCAGTTGCTGGAACCCCCGATGACGTTGGTGCTCCACTCGCTGCTTTGGGCACCACTCCAGATCGGGCTGGCACCCGCCACCACCCAGTTGAGGGCGCTGCCGGTGTCCACCAGTGCCTGCGACTGACGACCGCCGACGGTCGGTTTGGTGCCGAGCACAAAGGCCGACGCGCCCGTGCCGCCAATGCTGCCGCCGGTGTAGCTCAGAAGTGGATAGGTGCCGCTGACTGCGCTCGCGCCACCCAGATTGATGGTCACCACGCCGCTGGTTATTAGTGCGCCAGCCGCGATGGCCGGGGCCGTGGTGTAGCCGGTGTAAGCGCCCAGCGTGATCGTGCTGGTGCCGGAGAAAGCCAGATTGCCGGTGGTCAATTTGCCTGCGCCAGCCGTACCCGGAGCTAACAAGCCGCCGGATGCCACTGTGGTCGCGCCGACCGTGCCGGTGCCGCCGAGAGTTGCCGTGCTGGCGACTGACACCGCGCTGCCCGATAGACTGCCGGTGACCGCGAGCGTGCCGGCATTGATCGAGGTCCCGCCAGTGTAGGTATTGGTGCCTGAGAGCGTCAGCGTGCCGCTGCCGATCTTGGTGACGGCGCCGCCGCTGCCGGAAATCGCCCCGGCGTAGGCGGCGGGGCTGGTGTTAGAGGCACCGATCGTCAGGGTGTTTGCGCCGAGGGCAATATTGCCGCCGGTCGCTCCGCCGCCGGTCAACGAACCGATCTGGGTATTGAAGCCGGTGATATCGAGGCCGGCGCCCGCCACATTCGCCAGGGTCACTGCCGAGTTATTGCCCAAGGCGCCATTGACCCCTGCGGTGGAAGCCACGCCCGCCTTCAAGGTACCGGCGCTGATGGTGGTGGCACCGGTGAAGGTGTTTGCGCCGGCGAGGGTGACTGTGCCGGTGCCCTGCTTGATCATCTGCGCACCCCCGGAGATCACCCCAGTGGACTTCATATTGGCATTGCCGGTGCAATAGACGCTGTAGCGCGAATTGATGTTGTTAGTCGCCACCAAGTAGTCGTAGCTGGCGTCTGTCGCGTAGTTGAAAACCACTTGGTTGATGGCCCCGGTGCCATCGCCGAGGGCACCGGTGCCCGCCACGGAGTTGATGATTCGATCGGGACTGGGGCCGGTGATCGTCCCCAATGCCACCGTGCCACCGGCAGTGGTGCCACCGAATTGGATGATGTTGCTCGCGTTATTGGCGAGGGCGTTGGTCACCCCGGTCCGGTCAGCCATGCGCATGGCACCGGAGTAGCCCTGCATGTTGCCAGCGAACACAAAGTCCTGCGCGAGGCCAGCGGTAATCAGGACGACGTTACCCGCACCTGTCACGGTGCCGGTGAAGTTTGTCACGGACGCCCCATTGCCGTTGTTCATCAACAAGCTGGTGATGAGGACGTTGGCATTGCTGTAGGTGATGGTTGCCGCGCTGACGGTGAAATACCCGGAGGTGGTGTTGAAAATGAGCGGATTGGCCGCGGCCACGTTGGCATCAGTGGGCATCATCGCGGTTTGGGCACCGACGTAGCCGGTCGTCGCGTTGTACGTCGCCGCCGATGCGGTGTGAGTGAGAGCGGTGAGGGCGAGCAGTGAGGCGACCGCGAACAGATTGGATTTGCGTTTCATCAGGGGCTAATCTTGCCCGTCGGAAAGTTTCCGCAAGGGCTGAATAATGGTCTTGCAAACAAACCAGTCATCCCTTCTGCAGCCGCACTGCAGGCGGGCATGCGATCATTCCGCCCGCTTCTCAGCCATGAAAATTGCAAACAACAGTCTTGATCCCGCTTGAAACCGCGCCCACGCTGGTTAGACAAATGACACGTCAACCCCACTGCCGGTTTCTCGCGCTCGGCTTGCTCGGCCTCGGTTTGCCTGTCGCGGCCATGGCTGCGGACGAAGCGCAACCCGGCAATCCAACCGTCAGCCTGTCGGCGGATGGCGTGGCCCTTGCCTGCGGCAGCATGGGAACCTTCACCCTGGCCTATCCTCAACTCGATTTGGGCGACGACAAGAAACACGAACCGGTTGAGAAGCGCGTGCAGGGTGCCTCCGCCACGCTGACCTATGCAGGCGGCGGCAGCATCGTGGTGGCGGCCGCAGCCGGCAAGATCTCACTGACCTTCGAGGCCATGCCCGCCGCGACCAAGGCGTTCACCGCGGAGATGTTGATAGCACCCAACTACAGCGATGGCGGGCGCTGGAGCGTCGGCGATGCCGCCGGAGCGTTTCCCAAGGACAAGCCGGCGAAACCCCACCTCTTCCAAGGCCACTCGCGCTCGTTCGATCTGGCTAATATCAACAACAAGCGCCTCAGCTTCGCGCTGCCGGAATTCACCTACGTGCAGATTCAGGACAACCGCGAATGGGGGTGGAACACGTTCTGGGTCCAATTCAAAGTCCCCTTCGCTCCCGAGCGCAAAACCTGTGAGATAGGCATCGCCTTGGACGCCAGCGCGGCCCAACGCGTCGTGTTGGTCGACCGCTTCGGCCAAACCACCCAGCGCGATTTTGCCGGCAAGCTCAAGGCGGAATCAGACCTGAAATCCGATACCGCAAGCGAAGCAGCCTACTACGCCAGCCTCACCCCGCCGGTGCGTAACACCTACGGCGGGCTGCCCGGCAGTGGAACCCAGTTGGGATTGAAAAAGACCGGGTTTTTCCACGTCGAAGCGAAACCGAGCGGCGCGGGTGAGCGCTGGATACTCACAGACCCGGCCGGAGACGCCTATTTTCACCTCGGCGTGTGCTCGTTTGGTCCGGGCGAGGACTACACATCCATCGAGGGCCGCAGCGAGGTCTTCGAGTGGCTGCCGCCGCATAGCGACGCCCAGGCCGCCGCCTGGCACACGGACTCGTGGTGGAACCCGCGCGCCGTGTCGTTCTACAAGGCCAACGTGATCCGCAAGTACGGTGCCTACGACGAGGCAGCCCACCTCGGCCGCCTTGTCGACCGCGTGCGGCAGGTCGGCTTCAACTCGGTGGGAGCGTTCTCGGCCGACTCTCCGGTGTTTGCGGCGAAGGGATTTCCGCGGGTCGGATTCCTGCCGCTCAATGCGTGGACTCTCGGCGCACCGGTGCCCGGCGTGCGGGGTGTCTTCGACCCGTTCGACGCGGCGAACCTCGCCAAAATGGACAGCTTGTTCGCCAAGGAAATCGCCGCGAGCGCCGCCGACCCGTTGCTCATCGGCTACTTCCTCGACAACGAGCAAGCCTTCGAGGACATCCCCCGCGCCGTCCCGGCCCTGCCCGGCAAACACGCCTGCAAGCGCGAACTCGTCGCCCTGCTGCAGGCCAAGTACCAGCAAATTGCCGCCTTCAACACCGCCTGGGGCTGCGACGCCGCCTCGTTCGAGGCCCTCGCCGAGCGCGGCCTGGCGCTGACCACGCCGGCGGCTTTCGCCGACATGCAAGTGTTCACCGAGCGCTTCCTGGAAGCGTACTATATGTCCATCGCCACCACTTTCCACAAGTACGACAAGAACCACATGCTCATCGGCAACCGCTGGCAGCCCGGCACCGCCAACAGCGAGGTGCTGTGCCGCGTGGCCGGCAAGTACCTCGACGTCATCAGCATCAACTACTACGCCTGCGCCATCGACGCCGCCTTCATCAAACGCCTCTACCAATGGAGCGGCCACAAGCCACAGCTATGGAGCGAGTTCTATTTCACTGCCACCAAGGAAAGCAACGTCGCCGCTAACAACAGCGACATGGCCACCCAGCGCGAGCGCGGCCTGGCCTACCGCAACTACGTCGAGGGGGCCGCAGCCCTCGGCTTTGTCGTCGGCATCGAATGGTTCACCCTGCTGGACCAGGCGGTCAGCGGCCGCTTCTTCGAGGGCATCAATGGCGAGCGCGCCAACACCGGCCTCTTCAACGTGGCCGACCGACCTTACCGCGACCTGTTCGCCGAAATGGCCAAAACCCACAGCGCCATCTACGACGTGTGGCTCAACGGCAAGCCGCCCTATCGGCTAGACAGCCCGCGCTTCAACGGCGCGGCGGGCGGCGCCACACGCAGCATTGCGGCCGGGCGGCCGACCGGGCCGATGGTCATCGACGGCCTGCTGTCCGGCTGGCCGGGCCGCCCGCCCGAGCGCATCGGTGCCGAGCGGCTGGTCATTGGCCGCGACAGCGGTGGGGTGGAAGCCGCCTTCAAAGTTTGCTGGGACGACACCCACCTCTATCTGCTAGCAAACGTCACCGACCCCACGCCCATGAAAAACGAGCACTCCGGCGAGCAACTCTGGAACGGCGACGCCATCGAGCTTTTCATCGGCAGCGAGAAAATCGACCAGGGCGGCAGCTGGCTTTTCACCGACCACCAGGTATTGCTCGGGGCCGGCAAGAACCACCAGACCCACGTCGTCAACGCGGCCACGCAACCTGTGATAGGCACCTCGGTGACCCCCGCCGTGGACGGCAAGGGATACACGCTGGAGGCGGCCATCCCGTGGGCCGCGCTCAACGTCACGCCGCATGCCGGCCAGACGCTGCTCTTCGACCTCGCGCTCGGCAACAGCACCGACGGCACGAGCCGCTCCAGCCAACTCGTCTGGAATGGCGGCGCGCGCAACTCGTCGGACCGCAGTGCCTGGGGCCGCCTCACTCTGGTGCCGTAACCGGCGTGCCGTTGCGGCTCAGCCGTTGAGTTTCGCGAGTGTCTTGGGCAGGAAGATGCCGTCCTTGCGGATGAGTTTGCCGTCGAAACGGATCTCGCCGCCGCCGTAGTCCTTGCGCTGGATGTTGACCATGTCCCAGTGGACTTGCGAGCGGTTGCCGTTATCGGCGTCCTCGTAGGCCTGACCCGGGGTGAAGTGGAACGAGCCGGCGATTTTCTCATCAAACAGGATATCGCGCATCGGTTCGAGGATGAGCGGATGCACGCCCAGCGCGAATTCACCGATGTAGCGCGCGCCCTCATCGGTATCGAGAATCTTATTGAGCGCCTGGGTCTTGGAACCCGCCTCCGCCTTGACCACCCTGCCTTTGGAGAATTCCAACCGGATGCCGTCAAATGCGATGCCTTGATAGATCGTCGGCGCGTTATGGGTGACATAGCCCTCGACCGAATCGCGGACCGGGGCGGTGAACACCTCGCCATCCGGCACGTTGAAACAGCCACCGCAGACGATGGCAGGAATGTCCTTGATGGAAAACTTCAGGTCGGTGCCCGGTCCGGTGATTTCCACCCGGTCGGTCTTGTCCATGAGTTTGCGCAGCGCGTTCATCGCCGGTATCAACGCCTTGTAATCTAGCAAGCACACCTTGAAATAGAAATCTTCGAATGCTTCGGTGCTCATGCCGGCTTGTTGGGCCATCGAGGGGCTCGGCCAGCGCAGCACACTCCACTTGGTTTTCTTCACCCGGTAATCCAGCACCGGCCGCAGATGCTTCATTGCGAGCTGCATGCGTTCCGCCGGCACGTCGGAGGTTTCCGCGATGTTGGTGCCGCCGCGAATGGCGATGTAGGCATCCATGTCCCGCATTTCCGCCAGCAGGTGCTTGCTCATGATGGCATATTGCCCGTCCTCCGCGCCTTTCAACAACTCGCGGGTGAGCCGAGCCTGATGGACCCGCACAAACGGCAGTGCGCCCTTGGCCCGCGCCGCGCGGATCAGCGCCAAACCCATGGCATCGGGTACGTCAAACAGATCGATGAGGACTTTCTCGCCTTTCTTCAGCGAGGTGGAATAACTGACCAATTGGCGGGCCAGCGCGTCGATGCGGGTGTCGTGCATGGCCCGAGCCTAGCCATGGCCGCAGCGGGTTCCAAGCCCGATCTGCAATTTCTCGCTACGGGTTAGCCGCCGCCGGATTGACGGCGAGCGCAAGCCCGTTCAAATGAAAAACTCTAACACCTCCCCAGCCCGCCTGATCGAACGGTATTGGGCGTCGACGACGGGCCGCCGGTATGCTAAGGATAGCCTCATGCTAGAGGCCGCACCGCGCAAAATCGACTGTCACGTCCATCTCCTCGGCGACGGCAGTTCCGGCAGCGGTTGCTGGCTGCGGCTCAAATCCATTGCCCAGCGGCTGCAGGCGCAAGTCATGGTGCGCGCCGCCGGCATCCCCGCCGCAGCCCTCCGCGGCGGCCTCGATGTGCAGGTGGAAGCCAGCCTCGCCGGGTTGTTGGGCGGCTCGTCGCTGGACGCGGTGGTGTTGCTGGCGCAGGACATTCCGCACCGCGACGATGGCACGCCGCTGCCGGACAAGGGCGCGTTTTTCGTGCCGAACAACTATCTGCTGGAGGTGTGCGCGCGGCATCCCGGCCGGTTCATTCCGGCGGTGTCGATCCACCCGGCGCGGCACGACGCGCTGGAGGAACTCGAGCGCTGCCTGCAAGCAGGGGCACGGGTGCTCAAGTTGTTGCCCAATTGCCTCAACGTTGATTACGGGGCGCCGCAGCATCGCCCGTTCTGGGAGAAGATGGCCGCTGCCAACATGGTTCTGCTATCTCACACCGGAGGTGAATTCTCGTTGCCGGTGTTGTGCCGCCGCTTCGCCGATCCGCGGTTGCTGCGCTATCCGCTGGAGTGCGGCGTGACGGTCATCGCCGCCCATTGCGGCGGCCGTTCCGGACTGTGGGATCCGGATTACACGGCGATCCTGCTGGCCATGTTCGAGCGGTGGCCACGCCTGTTCGGCGACAACTCGGCGCTGTGCACCCCGCTGCGCTGCCGCACCCTGCCGCTAATCCTTCCCGATAATGTTAGAAGGAGGATCGTCCACGGCAGCGATTTCCCCATCCCCGTCAATGGCTTCGGCCCGTGGCGCATGGGGCTCATCGACCGCGACATCTGGCGCCGGTCCAGCCAGCAACCCAACGTGTTGGAACGCGATGTGATGCTCAAGCGCGCCATCGGGTTCGACGAGGCCAACCTCACGCTGATGGATGAGTTGTTAGGACACCGATGAGCTGGCGCAGTGTTTGGGACTCGCGCTGGCGGCGGCTGTGACCGTCGCAGGCTACAGCACGGCCTTGTAGCGGCGGTCTGTGACCGTCGCGGGCGAAAGATTAAGCATTCCATCGTCTCGCGACGCTCACACAGGGTGCAGCCGCCGAGCTCAAGCCAGAGCGAGCAACTTGGCCTTGATCTGCTCCTTGGTGACGTTGGCGCCGACGATCTGGTCCTTGACCTCGCCATTTTTGAAGAACAGCAGCAAGGGAATGGAGCGCACGTTGTATTTCGCGGCCAGTTCGGTCGAGTCGTCGACGTTGAGCTTGCCAACCTTGGCCTGCCCTTCCAGATCGGTGGCGACTTGATCGAGCACGGGGCCGATCATTTTGCACGGGCCACACCACTCGGCCCAGAAATCGACCAGGACGGGCAGTTCGGAATTGATGACTTCGGCTTGGAAGTTGGCGTCGGTAAGTTTCAAGGACATGGGCGGAGCATGGACGAGCAACCCGCATACGTCAAGAGCCGTCCCGCCAAATTGGCAGAACGGCTCTTGGGAAATCCAGCTGAGCGGGAAAAATCAGCTCAGATGGCAGGCGGCATACATGAGGTAGAACACGCCGCCGGCGATGAGGAAATTAATGATAGGCAATACCATGGGATGAGTGGGTTGGGAGTTGGCAATGAGGATAAGGCTCAGGAACCCAGTTGCGATGAATTGGGATCCTGTTCGAGCAACTGCATGAAGTCACCCTTGGTCGCCGGATTGCCGTCCTCGGCATTGATCCAAGTGTTGCTGATCTCATACTGGAAGTAGAGCACCACACACGCGGCCAGGAACCCGACGATCGAAAGCACCTTGAGCAAACCGCCGCCGCCTTCTTCTTCTTCTTCGTCGTCGATGTTGATCGTGGCCATCTGGCCGCCGGTCATGGTACCGGCACTCAGCGGTTGGGTCGGCGCTTGCAGCTGCACCGTGGCCTTCGGCAGGGAAGGAGTGGAGCCTCCCAGCGGCTGGGTGGCGGTCTTGAGGGCGATGGTGCGTGCGCCGCCGGGTTGGGTCGGGGCCGCGCTGGTGGCAAGGCGGATGGTGGGTGCGGGAGCGGGGATGCCGCCGCCGCCGGCCGGTTTGAGAGCGATCGTGGGAGCCGGCGCAAATGGCCGCGGGGCACCAGCCACTGGAGGAGCGCTGGGCACTGGCGGTGGCGGGGGTTCCGACGGAGTGGGCGGGCGCACCGGGGGGGCACCTGGCACAGTGGCGACCGGCGAGGCCGGGGGTGCGTCTGCGGCCTTGAGGGTCACACGGACGGTTTCCTTTTTCAATGGGACGCTCGATGTCTGCTTGGACGGAGCCTGGGGTTGTTTTTCGTTTTCGCTCATGCGCGCTCGGAGTTACGGTGAGGGGGGGCGAAAGAAATAAGCCGATTTTCGCCAGCTCTGTCAAACACCCAATCGAAAATTATTTCAGACAAGGAAAATAACCGGCGGCGGCAGGCGGTTTTTCCGGGCAAACGCGGGCGATTTCACTCGGAGCCATTTGCCGCGGCGAGCAACTTGAGCCGGTTGCGCATGGCCACCTTGGTCACCGCCGGCAGCCGGTCGACAAAAAGCACGCCGTTGAGGTGGTCGATTTCGTGCTGCAAGGCGCGGGCGAGCAGGCCGTCGGTTTCCACCACCAGCACCGAGCCATCGAGCTGGGGCAAGGTGGCTTTCACGTCGGCGGGTCGGCGCACCTCGGCGCGGATTTCGCGGATGCTGAGGCAGCCTTCGACGCCATATTCCTTGGGCTGGCCGAATTCCAATTCCGGATTGATGAAAACCAGCGGCATGATTGATTCCAGATCCACCTCCTGGCCGTTGACCTTGAGGTAGGACACGCATTCCGGGTCGTGGGCCACGTCGATGACGGCCAGGCGGATGGGCACGCCCACTTGCGGAGCGGCGAGGCCGACGCCATGGGCCTCGACCATGGTATCGAGCATATCGCCGATCAACTGGATGAGTTCTTCGTCCACCTCAGTGACTTTGCGGCAACGCTGGCGGAGGACGGGATGGCCGTATTGGACAATTTCGAGGATCATGGGGCAGCCCGAGCGATGTACGCGAGATTGCCGTGAGCGTCAACCCGCAGCGTCATTTTCTTTGTGGATCTGGCTTGGCGCAGAGGGATTTCGGGTACATCCTCCGCGGCCGTCTGCCATTATGATCATCCTCAGCCACCGCGATTCCGCCTACCCTGCATTCGTCCGCCGCTTGAACCGCCGCGCCCTGCCCGAGCCCGGCGTGCGCGACCTCGTCAGCGAAATCATCGCGGAAGTGGCCGCCAGTGGCGACCAAGCGCTGCTTGCCTACACCAAACGGTTCGACGGGGCCGAGCTCAAGCTCAAGGAGATTTTTGTGAGCGCGGCGGAGTTTGCGGCCGCCGAGCAGTCGGTGAGTGAGGCGACCAAGACCGCGGTGGCGCGGAGTCTGAAGAACATCCATGCCTTTGCCAAACGCAGCCTGCGCAAGGATTGGTCCGCCCGCAACGCGGAAGGCGCCATCGTCGGCGAGCGGTTCTTCCCGTACCAACGGGTGGGCGTTTACGTCCCCGGCGGCAAGGCACCCTTGGTGTCCACCGCACTCATGACCGCCGGCTTTGCCCAAGCGGCCGGGGTGCCCGAAATCCTCGCCGCCACCCCGTGCGGGGTCGATGGCACGGTCAATCCCGCCCTGCTTTATGCGCTCAAGGCCGCCGGCGTCACGGAGGCGATCAAGGTGGGCGGCGCCCAAGGCATCGCCGCGATGGCCATCGGCACCCGCACGATCCGCCCGGTAGACCGGATCTTCGGCCCGGGCAACCGCTTCGTCGTCGAGGCCAAACGCCAACTCGTCGGCGCGGTGTCCATCGACCTGCTGCCCGGCCCGAGCGAGCTTTTCGTGCTCGCCGACAAGACCGGCAACCCCAAGTTCATCGCGGCCGACCTGCTGGCGCAAGCCGAACATGGAGGCGACAGCGTGGTGGGCTTTGCCACCGATTCCAAGGTGCTGCTGGGCAAGGTGGTCAAGGCGCTGGAAAAGCAAGTTGCCAGTTTATCGCGCGCCAAGATCATTCGCGAGGTGCTCAAACGCGGCACCTTTCTGCTGCATCTCAAATCATTTGCCGAGGGGGTGGCCATCACCAATACCTTCGCCCCCGAACACCTCTCGCTCATCACCGCCGACGAGGACCGCTGGCTGCCGCAAATCCACAGCGCCGGCGCGATCTATCTGGGCAATGACTCGCCGGTGGCCGTCGGCGATTTCCTCGCCGGGCCCAGCCACACGCTGCCCACAGGGGGTGCCGGCCGCTCGTATTCCGGCCTGCGCGCCGATCAATTCCAGCGCCGCACCAGCATCGTCAAAATGGACCGGCAGGCGGTGGCCAAATCGCTCTCGGTCATCGAGGAATTCGCCCGCCTCGAAGGTCTCGATGCCCACGGCCGCTCGACGTCCATCCGGCTGACATAGTTTTCACATGTCTGCCAAAGCCACTGGAAAAGTAAGTGCCGCCGTGATGGCCAGCCGCGTGCTCGGGCTGGCGCGTGAGATGATGTTTGCGGCTCTGTTCGGCGGCAGCCGTTGGATGGATTGCTTCAACCTCGCGTTCCGGGTGCCCAACCTGCTGCGCGATTTGTTTGCCGAAGGCGCCTTGTCGCAGGCGTTTGTGACCACCTTCTCCAAAAAGCTCAAATCCGAGGGCGAGGAAAGCGCCTGGCTGCTAGCCAACAAGATGATGACCCTCGCCGCCGTGTTCATGAGCGGCGTCACCCTGCTGGGCATCCTCACAGCACCGTGGATGGTGGATATTCTAACGGCGTTGGCGCGCAGCGGCGCGGCACGCCGCAATTACAACCTGGATGAGGTGGCCCTCACCGTGACCATGGTGCGGGTGATGTACCCGTTCATTTTGTTAGTATCGCTGGCCGCGCTGGTCATGGGCATGCTCAATGCCCGCAACATCTTCGGCATGCCCGCCCTGGCGTCGTGCTTCTTCAATATCGGCTCGATGTTAGGCGGTGCCGCCATCGGCTACTGGCTGGATCCGGCCTGGGGCCCGCGCAGCTTGATCGGTTTCTCCATCGGCGTGGTCATCGGCGGACTGGCCCAGCTGACCTGCCAGTTTCCAGCGTTGCGGCGGGCCGGCTATCGCTTCAGCAGCAACTTCCACTGGCGCGATCCGGGCGTGCGCCAAATCCTCCATCTGATGGCCCCGGCGGTCATTGCCGCCTCAGTGGTGCAAATCAATGTGGTGGTCAATTCCATGTTCGCCTATTCCGTGTGCGAAGGCGCGGTGAGTTGGCTCAGCTTTGCCTTTCGCCTGATGCAACTGCCCATCGGGGTGTTTGGTGTGGCAGTGGCCACGGTGACCTTGCCGGCGCTCTCGCGAGCGTCCATCGGCGGGATTTCCCCGGACTTCAAGCCCACCCTGACCAAAGGACTGCGGCTGGTGGCATTTCTAGTACTGCCCTCCACCCTCGGGCTCATCGTGCTGGCCGAGCCGATTGTCAGCCTGCTCTATGAGCGCGGCCGTTTTGATGCGCACGGCCGCATCCAAACCGCCATCGCGCTGCGGGCGTACGGCTACGGGCTGTTGTTTTATGCCTGGCTCAAGGTCTTGCAACCGGCGTTCTATGCCATCGACAAGCGCTGGTTCCCCATGGCTGTGAGCCTCTTCGCTCTCGGCGTCAATCTCGGCTGCAACTATCTCTTTGTCATGAAATTCCACTGGGGCCACCAATCGCTGGCGCTGACCACCAGCATCACCGCTTGCCTCAATTTCCTCATCCTCTTCGCCATGATGCGCCGCTTCACCGGCGGACTCGACACCGCCAACCTGCTGGGCATGCTGGCCAAACTGCTGCTGGCCGGCGCGGTGCTGGCCGCCGTCTGCCTCGCCGCCAACACGTTCCTGTTGCACGATCCCGGCCGCCTCCCGCTGCTGTTACGCGGCGGCTGGCTCGCCCTCACCGTCGGCGTCGCGGCGGCCGCCTATTTTCTAACAGCCAAGCTGCTGCGCGTCCCGGAAGCTGACGAGGCCCTCGCCATGCTGCTGCGCAAACTGCGGAGATAGAGGCTCTACAATGCTTGACCACGGGCGCAAGTTCGGCCACGGCTTGGCGGTGAGCGCATTTATTACCGGCACCGACACCGACGTGGGCAAAACCTACGTCACCCGCTTGATTCTGGAAACCCTGCGCAATGCGGGCATCGACGCCGTTGGCTACAAACCGGTGGCCTGCGGCAATCGAGCCGACGCCACCATCCTCGCCGCGGCCTCAGGCAATTTACCGCGCGATGAAGTCAACCCGGTGTTTTTGAAGCCCGCGCTCGCCCCGCTCGTCGCCGGCATGTTAGAGAACCGCACCATCACCCTCGCCGAATTGGTCCACGGCTATGAGCACCTTGCGGCCCGCCACGCCAGCGTACTGGTGGAAGGGGTGGGCGGCTGGGAAGTGCCGCTGGCTCCCGGCTTGCGGGTGGCGGATCTGGCGGTGGCGCTCGCCCTGCCCGTCATCGTGGTGGCCGCCAACCGCCTCGGCTGCCTCAACCATGCGTTGCTAACGGTCAACGCCATCCGCGCCCGCGGGCTGACCTGCGCCGGCATCATCCTCAACCAGTTGGAAGACGAGATGGATACCGCCATGATCACCAACAATGGCGTGCTCGAGGAACTGGCCGGCGTGCCGCTGCTGGCACACCTGATCTACCAACAGGATTTCCTCGATGTGGACGCGCTGCGTCAATTTGCATGAGAATCGCACTGGGGATGCTTGACGCGGCGGGCATCGCCAGCTATCCATCTGGCTATGCCAAGACCCACTCCCCTCCTGATCGTCGTCGCTGCGCTAACCACTTGCGCGCTGTGCCAGACTTGGGAACGCGAAGTCATTGATTTTCCCGCCATCCAAAGCCGCGCCAAGGATTTGGCCAACAAACCCTACGCCGCCCCAGACCGCGAGGCTCTGCCGGAGTGGATGAAAAACCTGACTTACGACCAGTACCGCGACATCCGCTTCAATCCCGACCAAGCGCTGTGGGCGGCCGACAAACTGCCATTCCGGACGATGTTTTTCCACCCCGGCTACCTGTTTCGCGAACCGGTCTCGCTCAACGAATTCACCGCCACCCACCAGCAGCGGATCCGCCCGTCCGAAGATATCTTCGACTACGGCAAACTGGTCCCGGCACGCGGCGAATTCCCCGTGTCCAGCGGCTTCGCCGGCTTCAAACTCGCCTACCACCTCAATTCCCCCAGCGTCTTCGACGAGGTCATCGTCTTCCAGGGCGCCAGCTACTGGCGCGCCCTCGGCAAAAGCCAACGCTACGGACTCTCCGCCCGCGGCCTCGCCATCGATACCGGCTCCGACGGCACCAAGGAGGAATTCCCCGCGTTCCGCGAGTTCTGGCTCGGCAAGCCCGACGCCGCGGACACCGCCGCGAGCTTCTACGCGTTGTTAGACAGCCCCTCCTACACCGGAGCCTACGCCTTCAAGCTGGTGCCCGGCGAAGACACCGTCGTGAATGTGCAAGCCGTGCTGTTTGCCCGCAAGGCGGTCCAGCGCCTCGGCATCGCCCCCATGTCGAGCATGTTCTGGTTCGGCGAAAACTCGCGCCGCCGCTTCGACGACTTCCGCCCGGAAGTCCACGACTCCGACGGCCTGGCCATCCGCAACGCCAACGGCGAGCGGCTGTGGCGCCCCCTCTCTAACGACACCAACCGGCTCGAGTTCAGCTTCTTCAACCTGGACAAGTGCGCCGGCTTCGGCTTGGTCCAGCGCGACCGCCGCTTCGCCGCCTACGAGGATGGCGAGGCCGCCTATCACCTCCGGCCGTCGCTATGGATTGAGCCCACCTCCGATTGGGGCGCGGGCCGCGTGGTGCTGATGGAAATCCCCACCGCCAACGAACTCGCCGACAACGCGGTGGCCCTGTGGGAACCGGCCACCACCCCGCAACCCGGCGACCGCGTTGAATTTTCCTACAAGCAACATTGGACGATGGCGGAAGACCCGGCCCAAGCCGGCGGCCACGTGGTAGCCACCCGCACCGGCGTGCACGAGTGGCAGGCGGAACAACGCACCATGATCATCGAGTTTGCCGGCGGGGCCCTGGAAAAATCCGGTGACAAGGATCCCGAGCCGTTTATCCAGGTGCTCGGCGATGCCGCCGCCAAAGTCAAAATCCAAGGTGCCGCGGTCCAGTTGATGAGTCCCGGCCAATGGCGACTGGGTTTCCAAATCACCCCGGCCGCCGGCAAGCTGGCCGACATCGGACCCATCGAACTGCGCGCCTGCCTCAAGCGCGGTGAGGATTTCCTAACTGAAACATGGGCCTACCGCATCATCCCTTAGAAACTCTCAATCCGCTCAACGAAGCGGAACTCAATGAGTGGGAAGAGGCCTACGCCGCAGTGGAGGCCTATTTCCAGGCCCTGCGCCTGCGCAACCGGCTGCTCGTCGCCGAACTGGTGCGCCGCGTGCTGTGGCGCGCCTCCACCCGCAAGGTCAATGAACCCGACAAACCCGCCCGCGTGCTCGCCATGGAGGAAGCACTGGCGGAAATTTCCGCCTGGACCCAGGACGTGCTGGCCGAACCCCTCGAAAACAGCCGCCTCGCCGCCCGCGGCCGCCTCGCCCTGCTGCTCACCGGCATGCCGGACCAATGGCAGAGCGTGTTTCTAACCCCCCCGCCGTGGCCGATCGCGTTCGTGGCGGCCATGCGCAGTTCCTATCTGGCCGCCGGGCCGAATTTCGCCGGCCTGCCGATGGTGGCCAAGCCCCTCGAGCTCAACGCATTTGGCAACAGTGCCGCGCAATGGTGGGACACCATGGACCGCCGTCCGATTATCCGCATGATGTTCGTCGGCCTTGTGCTGGGCCTCATTTCCGCAACCCTGTGGTTCATTTTCTTTGATTGATGGATTCTCCCCCGCCAACTCCACGTGATGCCAAACGGCCGTTTTTCGGCCACTTCCGCCGCTTTGTGCGTCGGTTGGTGTTCTTCACCAGCGTCTTGCTAGTCAATCTCGCGGCCTGCTTCTGGATGGGCGACCTGTTCTGGCGGATGGGCTTCCAACGCGGCCACTTCATGCTGCTGGCGGTGTTTTTCGTGCTCAACGGCCTGCTCGTGCTCGGCTCGTTCCACGCCTTGTTCGGTGCCTACGCCATCCTCTGCGGCCGCCGCCGCGCAGTGCGCATCACCCGCCTCGCCGACGGCCAGAGTTTCCCCCTCGCCAAGCGCTTCGCCATCGTCATGCCAGTCTACAACGAGGACTGCGTGCGCGTCTGCGGCCGCATCGAGGCGATCCACCGCTCGATCCAAGCCACCGGCCAGCTCGCCGCCTTCGATTTTTTCATCCTCAGTGATACCCGCGACCTCAACCTGTGGGTGCTGGAGGAAACCGCCTGGACCAACCTGTGCCGCCGCCTCGATGGCTTCGGCCGCATCTACTACCGCCGTCGTAAAACCAACGAGAACCGCAAAGCCGGCAATATCGGCGATTTCGTCCGCTCGTGGGGCGGTGCCTACGAAGGCATGTTGGTGCTGGATGCCGACAGTCTGATGGACGGGGCGGACATTTTGAAGATGGCGCGGGTGATGGAGCTCTATCCGCGCCTCGGCATCCTGCAGACCCCGCCGCGGCTCATCCGCGGAGCCTCGGTGTTCACCCGCCTGCAACAATTTGCGATGCGCCTCTACGGTCCGCTGTTTCTGCGCGGACTCAATTATTGGCAACTTGATGGCGGCAGCTATTGGGGCCACAACGCGCTGATCCGCCTGCAACCGTTTTCCGAGTGCTGCGAGCTGCCCGCCCTCCCCGGCCGCGAACCCTTCGGCGGCCGCATCCTCAGCCATGACTTCGTCGAGGCCGCCCTGATGGTGCGCGCCGGCTGGGAAGTCTGGCTCGCCTGGGACATCGAAGGCACCTACGAGGAAGCCCCGCCCACCCTCATCGATCACCTCAAGCGCGACCGCCGCTGGTGCCAGGGCAATCTGCAACACCTTTGGCTCATCTTCGCCCGCAAACTGCCCTTCGCCGCCCGCGTCCAATTGTTCATGGGCATCATGGCCTATCTGGCCTGCCCGATCTGGTTCCTGTTCCTGCTGCAAAGCACTTGGCTGGCCTGGGACCGGCGCTTCAGCGGCCTCAGCAATCTAACCATCCCCGGCTACATGGGAAAATGGTTTCACATCACCGCCCTGACCCAGAGCCTGATTCTCGCGGTGGCCATCCTGGTGCTGCTTTTCCTCCCCAAAATCCTCGCCCTCGGCGGCGCCATCCTCGCCCCCAAGGTCCGCCGCTCCTTCGGCGGTGCCTTGCCGCTGCTCGCCGGAGTCATCCTCGAAACCCTCGTGTCCATGCTCCTGGCACCCTGCGTCATGGTCGCCCAAACCCTCATGGTCCTCAGCATCGTGCTCGGCCGCTCGGTCGGCTGGGGCACCCAAAACCGCGAAGCCGATGGCACCGCCTGGCCCGATGCCATCCGCTTCCATGCCCTGCCCACCGTGCTCGGCATCGCCTGGACGGCCGTGGCCATCCACATCAACTTCGCATTTGCCGCTTGGATGTCCCCCATCCTTCTCGGCCTTGTGCTCTCGATCCCGGTCTCGGTGTGGACCAGCCGCGGCCGCTACGGCCGTGCCATGGCCGCCCGCAACATCCTTTCCACCCCGGAAGAACTCAACCCGCCCGAGGTCATCCGGCTCGCGGATGCCGCCACCGCGGCCGTCGATCCCGCCCTCAGCGCCACCCATGAGGGCCGCCAGGGCATCATCGCCGCGGTCGTGGACCCCTACGTCAACGGAGTCCACGTATCACTCTTAGAACCGGCGCAGATGTCCGAACCTGAACTCGACCTCGCCGAGCGCTGTCTCAGCGAAGGGCCCCAAGCCATGAGCGGGCACGATCTCACCGAGTTGTTGTATCTGGCACCCGCCATGCTGCACATGCACCGCTCCGTGTGGTTGCGCCCGGCCGAAACCATCCACCCACTTTGGACCCACGCGGTGGAAAGTTATCGCCGCCGCCTTGAGATCGCTGCGCCGTGACGCGCGACGGGCTTCCCGCATCATCGGCGGCCAGACCGGCCGCACCCCGTTAGAGAATGACCGGCTGCACCAGGGCTGCGACCTGGTGGGCGCGGGCGCGGGCCTCCGTGGTGTCGGTGCCGGTGGCCAGCGCCACGCCCATGCGGCGGCGGACGAACGATTCGGGCTTACCAAAGAGGCGCAGGTCGCTGCCGGGCACGCGCAAGGCCTCGGCCACCCCTGTGAAGGCGATGCCGTGTTCGGCGTGTTGACCATAGATCACTGCGGAGGCACCCGGCGTGCGCAACGCGGTGTCAACCGGCAAGCCGAGGATGGCGCGGGCGTGCAGGTCGAACTCGGTCTGCGCCTGGGTGCACAGGGTGACCATGCCGGTATCGTGCGGGCGCGGGCTGACCTCGCTGAACCACACCTCATCGCCGGTGACAAAGAGCTCGACGCCGAAGAGGCCCAGTCCGCCCAGGTTTTGCGTGATGGTGGCCGCGATGTCGTGGGCGCGTTGCAATGCGAGCGGCGACATGACCTGGGGTTGCCAGCTTTCCACGTAGTCGCCATGGACTTGCACATGGCCGATGGGCTCGCAAAAATGGGTGACGGTGCTGCCATCGGCGGCCAATGCCCGCACGGTGAGGAGGGTGATTTCGTAATCGAAGCGCACCAACCCCTCGACGATAACGCTGCCCTGCGAGACGCGGCCACCGCTGGCGGCGTAATTCCACGCCGCCTCGACCTGCCCGGACGAGTCGACCCTGGATTGCCCCTTGCCGGACGAGGACATCACCGGCTTGATGATGCACGGGTAGCCGAGTTGATCGATGGCGGCGCGCATTTGTTGCAGACTGTAGGCAAACTGATAAGGGGAGGTCGGCAGGCCGAGGGTTTCCGCGGCCAGGCGGCGGATGCCCTCGCGATTCATGGTCAGCCGCGCGGCGCGTGCCGTGGGAATGACCTGCGCCAGCCCCTCGCGCTCAATCTCCTCGAGCATGTCGGTGGCGATCGCCTCAATCTCCGGCACGATCAAATCGGGCTGCTCCAACTCGACCACGGCGCGCAAGGCCTCCCCGTCGGTCATATTGACGACGTGGGAGCGATGGGCGACTTGGTGGCCGGGGGCGTTGGCATAGCGGTCGACGGCAATGGTTTCGATACCGAGACGTTGCAAGGCGATGATGACTTCCTTGCCCAGCTCGCCGCTGCCTAACAACATGACGCGGGTGGCGGTGGGACTCAGCGGGGTGCCGATAATGGGTGAATGGGCGGACATAGGGATAGAGGCGGGACTTGAGGGGGGAGCGGGCGGCATCCGGCGCGGCGACTGGCATGGGTTATCCGCGCGGGACAGTGAGGGTTTTGCCCGGCCCTGAGAATAGCCATCCGTGACGCTCTGCCAAGCCATCGTTTTTAAAATTATGGGGCTGCGGGATCAGCCCCCCCCAGGCTCCAGCGTCGGCTCACCCGCCGCAAAAATACTCGCTTGCCAAATCGAGCGGGTGTCACAATGGTCCGCCGCCCATGGATTTCATCCCAACCGATGCCGGTGACACCGGAAATGCCGGCGACGGTGGCGGCAAACCGCTGCCTGCCGCAATTCGCCCGCGGTGGCATCCCAAAGCGATGATCTACACCGTGCTGGTGATGGCACCGGTGGCGGCATTTTTGTGGATTGTGCTTTCCGGGGCATCGATGCCCGCAGCGGTGGGGATTGCGGCCGCGCCGGGTGCCGCCGCGGCGGCAGCGCCGGCCTATCTGAATCTCTCGCTGTTGTTGGCCCAGATTACCGTGATCATCGCGGTGGCGCGGGTGCTTGGCATCCTGTTGAAGCGGCTTGGCCAACCGCAGGTGGTGGGCGAAATGATCGCCGGCCTCGCGCTGGGCCCATCACTGCTGGGTTGGGTGTGGCCGGACGCCTCGGCCTGGCTGTTTCCAGCCGGCACGGTGCGCTACATCGGCGTGCTCAGCCAACTCGGCATCGTGCTGTTCATGTTTCTGGTGGGGCTGGAGCTCGATTTATCCAGCCTGCGGGCGCGCGGCCGCCACATTCTGATCATCAGCCACGGCGGCATGGCCCTGCCGATGCTTGGCGGCGGGCTGCTCGCGCTGTTGCTTTACCATGACTACTCGACGGCCAAGACGAGCTTCATGGGTTTCTCGCTGTTCCTGGGTTGCGCCATGAGCGTGACCGCGTTTCCCGTCCTCGCCCGCATCATCGCCGAACGCGGCCTGGGCGCCACGAGCCTGGGTGCCACCGCCATGGCTTGCGCCGCCGTCGCCGACGTGAGCGCGTGGGCCTTGCTGGCCGTGAGCGTGTCGCTGGAGCGCGGCACGGGGGGTGTTTGCGCGATCCTGCTGCGGATGGGGCTTGGCGCTGCGGCGTTCCTCGGCGTCATGTTCTTCGGCGTGCGGCACCTGCTCGCGTGGTATTGGCGCAAGGCCGGCACCGACGGTAAGGGCTTTAATACCAACGGGTTCTCGCTCATTCTGCTGGTGGTTTTGCTGGCGGCTCTCGCCACCGAACTGCTCAATGCGCACGCCATTTTCGGCGCGTTTGTCGCCGGGGTGGCGATGCCGCGCGACGCCAAGTTGGGAGCTGCGATCAAGGCGCGGATGGAGGATTTGCTGGTGGTGCTGTTGCTGCCGCTGTTCTTTGCCTTTACCGGCCTGCGCACCAACGTCGGCTTGCTCAGCACCAGCCGGGACTGGTGGTTGGCGGGATTGATTCTTGCCGTCGCGGTGGCCGGTAAACTTGGTGGATCCGCGCTGGGTGCGCGCGCCAGCGGCATCTGCTGGCGTGAGGCCGGTGCGCTGGGGGTGCTGATGAATGCCCGCGGTTTGATGGAACTGGTGTTGCTGACCATCGGTCTGCAAGACGGCGTCATCACTCCGGCGTTGTTCGCGATGATGGTGATCATGGCGGTGGTCACCACCATGATCACCTCGCCGGTGCTCGCCCGCCTGGTGCCGGTGCCAGCACTGCGGGGACACGCCCCGCCTGAGTAATCCAGCTCATCAAACCCGCCTGGGCCGGCCGCCATCGAGCGCCGCCTGAGACGTTGCGATCCGTTGGGCGAGTCGCCAAGCCACCGCGGGTTGCGGATTTTCGCGGCCCTGCACGGGCATGCCCCAACCGCATAACTCACCGGCCACGGCGCTCTTCCGGCACCGCCACCCCTTCAACATCCCTAACCATGATGTTCATAGACTATACACCTCGCAGCGCTAACTTCCGACTTTTCTCCTGCCTGATTCTACTCTTACTTCGTGCTCGGCACAGCCCATTCAGCCCGTCCCCACCCAACACATCCTGATTTTGTGCCACTTCCGCCCGCCTCAAACGTCCAGACTCCGCAATCAAAAAACAAACCGATACTCATACATGAACCCCCTGCTTAGAAAATCATCACCCACGTCCATCGCCGCTGCCGCGTTGCTGGCCGTCGGCTTGGCGAGCACCGCTTTGGCGACACCGGTCGTGGTGTTCCAGGCGGACCTCAATGGTAACCGTGGCACTGCCAATACAGGCCCCGTTGAGTCTGGCTGGACCGGAATCTCGGGCACCAATACGGCTGCTCCATGGACGAATTCGTATTCTATCAATGGAATCGCGATCAGTTTGGCGGCGGCGAGCGGCAACACAGGTTGGCGCAATGATCGCGCCCAGTTGACCGTAGCAAACGTCGGCGCACTGGCCCCCATGTTTAATTCCAGCGTGTTCGCAGCCGGTGGTTTCGATGTCAAAATGACCGGACTCACCGCGGGAGCTACCTATCAATTCAAACTCTACGCAACCGATACCGGCAACAACGTGGGTGATGTTCACTGGCAGTACAGCCTGGCGGGCGACAAGACCAGCCCACAGGATGCCGGATGGGTGAATCAACCGGGCAGCACCGCGTTTACCCCAGCGGCAAACACAGGCATCACCCAGGCCACCAAGGGTATAGCCATGCTCTCGACCACCTTCATCGCCACCGGAACGGCAGTGGATTTCTTCTCCATAGCGGGCACGGTTGCAGTGCTTAGCGGCTTCGAACTCTATTCGGTAGGGGCCTCCGCCCTGGCGGCCGACGCCGGGGCGGACAAGTCCGTCAGCCCGAGTGTTCCCGGCATCGCAATTGGAGCCAACCCGGTGGCCAGTGGCGGCACCGGGCCTTACACCTACAGTTGGTCCCCGGCGACCGGCCTGAGCAGCACCACGGTTTCCAATCCGACCGCCTCACCCGCCGCCACCACCACCTACACGGTGACGGTGACCGACTCGCTGAGCGCGACGGCGAGCGACTCGGTGGTCGTAGCCTATCCGCTGGCGGCCTTGGCCGGAGCGGCCAAAGTCGTCAACCCGGCGAGCCCGTCGACCACGATTGGCGGCAGCCCGACCGCCAATGGCGGCAGCGGCCCATACAGCTACAGTTGGTCGCCCGCCACGGGCTTGAATGATGCCACGCTGGCCAACCCGACGGCTTCGCCCACCACTACGACGAGTTACACGGTGACGGTGACCGATGCCCACAGTGCGACGGCCACCGCCACGGTGGTGGTGACCTACGCGATCCCGGATCCGAATCTAATCAGCGTGGACTTTGTCTATTCGAGCGGCAGCACGCCAGTGTCTGGCAACACCGTCCTGACCAGTCCGGCCAATCCCGCCACCGATCCGAACATCAAGAATGCAGCCGGTCTCATCTACACCGGACAAGTGGGATCCTGGAATACGATCAACACCGGCGGCAACAACGTCAATAACTCAAGCGCCTCCCAGTCGAACCTTTTCAATGGCGCCGGCACCGCCACCACGGTTGCCTTCAAAATGGGCACCGCGACCAGCGCGGGTTCTTCCGGCGGCGGCTGGCGCAACAACGGCTTGGGCACCATCATCCCCGGCAGCCTGCGCCAGGAGCAAGCCTATGTCTATTACCCGGCACTGACCGCCAGTCACTACAACTGGCAACTCACCGGCCTGGATCCCGGCGCGCACTATCAACTGACCCTGTTCAGTGACGCCAGCTCCAACTACACCAACGCCGCCAACTCGGTCACTCCGTCACGGGATTCCGAAGGCGACTGGAACTGGGCGGACATCGCCGCCGACAGCGCGGGCAGCATCCTGGGCGATTTCGTCACCACCGGCACCAACGACGTGCGTGGGCTCTACGGCTTGCAAATCCTCAAACTGGCAATGCCCCTGGCCGCCAGCGCGGGCCCCGGCAAGGCGGTCTCCGCCGGGCTTCCCTCGGTCCAAATTGGTGGCAGCCCGACCGCTGTCGGCGGCAACACCCCATACACCTACAGTTGGTCGCCAGCCACCGGCTTGGATGATGCGACGCTGGCCAATCCGACCGCCGCCCCTGCCGCCACCACGCTGTACACGGTGACGGTGACCGATGCGCTCAGTGCCACCGCGCAAGCCTCGGTGACGGTCACCTACACCACGCCGCCCCTGGCTGCCGATGCCGGACCCGATAAATCGCTGACCCCGGCCGCGCCTTCAGTCCAACTGGGTGGCACCACCGGCAGCGCCATCGGCGGCTTCCCGTCCTACACCTACAGCTGGACGCCGACCACCGGATTGAGCGATCCGACGGTTGCCGATCCCGTCGCATCTCCCACCGTTCCCACGACCTACACCCTGACGGTGACCGATGCCCACAGCACCATCGCCACTGACACGGTGACGGTGGCCTACCCGTTGGTGGTCGATGCCGGTGCGGATCAAATCGTCACCCCGGACTCACCCACAGTGCAACTCGGCGGCAACCCGGCCACCTATGGCGGCACCGAGCCACTGAGCTACAGTTGGAATCCGGCCACCGGCTTGGATGCAAGCAATGTCGCCTATCCCAATGCCTCGCCCACCACCACCACCATTTACACACTCACTGTGACCGACGCGCTCAACGTGGTGGTTAGCGACTCGGTGACAATCACCCACACGGTGCCCAACCCGAAGCTGATCAGCTTGGACTTTGTGTACACGGTTTCCGGCAGTGTTCCGTATTCGGGCAACACCACGTTGACGGGCACGGTGAACAAGAATGCCGCGGGCGAAATCTACAGCGGCCAGGTGGGACCATGGAATGCGATCAGAACCGGTGGCAACAACGCCAACAACGGCAGCGCCTCCGCCACCAACCTGCTCAACGGTGCCGGCGCCGCCACCACGATTGCCTTCAAAATGGGCACCGCCGCCACTGGAGGTAGCGGCGGCTGGCGCAACAACTATGTGCCGTCGTTCGCCTCCGGCAACCTGCGCCAGGAACAAACCTATATCTACACCGATATCACGCCCAACCACTTCTCGTGGGAACTTGCCGGCCTGACTCCATATGCCCATTACCGGTTGACGCTCTTCGGCGACGGCGGTGCCAGCTACACCAACACCGCCAACTCCGTGCCCGCTGTGGTCGACGCCGAAGGCGACTGGAACTGGACGGATATCACCGCCGACGCGGCCGGCGTCATCGAGGGCAACTATGCCACCTCCGCTAGCAACCAAATCAAGGGGCTCTATGGCCTCCAACTCGAATTCGTCTCGGCGTCCACGGGCACCGGCTATGATAACTGGGCAAGCCTCCACGCCGGCGGCCAGACTGCATCCGAGGACTTCAACCATGACGGGGTGCAAAACGGCATCGCCTATTTCATGGGCATCAACGGCCTCGCCTCCAATCCGGCCGTGGTCAACGGCAAGGTCACCTGGCCTCACGTCGGAGCGGTCAGCGCCTTCGAGGTGCAGGTGTCCGACGATCTGGTCACATGGGTGCCGGCCGCCCCCGCCGACGTGGATACCGCCACCGATCCGGCCCAGGTGGTTTACACCCTGCCCACCGGCGCATCGCAAAAATTCTGCCGCCTGCTCGTCACGCCGTAAGCGCCAGAGGCACGGCACCTGCCCGGCGGCGTGCCTCCCCAAAAACCGTTAGTCACAATCCCCCGTTTCACACGCACGCCAAGCTTGGTTTCACCGGGCTTGGCGTGCGTCATATATGAGAGATGGCCAGCGGCCACAACCGCCTTGCATGTCCAACCCCTGGACATCGCTCTGTTGCGCATTCAGCATTTGCAGGCTGCCCCCAACGCCCTAGATTCCACGGCAGCGCCGTTGCACTTTTCCACGGCAGCATCTAACAGACAAAACCCCACCTCCATGATACAACCCTGGCTTTCCCGAGCACGCGCCGCATCCGCCCTGGCACTCCACCAGCACTCTGCGACCTGCAAACCACCAACGGGCAGCCGCTGGCTCGCCGCTCTGCTGTGCGCCGCCACCACCGCCACCACCGCCCTTATCACCCACGCGGCGGGCAACGCCGAGCTCATCAGCGTGGACTTTGTGGTGGGTGGCAGCGGCGGCGATGGCTCGGGCCAAACCGCCCCCTGCTCCGGCGATACCCTCGTCACCGGCACCACCATGAACAATGCCGCCGGCAACCAGTACTCCGGCCAACTCGGCGCCTGGAATGCCATGAGCATCGGCACCTATAACCAAACCACCGCCACCAGCAATTTTCTAACAAATGGAAGCGGTGCCGTGACCACCGCCAAAATGGTGCTCGGCCAGGCCACCGGCATGAGCAGCACGCTGGCCGGCGGTTGGCGCTGTTCACCCAATGAAGGCACCCCGGGCACCCTTCAGCAACTGCGCTCAACCGAAGCCTACCTGTACAACGGCGTGATCACCGGCGATCATTTCGCCTGGGGCTTCACCGGCCTCATCCCTAACGGAACCTACCGGCTCACCCTGTTCGGTGACGGCGGCAGTGCCACAGCGGCCACCAACCTCGCCGGCGGCGTGACCGGCAACCGCGACTCCGAGGGCGACTGGAACTGGGCCAGCCTAACTGCCGACAGCAGCGGCACCGTCACCGGCACCTTCACCGCCCCCAATCCGACCCTCGGCCTCTACGGCGCACAAATCGAACACCTGCCGCGCACTACCCCGCCACTCAACCCGCCGGCCACGCCGCAACCCGCCGACGGCACCACCAACGTGGCCACCGTCACCACACTGAACTGGACCACCAGCGTAGGCGCGGAAACCTACGATGTCTACCTGTGGCCCAGCTCCGGCGCCAAACCGGCCACGCCCACCGCCAGCGTGACGGTGGGCCAATACACGCCGCCGGGCTTTCTGCCGGCCCTCACCCGTTTCACCTGGCAAGTGGTCGCACGCAACCCGGCCGGCGGGTTGACCGGCCCGCAGTGGTCGTTCACCACCGATGACGGCCGCCCGCTGGCACCCGCCACCCCGACGCCCGCCGCCGCCGCCACCAACGTGCTGGTGGAAACCCAGCTCGACTGGGGCGATAGCCTGGGCGCCACTTCCTATCAGGTCTACCTGTGGCTCGCCAGCGACACCAAACCGAGCACCCCGACCGCCACGCTGACCTCCAGCACCTATCTGCTCACCCAGCCGCTGCTGGGCAACTCGCTCTACGATTGGCAGGTGGTGGCCATCAATGCCAATGGTGCCACCACCGGCGCGGTATGGACGTTGACCACCGGCGACCGCTATCCCGGCTACCTCATCCCCTGGCCCAAATCCGTAACCATGGGCAGCGGCGATTTCGCGCTGAGCGCGGCCACCCGCATCGTCGCCGAAGATGCTCTGCTGCTGCCCCTTGCGCAGGTCATGGCCAAAGACCTGTTCATGGCTTCGGGGTTGACACTCACCACCCTGCAAGGCACCGCGCAAACCGGCGACATCGCCCTGCGTTTCAACCCCATCCTCACCGGTGAGGCCTATGCCCTGGATGCCAACGCATCTAACATCATCCTGTCAGGCCAGAACTATCAAGCCGTCGCGTGGGCATCGGTCACCTTGCTGCAGGCCCTCGATACCAGCACCACCCCGGCCAAAGTCCCGCAGATGGTCATCGCAGACCAACCGGCCTCGCCGTTGCGCACCGTGATGTGGGACATCGGGCGCTTCTTCCATCCGCTCGAGACGCTTTACGAATTCGTCGACCTGCACCGCATGTACAAGGTCACCTACATGCATCTGTACATGAGCGCCGACGGCTTGTTCACCTTCGGCTCGACCGCCTTTCCCGGACTGGCCAAAACCAACGACGGCAGCGCCGCCTACAGCGGGTCACCCGGCTTCTATCTGCCACCAACCGGCTCGCGCCTGTATTACACCAAGGCCGAACTCACCGCCCTGGTCCAGTATGCCAAGGACCGCGGAGTGGTCATTGTGCCCGAAATCGACACACCCAACTGGGCGGCCTACATGACCGGCACGCTGCCGGCCACGTTTTGTTCGACGGGCGGCACCACCGCCACCCATTATATCAACATCAACTATCCCACCGCCGTGGCCGCGGTAAAAACCCTCCTCGACGAGCTGGCCGCGGTGTTCTCCACTTCGCCCTACATCCATATCGGCGCCGACGAGGTATCCACCACGGATTTCGAGACTTATCCATACTATGCGACCAGCAAGGTGACTAACAATTACGCCAGCGGTGGCGAGGCCATGCTCTGGTTCATGACTCAACTCAACACCAAGGTGGCCGCCACCAGCAACCCGCCCAATGGCATTCCCCGCAGCTCCTGGTCGTGGAGCGCGCCCGGCACCGTCGGCAAGGGCTATGACATGCCAACCAACATGGTGTACACCGCATGGGGCTACGACGACGGTCAGAACGCCTCGCAAGCAGGCTACTCGGTGATGCGCGCCGCCGGCGGCCACGTCGCCGGCATGGGCCAGGCCAACCGCGCCCCCCCCTACAACCGCTGCGTGCTGTACCGGCCCGCTCAGGGGATCTACAACCGGCTCACCCCGCTGGCACGCTACATCGGCGCACCGGATAACATCTACACCGACCTCACACCCAGCTTCCTGCCGCTCACCGGCCGCGAAAACAAGATCATCGGTGCCCACATCATGGAGTGGGAAACGCCGTACGAGGCTGAGGTGCCCGCGTTCCGCCTGTCGATGCCGGCCCTCGGCGAGCCAACCTGGAACCAGGAAGTCTCGACGCGCCGCAACTGGGACAATTTCCTGATGCGCCAGAAACAAACCGACAAGCTCTATCAACGCGTGATGCGGCCGGTCAACCTGAGTGTGACCACCCAGGTGGACCCCAAGGACGCGTGTTTCGTGGCCGGCGGCATGGTGACCATGACCACCCCCGTGGCGGGCACCATCCGCTACACCGTGGGCACCGACTACAAGAACAGTTGGTATAACTTCCCGACCAACACCTCCAGCGCCTATACCGCGCCGTTTGCCATCACCCAGTCCTCGGTCATCAGCGCGCGCCTGTTCGACGCGGCGGGAAACCCGCTGGGCAACCCGGTGACCCGCGGATTCTATCTGATCACCCTGAAAACCCACTACCAATACTTCTTCACCGGCAACTCCCCCGCCGCCGGCTTCGAGAAAGGCACCCCGATTGTCAGCAGCGCGATGGGCATGATGGTGGGCGACGCACCGCAGGAAGACATGCGCTTCGGCGATACCGAACACCGCACGATTTTCTCCGGAGCACTCAACATCGTCAGCGCCGGCGCCTACACATTCAGCGCCAGCTTCGGCGGTACCATCAGCATCGACCGGGTGGCGCTGGCGGACGGCACACCGCTGACCCTCACGGCAGGCGAACACATTTTCAAGATTATCACGCCGGCCTCGGGTCTGGACACGCCCTACACCTACAGCGGTCCGGGTGCCAGTGCGGGCACTGATATCAACAACCTCCTCAAAACCCTGAACACCTGCTCCCAGGTCTTCCCCGCCAGTTATGGCTTCGGCACCCAAAGCCTCAGCTTGGGCGCCACCGCCAAGAAAGAAATCACCATCGTCAACCACAGCATATCCACCAATCTGACCATCACCAGCGTCCAGTTGGCCGGCGCCAATCCCGGCGACTTCCTCATCGACGGCGATTCCGCCGAGACCGTGCTCGCACCGGGCGCCGAGCGCATCGTCGCGCTGCGCTTCAATCCCGCCACCGCCGGCACCAAATCCGCCACCCTCCACGTGGTGGCCGCCAACCTGCCCGGCGGCGCTGCCGACTCAACACTGACCGGCACCGCAGTGGCCGGCACGCTGCCGGCCACCCCCGCCACGCCGGCACCTGCCGACGCCGCCTCGGGCGTGAGCGTCACGCCCACCCTCGATTGGGCCGACGCCGCCGGTGCCACCAGTTACGACGTCTATCTGTGGCTGGCCAGCGGCAGCAAGCCCGCCACCGCGACCACCACGGTGACCACCAGCCAATGGACGCCCCCCCCCCTTACCAACGGTGTGAATTACAACTGGCAGGTGGTGGCCATCAACGCCAACGGCTCGGCCAGCGGGCAGCAGTGGGCGTTTCACACCGGCACCTCCACCGTGCAATTCAGCAATCTGGCGGATGGCCAGGTGTTCCGCTATTCGATGGTGCTGGTGGACGGCACGTTTGATGGCGGCTCCACCCTAACCATCACGGCGGCACCCGTCACCGCCCAGCTTGCCTTCACCAAGTATGGCACCCGCTTCCGCTGTCTGGCGGACCTGCGGCCCGGCACCAATACTCTAACCGTCACCGACGGTCACGGCTCCGTCGGGCTCAATCTGGTGTTCACGCCGCCTACCGCCACCGACTACCGCTTCCAGGTCTGGTATGTGGTGCCCTCCGATGAGGCCAATTCGCCGGTGGACCCGAACTACGTCGCTCACTTCAGCCTGCAGGCCAAACTCATGCAAAGCTGGATGGCAGAGGACCAAATGCGGGCGGGCAACGGCCGTGAGACGTTCTATCCGATCCTGGACGCCTCCAGCAACGTCGATGTCCAGAAACTCGTGGTGAGCCAAACCCGCGCCCAGGCCACGGCGCTTGGCAGCGGCATGTATGGCGAGGTCTACAACCAGATTCCCGCCGCTTACAAAGACGGCCTCCACAAGAACCTGGCATTCTCGTCGGTCGCCTTCAACGCGCTTGGCAGCGGCGATTTGTGCTATGTGGGTGCCTACTCCACCGCCAACTTCCACCCCGCCGATGCCACCCAGATGCTGGCCAGGCTGCTGTCCGCCCAGTTAGGAAATGACAACGCGCTGACCTATTCCACCTACGTCGGCGTGACGCTCCACGAGACCTGCCATTGCCTCCACCAAATCTGGCACGACACATCCCTCTACAACATCATGAGCGGCAGCGGTTATGATATCTCGCAATATTTCACCCTCACCTACAGCGCGTCCAACCCCGCGCCCCACGGCGAGTCAAGCGCTGGCACCCTCGGCAAGCAACGCGATCTGGCCGCCTGGAACCGCTACCTGCTGAGCCCCGATCCACATGTGTATCACAACACCACCGTCGGCGTCACCACCGGACCCGAGTACCTGACAGCCACCTCGGCCTATCCGCTCGCGGTTTTCCAATACTACATACCGGAGAATCCGGCCGACCAGCACGCCAACCTCGCCGCCTCCAACGTTCTGACCTATAGCAAACACGCCGGCCAGGCGCGACTTGAATTGGCAGCCAATCCGTTCAACGTCATGGCGGTGGATACCGAAGGCAACATGAGTTACGCCTCGTTCACCGGCGCGGTGCCGGTGCTGGCCGTGGCCGACAGTTATACCGTCAGCGCCGGCACCTCGGTCATCGCCGCTCCCGGCGTGCTGGCCAATGACGTCAACCCGGGCGGCAGCACGCTCACCGCAGCGGTGGCCGCCAACGTGAGTCACGGCACCCTCGCCCTAAACCCCAATGGCGGCTTCAGCTACACCCCCACCGCAGGCTATGCCGGCACCGACTCCTTCACCTACCGCGTCAGCGACGGCGTGTCGAGCGACCAGCAGGCAGTGGTGAGCCTAACCGTCACCGCGGTGCAGATGACAGTCCCCACCACGCCCCTGCCCGCCAACGGTGCCACCGCCGTGCTCGTCAACACCGCCTTGGACTGGGCGGACGTCACCGGTGCCACCAGTTATGACGTGTATCTGTGGGTGACCGGCCAGGCCAAGCCCGCCACGGCCAGCGTCAACGTCGCGGTTAGTAGTTATGTCCCGCCGGCCACCCTGCTAGGGTCCACCAATTACAGTTGGCAGGTGCTGGCTAAAAACGCGGATGGCACCGTGGCCGGGCCGACCTGGACGTTTTCCACCGCGGCCCAGGCGAGCGACCCGACCAATCTCATCAGCATCGACTTTGTCTATTCGGTGACGGGAAGCAACCCGTATGCGGGCGACACCATCCTAACAGGAACACTCAACAACAACGCCGCCGGTTTGAATTTCAGCGGCCAGACCGGGGCATGGAACGGCGTGAATGTGGGCGGCAGCAACGCCAACGTGAGCACCGCGACGCTGGGATCCCTCCACAACGGCGCCGGCGGAGCGACCACCACTTCGTTCACCATGGGCCACGCCACCACCTCGGGCAGCGCGGGCGGCGACTGGCGCAACAATCCGGTGGGGGCCTACGGCAACCTGCGCCAGGAACAGCCCTATCTGTACAATGGGGTGATCACCAGCGACCATATGGATTGGGAGTTCGCGGGACTCACCCCCAACGCACATTACAGCATGGTCGTGTTCGCTTCCAACGGCGGCTTGAGCAACGTCGCCAACGGCGTGGCCGGCGTGCAGGATGCCGAGGGCGATTGGAATTGGGCCGATATCACCGCCACCGCCGCTGGCCGCATCACCGGCAGATTCACCGATAACACCCCGACCACCACTCCCGGGCTCTACGGCATCCAAATCTACAAGCAGGCGGTTTCCAGCAGCCTAACGGCCAACGCCGGCAGCGACCAACTCGCCACCCCGGTGACCATCGGCGGCGGCCCCACCGCCAGTGGCGGCACCTCGCCCTACACGTACAGCTGGTCGCCCGCCGCCGGTCTGAGCAGCGCCACCGCGGCCAATCCCTCCGCCAATCCCGCCACCACCACCATCTACACCGTGACGGTGACCGACTTTGTCGGCAACACGGCGAGCGACTCGATGTGGGTCGCCGTTGGGGGCTCGACGGTCACAACGCTGTCATCCATTCCGGCCGCCACCGGCCCGTATGGCACGGCGGTGACCCTCACCGCGACGGTGTCTCCGGCGGCACCCGGCTCGGTGGTCTTCAAAGACGGCACCACGTCCCTGGGGAGTGCCACCTTGAGTTCGGGCGTGGCGACCTTCACCCCCAGTGCCGCCGCGCTCGCCATCGGTGCCCCATGCCCTCACCGCCAATTACGCCGGCAGCGGCTCGTTCACCGCCAGCGCCTCCGCCGCTGCCAGTTATTCGGTCACCGCCAAGCCGGTGACCATCACCGGTGTGACGGCAGCTGGGAAAATCTATGATAAAACGACCGCAGTTATCCTAACAGGAGGAGCGGTGACAGGTGTTGTCGGCAGCGAGATCGTCAACGTTGGCGCTGGCAGCGGCAGCTTGGCCGGCTCGGACGTCGGCAGCCAGGGGGTGACGGCCACCGGCTACACCCTCACCGGTGCTAACAAGGATAACTATGTCTTGTCGGCCCAACCCGCCGTGGCCAACGCCGCGATCACCGCCAAGGCGCTGACGCTCGGCGGCCTCACCGCTGCACCCAAGGTGTACGACGGGGCGACCACATCATTGTTAGTCGGGGCGGCGGCGCTGGCCGGTGCCGAACCGGCCGGCAGCGGCACCAGCAGCGACGGCAAACCGTACGCCGGTGACGATGTCGCCGCGACTGGCACCCCGGCGGGCACCCTCGAGGCCAAAGACGTCGGCGTGCGCGCGGTGGCGATTGCCGGCGGCTCGCTCGGCGGCGCACAGGCCGGCAACTACACGCCGACCCAGCAAACCGGCTTGACCCAGATCGTCACCGCCAAAGGCCTGCTGATAAACGGCCTCACTCTGCCCGCGAGCAAGCCCTACGACGGCAACACGAGCGCGACGGTGAACGGCACGGCGACCGGCCTGCTGGCAGCGGAGACGGTTGGCAGCGGCGCCACATCCGACGGCAAGCCGTACGCGGGCGACGCGCTGGGTGTCAGCGGAGCCTCCACCGGTAGCGGCACCTATAACAGCAAGGATGTGGCCACCGCCGCCACCGTCACCTACAACGGCTTGAGTCTAACTGGCGCGCAGGCATCCAACTACGCCTTGCAGGCAGCGGCGACGATTGCGCCCAAGCCGCTGGCAGTGGTCGGCAGTCGCGATTATGACGGCACCACCGCCATTGGCTGCGCCAGTCTGACAATCGCGAACAAGGTAAGCGGCGATGATGTCTCGCTGGCTGCCGGCAGCGCCGTGTTGGCTGGCCGAAATGCCGGGACGCAGGCCTGCGTCGTGAACAGCGACCCGCTGCCAACCCGCGTCGGCACCTACGCCAGCGGCAGCACCGGCACCAACGCCGCAACTGCTTTCAGCGTGATAATCCCCCCCCCCGCAACCGGCAACACGCTGGTCGCCTTCATTGCCACCCGCAGCACCAGCACCAATGCCGTGGCCGCCATCTCCCAAACCGCCGGAGCGGGCTGGACGCGGGCCGCCCAATCCACTGGCACCGCCGGCAGCACCACCGAAATCTGGTTTGCTCCATGCCTCCAGGGTGCGGGCAGCAGCGTGACCATTCAACTGGCTGCCTCGCTTTTCGCCTCCGCAATCGTCGCCGAATACTCCGGCGTGTTAGGCGCGGCCGCGGTGGATCAGACGGCTAACAGCAGCGGCGGCGGCACCTCCGCCGTCACCGGCACCACACCCACCACCGCCCTGGCCAACGAATTGTGGCTCGGCGCCATCGGCCTCGATAGCAGCACGCCCACGCTGGCCTCGCCCGTCAACGCATTCACCAGTATCGCCAGCGCTCAGTCGGCCAATGCCAGCGCCTCGAACAATGCCAAGGCTTACGCATTGGAAAAACTGCCGGCTGCCACCGGCACCGCCGCGTCCGGCGGCGCCATTGCAGGTGCCGTGCCCGCCGCCATCGCCCAGCGCGGCACTGCCACCACCGCCGCCATCACCACCGCCGGCTCAGTGACCATCAACAAGCCGGCCGGGGTGCTCGCCGGTGACGTGATGATCGCCACCTTGACCAAACTTGGCAGCACCACCGCGCTCACCGCGCCAAGTGGCTGGGCGGTGGTCAGCCAGGCCACCCTGCGCACCGGCACGACCACCTATGGTGCTGTGATGTATCGGGTGGCTGACGGCTCGGATGCGGCGGTGGCCAGCTATACTTTTCCTCTGGGCACCACCACCACCGCGGTGGGCGACGTCGTGGCATTCTCCAATGTGGATGGCACCGGAGGGGTGAAACAAGACGGTTCGGCGGGTGGCCCGTTTGATGTCACGCCGCTGGCAATGACGGCCAACACAGGCGGCTCAACCTCGGTGACGGCCGCAGCCCTCACCACCGCCTCGGCCAATGCCGCGGTGATCATGTGTGGCATGGCCGGCGGCACCGCCACTTGGGCCACATCCGGCACTTGGACCATCGCCAACGGACCCCAAACCCTCACCGAAATCGCCGACAACCACCAGTCAACGGCCGCATCGGTCGGCATCGCGTGGGCGACCAAAGCCGCAGCCGGCACCACCGGCGCTGGTGCCGTTACCTTATCAACATCCCAGCGCAGCGGCGGGATTCTGTTGGCCCTGCGGCCCGCCCCGGCCATCCCGCAGTGGTCCGGCGCCATGGCAACCTTCAAGCCACAAGCAGCCTCGCTCAGCGGATCGCTGGCGCTCAGCGGCACCAGCGCCGGCAACTACACGCTGGCCGCTGCCAGCGGCACGGCGACCATCCACCCGCTGCCGATCACGGTGACCGCCGTGGCCGCGATCAAAACCTATGACGGCACCACCAGCGCCACCGGCACGCCGACTTGCACGCCCGGGCTTGCCAGCAATGATATCATCAGCGCGTTGAGCCAGACGTTTCAAACCAAGGATGCGGGCGAGTCCGACAAGGTATTGATCCCCCACATCACCATTGATGATGGCAACAGCGGCGCCAACTATCAGGTCACCGCGCAGAACTATCCTAACGGCACCATTCACAAGGCGGCGGCGGCCGTCACTCTGGGCAATCTCGCCCAAGCGTACGATGGCCTGTCCAAAACCGCCTCCGCCACCACCGATCCGGCCGGCCTCGCCGTTGCGATCTCCTATGACGGCGCGCCCGCCGCCCCGCAAGCCGCCGGCACTTACGCGGTGCTGGCAAGCATTACCGACCCGAACTACTCGGGCACCGCCAGCGACACCCTGGTGATTGCCGCCGAGTCCATCGCCGATTGGCGCAGCGGGCATTTCACGCCTGGTGAAATCACCGCCGGCCTCGCCGCGGACGCCGCAGATGCGGATGGCGACGGACTGACTAATCTAACCGAGTACACGCTCGGCACCGACCCGCGCGAATCGACCCCGCCACCCCTGGTGCTCACCCGCGCCGCGGACAACTCTATCAGCCTGACTTTCCTCGCCCGCCGCGCAACCGGTGGCGGCTACGCGGGCCTGACCCGCAAGTATGCCGTGGAAGGCAGCCCCGATCTATCCGGCACGGCGGCGTGGCAGACCGTGCCCGGCCACACCGATATCGTCGGTGCCGACCAGACCGTCAGCATCACCTTACCCGTTGCATCACCCCTGCAATTCTATCGCCTCAACGTCCGCCTCGAATAGCCCCGGGACGGCCTACCTCCATGAAGTGCCGATATTGCCGATTTTAACGCCACGCCGGTGGAATTTCGCGCGCAATGGCGGCCTGGAGCCCGTCAGGCGAGCCCAAGCGTGTCGCGCAGCACCTGGATGGTATGCAGGTGTTTGACGGGGCGGCCCTGGGCCTGGGCGAGGCCGCTGAGGTGCATCAGGCACGACATGTCCACACCGACGAGCAGGTCGGGATTGCTATCGAGGATATTGTCGAGCTTGAGGGTTCCCATGCGGCCGGAGATATGCGGGAAGGTGACACAGAATGTGCCGCCGAAGCCGCAGCATTGTTCGGATTGACCGAACGGGATGACCTCGGCGTTGGCGATGGACGCGAGCAAGCCGCGGGCGGCCGCCCCGGTGTCTGTGCCGCGACTGTGGCAGGAGCGGTGAAAGGCCAAGCGCGTCGGTTCGGCGAACTTGCCCGGCCAGGTGATGATGCCGAGGCCGTTGTGGATGAAGTCGATGACTTCCCAGGTGCGCGCGCCGAACGAAGCGACGGCCGCATCGGGCTGGTCCTCAAACTGGATCGAGTTGCCATGGGAATTCATGGCCGCACACGAACCGGACGGCACAATGATGGGCAACTCGCCGGCAAACACCTTGGCACAATGGCGCGCCACCTTGCGCGAGGCGTTCCAATCGCCGGAGTTGAACGCGGGCTGGCCACAGCACGTCTGGTCCTCGGGATATTCGACGGTGACGCCGAGATGCTCAAGGACTTGCACGGTGGCGCGGGCGACGTCGTCGTAAAAGGCATCGCACAGGCAGGTGCCCATCAGTAGCACGCGTTTGCCGACGGGGCGGAGGATGGTAGAGGACATGGTTATTAGTTGTTAGTTATTCGGCGCGATAGAGACGCGGGATTCCGCGCTGGAGGAGCTGGGCATCGACGCTGGCGGAACCGGCCTCATCAAGATAGATGGTGAACTTCTCCTCGTCGAATTCGATGGAGTGGAGTTCGCCGAGGTTGCCTTTGAAGGCCGCGATGAGACCCTTCATGTCGCGGATATCCTTGCCATTGACCTTGCGCACGATGAGATTGCGCAGCGATTCATAACCGACGGTGGCAGGCGTGGGAATCACCCCGCTGAGAAAAATGACGCGCTCGGCGCGGTCCTGGTACTTCTCCGGGTTTTGATAGGCATCCAACAGGTTGAGCGGCGCGCGGGCATTCCAGTCCTCGCCGAACGCCTGGAGCATCGGCAACGAGAGTTCCTGAAAGATGAATCCGCCTTTGACCAGATAGTTCGGAGCCCTGTCGAAGGTGTAGTTGGGCACCAACCGCGCTTGTTCCTCCTCGCGGGTGAGAGTGGCCTTGACTTCAAGTGAGCGGCCGTCGCGCATCAGCGCGAGACTCACCACATCACCGACCGCGCGTTCCCCGCGGGCGAGGTGGCCCCAGCCAAGGCTGCCGTACTTGGGGTGTTGAAAGTAACCGCGGCGATCGATCTGATGACCGTCGAAGGCGAGCAGCACATCACCCTTCTTGATGCCGGCGGCCTCCGCGGCACCGCCCTTGCGCACGGCACTGATATAGACGCCGCCTTGGTCATCAGGCAGTTTGAGCCACTGGCGGAACAAGGGGTCCTCGGTGAAGGCGACCGCCACGCCGAGACTGGGAAAGCCTATGTATTTACCGGTGGCGGCCGCCTTGATGAAGCGAGCGACGATGTCAGTGGCGCAAACATCGCAGATTTGATCCTTGGAATTGTAGCTGGAGAGCAGGCCGGCGAGTTTGCCATGCTGCAGCACCGGCACCGTGTAACTGCTGGCGGCACTCTGCATGGAGGCTTTCACCATGTAAGTCAGGAAGTTATGACCGGGCAGGAACGTGGAGGACACGTCAATGCTTTGCAGCGTGCCACTGGTGCGCAGCGCCACGCCATTGTCCTCGATCTGATAGATATCGAGACTCTCGCCGATGGCGGACGGCGGGGCGATTTCGAGTGGAGTGGTGTTGGCGAACAATTTCGCGCCGTCCTCTGCGGAGGCAGGGCCGAGCAGGGCGAGATTTGCTTCGTAATCCACGGCGATGACCTTGGCCGGGGCGAAGCGGGTGCCATCCGGTGATTCAAATTCCAGATAGGTGGCATCCGCCACCATTTCCGAGGTGGTGATGACTTGCTGGGGACCGATGATCGCGGCCAAAGCGCGACGCGTCGAGGGCGGGGATTTTTCCCAGGGTTGGCCCGCACTCCACGCCTGCAGGGTGGAATTGAGCCGCACCACCGAGGCTTTGAAATCCAACGGCGCGGGGGATGGCGCGGCCGGCTCGTCGGCCAGAGCCGGGTGGCAGGCGGTCAGAAGGACGGCGGCGGTGAGGAGGCGGCGGAACATGGCGAAAGTTGTGGGTTGGCAAGGGGGGAATGCAAGCACACAAGCCGCAAGTCCATGCAAGGAAGTCAGCCGTGACGTTTCCTCTCTTGCGTCATGCATCTGCCAGTCTTGTGTCTTCATTTCAGTCCGAGCACGTCCTGCATGTCGTAGAGGCCTGCGGGTTTGTTCGCGAGCCAGAGAGCGGCGCGCACGGCCCCGGCCGCGAAGGTGAGGCGGGATGAAGCCTTGTGGGTGAGTTCGACGCGCTCGCCATCGGCGGCAAACAGGACGGTGTGGTCGCCGACCACATCGCCGCCGCGCAGGCTGTGCATGCCGATTTCGCGGGCCGGCCGCGGGCCGATGTTGCCGACCCGGCCATGAACGACGTCGGCGGCGTATGACGTGCCGGTGGCCTCGGTGAGTATGTCCAGCAAGGTGCGCGCGGTGCCGGAGGGCGCGTCAATTTTGTGGCGGTGGTGCATTTCGGTCACCTCGATATCGAAGCGGTCCTGGCCGAGAATGCGGGCGGCCTGGCGGGTGAGCCAGAACAAGGTGTTGACGCCGACGGAGTAGTTGGACGCGTACACGATCGGGATTTGGGTGGCGGCGGCGTGGATGGCGGCGCGCTCGGCATCGGTGTGGCCGGTGGTACCGATGACAAGGTGGGTGCCGCGGGCCAGCGCAGCGGCGAGCAACTGGCAGGTGAATGAGTGGATCGAGAAATCGACGACGCAAGTGGCACCGGCGATGGCTGCCTCAAGGTTTTCACCGGCATCATGGGTGGCGGCAACGGTGACGGCAGCTTCGGCAGCCGCGGCTAGCAAGACGGCCTGGCCCATTCGGCCAGATTTTCCAGTGACAAGGAGGGGGAGCATGGGGGATGGTTATTGGTTATTGGTTATTGGTTATTGGGAAGAAGACGCAAGAGAAGAGAAAGAAGTGAGCCGCGCGCGGCGCAAAGGACATTCTGGTGCTAATAACTGACAACTGATAACTTTCTCCATCTTCTGTCTCATTCATCTTCCCAGACCATGTGTTTGAGTTGGAGGGCGCGGGCGAGGGCGGCGGCATCCTCAGCGCGGGGGCCGTTGAAAGAGGCTATTTTTTTAGCGATGGCGATGGCGGGCTGCCAGCGTTGGGCGGTTTCGCAGAGCTGGATGGCTTGGAAGCCGCAGCGCTCAAACCACAACCATTCGGCCGGAGGGGCCTTGGCAGCGCTTTCGAGCACGGAATAATAGGCTTCGAGGGCTTCCGCCACCCGTTTGACGGCCGGATTTTTGGGATCGGGAAGTTGTTCGAGCGTTTGCCCGCGAAGGTATTGCAGGCGGTAACCGGTGGCGGGGTCCACTTTCGGATGGGTCAGCAGTTTCTGATAGAGGGCGAGCACCTCGGTGAGTACGGCCGGGTTTTTTTCGGCTTGGGCGGTGAGCGCGTTACCCAGCAGGAATCCGACCGGCAGGCGCAGGGGGTCGTCCTTGGGCAGCGCGTCGTTCCATTTTCGCAACAGGCTCACGGCGGCGGCGAGGTGGTTGAGGTCGATCAAATGCCTGGCCTTTTCCAAACTGGCGATGGTGCCGAGCGGGCCGTTGGTGGCGATGGCATGATCAAAGAGCGAAAGCGCCTCCTCGCGGGAGCTCGGGGACGGGACGAGAGCGGCGGCGCGTGCGGCCAGCAGCCATGCGGCTTGGGCGCGGGTGGGCGATGCGTCGGTAGCGGCGAGTTTTTCAAGGGTCATGCGGGCGGGATTGTAATCGCCGGATTGGAAGAGATTGCGCCCAAGGACCATGGCAGCATCGGCGGCGGCGGGCTCGGTGGGGAAACTTTCGAGAAATCCGCGGGCGGCGGCAATGGTGGCCTTGGCATCATTGGATAAATCGGTGAAGCGGAGCCGCGTGAGGGCCAGACGGGCCGCCGGCAACGCCTCGGTGGCGGCTTGGGATGCGGCCAATGCGTCGAGTTGCTCGCGGGCTTGGGCGAGATCCGGCGGGCTGGCCGAGAGCGCGGCGTCGGCAGCGGCGAGGCGGGCCTCGGGGAGTCGCGGGTGGTCCGGGTGGCCGGCGATGAAAGCGGCGAGGGCGGTTTTGGCGGCTGCTGGCGGGGTGGCGACGAGTGCCTGTTCGAGCTGGAGGTCGGCGAGGGTACCGGGAGCCAACTGGGATGCCTCGCGGGAGTTGAGGCCAACGAGTTCGCCTTGCTGGAGGCGGGCGATGGCGGCATTGAGGCGGGCGGTATCGGCGGCCTCGGCGTTGAGGGACTTGGCGGCATCCTCAAACAAGCGGGCAGCTTGTTTGGCGTCGCCATCGACAAAGGCGGCCTCGGCGGAGAAAAAGGCGGCCTCCCCACCCAGGACCGGCGATCTGGCGGAGTCACGGAGGGCAGCAAGCACGCCGAGGGCCTGCTTGGTATGCCCTTGGTCAAGGAGCCACCGGCCGGTCTGGAGCAGAGCGCGGGACGCCAGAAAATGCGCCGGATACTCCAATCGGAGCCGGGTGAGCAGACGGAGTGCTTCGGTATTCGCCTCCGGGCTGGCAAGACGGTGCAAGCCGATGGCGCGGGTGTAGAGGGCGAAGGCGGCGAGGTTGGACGACTCGGTAGCCACCGGCCACGCGGCCACGGCACCGCCGATCTGGGTATTGATGGCGCTGGCGGCAGGTGGCGGCAGCGGAGGCAGCCACTGCGCCACTTGTTCAAGGATCGGATCGGTGGGAGTGGGGGCGGCCGGAAGCCACTGTAGCACCCGTTTGACGAGCGCATCCAACAACGGTGAGTCGGGGTGCTCCTGGAGAAAACCGAGCAGCGAGCTGGCAGCTGCGGCGGGCGAGCCTTGGGCTGCGAGCGCATCGGCCAAGCCAATGGCGGCGGCGTGATAGCGGGTCAGCGACTGGCCTTTGGGCTGATCGACCAGGTTGCCGAATGCCAGGATGGCGGCGTCCGGCTTGCCTTCGGCCATCAGCAGGCAAGCCTCCAAAAAGGCGGCTTGGGCGCGCCCGGCAGGGGCTACGGTGGCCAGGTCGGGCAGGATGGCTCTGGCGCTTTGGGCATCGCCTTGATCAAGCAGGATCTCCGCTTGATGGAGCCGCGCCTCACCGGCGGTGGCCGGATCGGAATCTGCGGCGAGGGCTTTGAGCGAGACGAATGCCGCGTCGCCTTGGTTGAGGCAGAGTTGGAGACTGGCACGGGAGAGGATGGCTTCCCGGCGGTAAACCGCCTGTGGATTGTCCAGGGCGGGGGCGTAGCTATCCACCGCCTCCGCGAAATGCCCGCCGGCAGCCAGCGCCTGGGCTTTCCAAAAGTACGCTTCCGGATCTTTCGCGGCAAACGACTGCCGCAGCAGAGTGAGCGCCTCGGCCGGATTGCCGCAGCGGATCCACGCTTCGGCCAGGCGGATGGCGACGCGGGGTTTCTGGGCGCTTGGCAAGCCGGGATCCTGGAGCAGCTTGTTGAAACGCAACGCCGCAATGTCCCACAGCCCGGAGGCCAGCGCGGCTTCCCCCTGCCGGATGGCGGCAGGCACGTCTTCCGCAGCTGCCGCAAGCGGAAAAGCGAGGAGAAAAATGCAAGTTAACAAGCGCATCGGGCTGGGGCGGCAAGCTTGAGGGGGATCAGATCAAAACGTGAATCCGGCGGCAATATCAGTGGGTGACCGGCAGCACGGAGAAGGTGTCAGACCTTGGGGGAGAGCAGGAGTTTGAGTTCAGCGGGCGGAATACCCAGGGTCACGGCGGCTTCCTTCACATCGCCGTCGGCACGGTCAATGGCCCGGCCTGCGGTCTCCCTGGCGAGCCAGGCGATGACATCGACACCGCTGGGGGCGAGATTCACCAAGCGGTCGAGAATCTCGGTGAGGCCGCGCTGGGACCCGCCGGGGCCCGATGCCAGCGGAATGTCCATCGGCAGCAGGATCGTCGAAGTGGCGAGGGCGCAAGCGCGGGCGATGGTATTTTCCAACTCGCGGACGTTGCCGGGCCACGAGTGGGTCTGCAGCGCGGTGATGGCTTCTGCGGAGATCCGGATGCGGGCCATTCCGTTTTTTTTGGTGATCCGCTGGAGGAAATACTCGGCCAGCAAGGGCACGTCTTCGATGCGTTCGCGCAGGGGCGGAATGGCCAACTCGACCACGTTGAGGCGGTAGAACAGGTCCTCGCGGAAGCGGCCGGCAGCAACTTCCGCAGCGAGGTTCTTGTGGGTGGCCGCAATGATGCGGACGTCGGCACTCAGAGCGTCATTGGACCCCACGCGGGAAAACGAGCCATCCTGCAGCACGCGCAGCATCTTGACTTGGATCGAGAGCGGCATGTCGCCGATCTCATCGAGAAAGAGTGTGCCGCCGTCAGCTTGCTCGAAGCGACCGGCGCGGCGGGCGATGGCACCGGTGAAGGAGCCTTTTTCGTGTCCGAAAAGTTCGCTTTCGAGGAGATTTTCCGGGATGGCACCGCAATTGAGCGTGATCATCTCGCGTTTGCGGCGCGGGCTGTACTCATGGACCGCCTTGGCAATGAGTTCCTTGCCGGTGCCGCTTTCACCGGTGATGAGCACCGGCGCGTCGGTGCGCGCCACCCGCCCCACCAACTTGAAAACATCTTGCAGCGCGCGCGACGCCCCGATGATTTTCACCCGCCCCTCGGGGCTGGGCAGTTCGGCGTCCGGGCTGTCGGCGCTGCGGCGGTTCTCGTGGGTTTGCAGCGCGGCTTCCACGATATGGCGCAATTCAAACGGCAGCGATTCCTTGCGCAGCACGTCGTGGGCCCCGCGCTGGGTGGCTTCGATGATCTGGCCGGTAGTCGGAAAGCCGGTGGTCAGAATCACCATCGTTTGCGGACTTTGCAGGCGGATGCGGGCCAGCAACTCCATGCCGTCAAACGGCTGCAGGTCAAATGCCGCCACCACCAGGTTGACAGGGGTCTTGACCATGACCTTGAGCGCGTTCTCCGCGTTGTCGCAGCGCAGGATGCGCAGGCCATCCGCAGCCAAATGCTTCGTGGCCCAATCCAGGAAATCCAGATCGGGATCCACCAACAACAACGTTTCTTCGGGGAGCTTTGCCAGCATCGCGCTGGGCACAGTCAATCAGGCTGCCAGCCAATGACACGATAAAAATCGCCGCACCCCGCTGCGCCGGATCGAAGTTCAGCACAATAGGCCCCCCCCTCACAGATCATCGCCCCACCATCGTCCTGCAAGTGGCTTGGAATGAGCGCACGGCGACGGTTTCGCGGCGGCGTTTTGATTTTTTTCTTGCACCGCGGGCTTAATCTATACAGTTTTATCTGCTTTCCAAAATCCGCCTTTTGGAAAATGATGGATCAAGCCAACCGGTGGTCTCGACCCGGCTGGGAGAATTGATCTGTTTGTACCGGCGGTCATTCTAACCATTCAATCGCATGTCCCAGAACATCAGCCCTGAAGCCATCCTCCAGCAAGATTACCTCACCATTGGCCAGCTCGCCGCCTATCTCGGTTGGTCCCCCCGCTTCATCGAGGGCTTGGTGCGTGGCGAGCATCTGCCGGGCCTGGAAATCGACAACCAGTGGCGGTTCCGCCGTGATGACGTGGTCGACTGGCTCGAACAGAAGATCCAGACCCTGGACACCGCCCGGGTGTCGGAACTGGAGGCGAAGATGGAGTCGTCACTGCTCACCGACGGAACGTTCCGCAGCCTCCGGACCGACCGCCTGGCATCGCGCCTGCCACTCAACGGCATCGCACTCGATGGGCCGCAGTCGACGAAGTCGGAAGTGTTGCATTCGATCACAGCACTGGCGGAAGCCACCGGACTGCTGTTTGACAAGGACTACCTGCTGACCTCGCTGGTGGATCGCGAGTCGCTTTGTAGCACCGCCATGCCGGGCGGTGTGGCCCTCCTTCATCCCCGGCGGCCGATTCCTGCCGTCATCCAACGGCAGTTTCTGTGTTTCCTGCGCAGCGCCAGGCCGGTGAACTTCGGGGCCGAGGACGGCGAGGGCACTTCGATCTTCTTCTTGCTGTGCGCCCCGGACGACCGCTCGCACTTGCATGGCTTGGCCCGCCTGGCCCGCATCCTCCACGGCGGCGGCCTTGAGAAACTCAAATCGGCGAATTCAGCCGAGGATGTGCTGGCGGCGCTGGCGGCAGCCGAAGCCACCATCGAGGCCAAGGCTTGAGCGTCTGCCAAGCGCCCGCCAGCGGGCCAATCCGGGCGACCGGATCGCCGCGCCGTGGCTTTGCAGTGGCTTTGCCGTGGCTTTGCCGTGGCTTTGCGGTGGTTTGGCCGTTGACAAGCCGCAGTGGCGTCGTAGATTCGTCGGCACAAATCGTGATGGGAGCCCCCCGATCACGCCCAACCCATGACATTGCCCACCGCTCCAGACCCGATGCGTTCGGATGAGTTGCAAGCGCCGCTCTACCATGAGCTGCGCCAACTTGCCGCCTTCCAGATGGCGCGCGAGGCTGCGGGCCAGACGATCCAGGCCACCGAGTTGGTCCACGAAGCGTGGATCCGGCTGTCCGGCAACGAGCGGTGGCAAGACCCACATCACTTCCTGGCCACCGCAGCGCGCACGATGCGGCGGATCCTGACGGACCGCGCCCGGCGCAAATCCAGGATCAAGCACGGCGGCGAGTTTGTGCGGGTTGGCATGACCAGCGCGGAAGCCGCCACCTCACTACCGGAGGACCAAGTGCTGCTCATCGACGAGGCGCTCGAACGCTTTGAACAAATTGATCCGCTGCGGGCTCGTGTGGTCACCCTCAAGTTTTTCGGCGACCTGTCGAATCACGAGGTGGCGGTGGAACTTGGTGTCACCGAGCGCAGCGTCGAGCGCTATTGGGCGTTTGCCAAGGCCTGGTTGTATCGCGAGGTCAGTCAGCAGGTCTGATCCCTGCGCAGCTTCTTCTCGCCCATGACCGAGACCCCCTATCAACGCGAACAGCAGCTCTACGACAAAGCCTTGGAAATCGCGCCCGGGCCGGCACGACAGGCGTTCCTTGATGCCGCCTGTGGCGACGATGCCACACTGCACGCCGCGCTGACCGGGCTGCTGGTGTCCAACGCCGCAGCCGACGCATTTTTTGCCGATGGATCCCACACCCTGGTGCAGCTGGTCACCTCGATTCCGCCGGACGAGCTCGCCAACGAGGGCAATCCGGCCATCGGCACCAGCATCGGCCCCTATCAAATCGTTGAACTCATCGGCGAGGGCGGTTGCGGCTCGGTTTTCGTCGCCGAGCAAACCCAGCCGTTGCGGCGGCGCGTGGCCCTCAAGATCATCCGCGTGGGGATGGACACCAAGGCGGTCGTCGCCCGCTTCGAGGCCGAGCGGCAGGCACTGGCCCTGATGGATCACCCGCACATCGCGCAGGTGCTGGACGCCGGAACCACCCAGACCGGCCTGCCCTACTTCGTCATGGAACTGGTGCATGGGTCCTCCATCACCCGCTACTGCGATGAGCACATGCTGACCATCGCCGAGCGCCTCCGGCTGTTGGTACAAGTCTGCAACGCCATCCAACACGCCCACCAGAAAGGCGTCATCCACCGCGACATCAAACCGTCCAACATTCTAATCACGCTGCATGACGGCCAGCCGGTGCCCAAGGTCATCGATTTCGGCATCGCCAAAACCACCAACATCCCGCTCAACGAAATCGCGCTGCTGACGCACGACGCCCAGCTGCTCGGCACCCCGGCCTACATGAGCCCGGAGCAGGCCGACCGCAACGGCCAGGGCCTCGACACCCGCAGTGATATCTACAGTCTCGGCGTGTTGCTGTACGAACTTCTAACCGGCCGGCCGCCGTTTGATCCGGCCGAGCTTGCCAGCTCCGGCATGAGCGAACTGCTGCGCACCTTGCGCGAAACCGAGCCGCCGCTGCCCTCGGCGCTGCTTGGGAGCCTCGCGCCGGAGGCCCTCGCCGACCTCGCCCGCTGCCGAGCCACGGAGGGTTCCGCCCTGCTGGGCGCGGTGCGCGGCGACCTCGATTGGATCACCTCCAAGGCCATGGCCAAGGACCGCTCCCGGCGCTACGAGTCGACTCACGGGTTTGCCGCGGATCTCGCGCGCCACCTTGCCCACGAACCCGTCGTCGCGCGTCCGCCGACACGGCGCTATGTCCTGCAGAAACTCGTCCACCGCAATCGGGGGCTGTTTGCGTCCGTCGCGGTCATGGTGGCGATTCTGGTCATCGCCACCGGGGTTTCCACCCGCCTTTACTGGCGTGAGCGCGAGGCCCGCCAGAGCCTGTCGAAAGCCACCGAACTGCAAACCTCGCTGCGTGAGGAGGCAGACCGCCGGCGCAAGCAAGCCGACCAACTGCGGCTGCAGGCGGAAGCCCGTGAAGCCATCACCAAGGCGGTGGTGCTGCTGCGCTGCGGGGATTTTCCGGCGGCCGACGCGCTCGTCAGCGGGGCGCCGTTGATTCAGCCCACCCCGGAGGGCGCGGACGTGTTCCGGCGCCTCGGCGAGTGGCACGTGGCCCATGGCCGCTGGCGCGCCGCCGCCGCGCGCTTTTCCTATCTCGTCGAGGTCAACGCCCTCGACGGCAGTGACATCCCGTCGATGGACCACCTGCGGGCCGGACCGGTGTTGATCCAATCCGGCGATGTGACCGGATTCGAAAATTTCCGCCGCAAGATGCTCGGCCGCTTTGTCGGCAAGGCGGACGTGATTTGCGCCGAGCGCAGCGTCAAGGTGATGCTGCTGGTACCGGCGAGTGCCGCATTGATGCGCCAACTCGACCCTCTCATTGAGGCGTCGGTGGCCTCCCTGACCGATTTCGACGTGCATGCGTCCTCCGGCAGTGTGTACGAGTCCGAGGTGTGGCGGATGGACTCGGTGGCGCTCGGCGAGTACCGCCGCGGCAACTTCGCTCAGGCCGAAAATTGGGCGCGCAAATGCTTGGCGTCCGCCACCATCGATGAATCGCGCCAAGCCTGCGCGCGGGTCCTGCTGGTGCTGGCCCTCCACCAACAGGCCCGCCATGACGAGGCTCGCGCGGAACTCGAACCCGTCAGCCGGTTGATCCTGGCGAAATTCACCCAGGACCAGCGGATTGATGAGAACGCCGGCGGCTGGTGGCCCGACTGGCTCATCGCCCGCATCCTGCTGCGCGAGGCGGAGACCCTCGTCCTCAGCGAACCGCTCGCCGGCACCGCCCGCTAACAAGCACGCCGCACCGTGCAGCCGCACAAATACCCTCTCGCGGGGCTTTACGCGGCGGGCAAATCGCCTACCTTTGGGTCCCAATTGATCGTGACGACAGAAAAACTCGACACCCAGCAGGCCGTGGAACTCGCGGAAGGCGTGGAAATCCGCTTGCGGGTGGCCGGGCCGATGTTGCGTGCCGGTGCCTATGCGCTGGATCTGCTGATTCGCGGCGTGGTGATGATCGTGGCGTCCATCGGCATGGGATTGTTAGGCATCGCCATCGGCCAGCGCCTGGTCACCGGGGCGTTGCTGCTGGCGTGGTTTTTGCTGGAGTGGTTCTATCCGGTGCTGTTCGAGGCGGGCAAACGCGGTGCCACGCCCGGCAAGCGCATCCTCGGGCTGCGGGTCGTGCAGGCCACCGGCTCGCCGATCACCGCCGGCCAGGCAATTGTTAGAAACTTCCTCCGCTGGGTGGATGGCATGCCGTTTTTCACCTATGGCTGCGGCATGGCGAGTTGCCTGGCGACGCGGCGTTTCCAACGGCTGGGCGATCTGGCGGCTGGCACGGTGGTCATTTATGAGCGCGTGACTCCATCACCGGCGCTCGCGGCGCCGCCGCCGATCACTCCGGTCCCCCTGCCGGTGGGACTCAGCGCCGATGAGACGCGCGCCTTGGTGCGCTTTCGCGAGCGCGCCGGTCTGTGGTCGGCCGCACGCCGCGAGGAAATCGCCGATCAGGCGAGCGCCCTGAGCGGTGCCAGCGGCGCGCCGGGTGTCAGCCGCCTGATGGCGATGGCCCACTGGGTGCAGGACAAAAAACAGTCGGCGGGAGCCGGCGGCCGCAACGGGGACCGACCTAACAAAAAGTGACACGCCGATGACTGTTGGGGACTTCGAGGACAAGAACAAGCAGCGCTGGGCCGAGTATGAGCGCTTGGTCGAGGCCATGGAGCGCGGCCGCCCGGGGCCGGAGGCGGGCCAGTTGCCGCGGCGCTTCCGCGAGCTGTGTGTGGATTTGGCGTTGGCGCAATCGCGGATGTATGGCGAGCGACTCACCGACCGGCTCAACGCGCAGGTGATCCGCGGCTATGAGATGCTGTATCGGAACCGGCGGGCCGGCTGGGAGAAGTTTGCCGAGTTTGTGGCGGTGGGGTTTCCGCAGGCGCTGCGGCGGGAATGGCGGCTGTTGTGGTTGTGCAACGCGGTGTTCTGGCTGCCATTTGTGGCGGTGATGGTTTCCGCCCACTTTGACCTCCAATGGGTGCAGGCGATTCTCGGCAGCGACGGAATGGCCGCCATGGACCGGATGTATGGCGGCAGGGAGGATCAAATCGCACATCTGCGCGAAGAATACGGGTCGAATTTCATGATGTTCTGCCACTACATCCGCAACAACGTCGGCATCGACTTCCGGACCTTCGCCGGCGGCATGGCAGCGGGGCTGGGCAGCTTGTTTTTCCTGCTGTTCAACGGCATCTACATGGGCGCGGCCGCCGGCTACGTGAATCACGCGGGCAATCCCGAAGCGTTCTGGACGTTTGTCAGCGGGCACGCCCCGTTTGAATTGTTAGGCATGGTGGTGGCAGGCATGGCCGGCATGCGCTTGGGGCTGGCGCTGTTGCGTCCCGGCCGGCTGCCGCGGGTGAGGGCCTTGGCGGAGGCGGCCAGGCAGGCGTTGCCATTGATTTTGGGGGCGGCGCTGATGACCGGGCTGGCGGCGGTGGTGGAGGGTTTCTGGTCCGCGCAGTTGTTGCCATCCGGCTTGAAATACGGCGTCGGCATCGCCGGCTGGGTGTTGCTCATCGCCTATTTCAGCCTGGCGGGAAGGAGGGTTGGGGATGCGTCTCGATGAAGTGACCGCGGAAATCCGCCCGCGCAGTGATTGGGAGTCGGTCGACCTCGGCTTCGCGCTGGTGCGGCGCGACTTTTGGCGCTGCCTGCTGCTGTGGTGGCTGGCGCTCGGCCCGCTGATGGTAGTGGCCGGGTGGTGGTTGTGGGACTCACCCGTGCTGTTCGTGATGCTGGTCTGGTGGTGCAAGCCGGCCGCCTCGCGGTTGGTGTTGTTTCAACTCAGCCGGCGCCTCTTCGGCGAGCAACCCGGCTGGGCCGCGATCTGGCGCGAACTGCCGCGGGTCTGGTGGCGGCGGTTTTTCTATCGGTTCGGGTGGGCCCGCATGTCGCCGTGGCAACCGGTCACCCTGGCGGTGGAGGAACTCGAGGGGCTACGCGGCAGGGCCTACTCCCAACGTGTGGCGCAGGTGGCGCGGCGCGGTGGAGGGGCGGTGGTATGGACGTATTTGATAGCGGAGGTATCCGCCGGGTGGTTTGGGTTGGCCTTGTTTGCCTTGATCGCGATGTTGGTGCCCGAGGGCCAGGATGCGCCGTGGACCCGCGCGCTGGAGGAGTGGGACGGCAGTCCGCTGGACGTGCCGCTGCTTTTGTTGCACTGCATCGCCGGCTGCGTGCTGGTGGCAATGTCCCTCGCGGATGTTTTCCTAACAGGGTCCGGTTTCGGCCTGTACATCAACACCCGGACCTGGATCGAAGGCTGGGATGTGGAGCTGGCCTTCCGGCGGATGGCCCAGCGCCTGGCCAAGGTGATGACGGTGGTGCTGGTGGCGGGCTGCTGCCTGGTGCCGGCTGCCGGCCGGGCGGATCCGGCGGCGGAGCCGGAGCCGGTGGCCGAACGCACGCCCCACGCGGTCATCGAGCAGATCAAGGCGCAGCCTGACTTTTTGGTGCACAAGATCAAAGTGCCCGTGGCCAAGGGCGAGCGCCCATCCGGCGGCTGGGCGACTGGCGCGTTCGGCGGGTTGCTGGCCTGGGTGTTTGGCGTGGCGGCGCTGGCCCTCGTCATCGGCGGCATCGGCTGGCTGTGCTGGAAATACCTGGGCCTCTTAGCACTGGGCGGCGGGCGCGCCAAGCCGCCGCGAGCCGTGGCGGCGCGAGTGGTGATGGGCCTGGAAGTGGCACCGGAATCGCTGCCGCCGGACATTCCCGGCGCGGTGTGGAGCTTGTGGCAAAAGGGGCGGCGGCAGGAGGCGCTGGGCCTGCTCTATCGCGGGACAATTTCCCGGGTCATCGAGCACGGCCAGGTCGAAATTCGCCAGGCGGACACCGAAGGCGATTGTCTGCGGCGCGTGGAGCAGG
>CAIVSK010000253.1 GCA_903908495.1 Akkermansiaceae bacterium
CGGCGTGCGCCCCAACGGCGAACTCGTCTGCCTCGATCTGCAAGGGAAACTGGTGTGGGCCAGCGGCATGAGCCACCGCTTCGGCCTCGGCCCGTTCCTCGTCGCCCAGGGCCGGATCTTCGTGATGGACGACAACGGCGAGCTGACCATGGCGCTGGCATCCCCGGACGGGTACCGCCCGCTCGCCCACACCAAGGCGCTCGACGGCCACGACGCGTGGGGGCCGATGGCGCTGGCGGGCGGCCGCTTGATCGTTAGAGACCTGACCCGCCTGGTCTGTTTGGACTTGCGAAAGAAATGAATACGCCCGAGAGTACTTCCGCCATGATTCAACGCCGTGACATCCTCCGGGGCTGCCTGCGCTGCGGCGGCTTGCTCGCGCTCGGTGGCATCGCGGCGTCACTCGGCTGGCACAGCCTGCACGGCGAGTGCCAGCGGACCAACCCCTGCGGCGGCTGCCCGTTGTTTGACGGCTGCGGCCTGCCCAAGGCGCGGGATGTAAAAAGCCAAGCCTCCCCGGACCCGAAACCCGGCCCGGCACAACCTGCAGTTCGCCATGTCTGACAAATCACCTAACAACGAACCGGACGCCGCGTCGTCGTCGCTGCGGCGCCGCGCGTTCCTGCAAGCGGCGGCATGGGGCAGCGGCATCGCCGGCCTCGGCGGGCTCACGGGTATCGCGGCCAGCCGCCTGGCCCACCGCACGCCGGCCGCCGCGCCGCGCAAGCCGGTGTTGGGCGACGAATTCACCTATGACGTGGCGCGCTTCCAGCAAAGCGATCCGGCGCTATTGCGCTACGATGAAGTGGCGCGCTTCAATTCCGGGCTGGAACGGGCGCGGGCGCTGGCGGTGGCCCCGGACGCCGCAATCTTTGTCGGCGGCAGCGGCGGCATCCGCAAGTATTCTCCCAAGGGCGAACCGGCCCTCACCATCGCACTGGACCCGGCGGTCTATTCCATCGCACTTCGCCCGTCCGGAGAACTCCTGGTCGGCCAGTTGGGAAAAATTTCCGTATTCAGTCCCAGCGGGGCGGAGGTAGCGGTGTGGAGTGGCTTGCCGGCCAACCTGCTGCCGACTTCGATTGCGGTGGCGGGCGAGCAGGTGTTTGTGGCGGACGCGGGCAACCGGGTGGTCCACAAATTCGATGCCGCAGGCAAACCACTCGGCGTCATCGGTGCCCGCGACGCCGCCCGCAACCTCAAGGGATTCGTGGTGCCCAGCCCGTACTTCTGCGTCCGCATGGCCCCCGACGGCCTGCTCCGCATCGCCAACCCCGGCGAACACCAAATCGAGGCCTTCACCCTCGACGGCGACCTCGAGGTCGCTTGGGGCAAGGGCTCGTTCGCAGTCGAGGGATTCTGCGGCTGCTGCAATCCGGTGAGCTTCGACATCTTCGCCGACGGCAGCTTCGTCACCTGCGAAAAAGGCCTGCCTCGCGTCAAATTGTACAACTCCGCCGGTGAGTTCACCGGCCTGGTCGCCGGACCCGACGCATTCCCGGAATACCTGCAAGCCGCCAACGCCGGCACCACCGATGTGCTCGGCTCCGGCGTCTATGCCGCCATCGACCCGCAAGGCCGCGTGCTCGTCCTCGACAGCGTCAGCGGCGTCATCCGCATCATGCAACGCAAGCCGCAAAACCATGAGTGACGAGCCTTCCAAGCCCGATGGGGAGAGCCGGCGTCCCGCCGGCAGCGGGGAGAGCCGGCGTCCCGGCGGCAGTGTTGGGCATCCTGCCCAGCACTCTTCCGCCAATGAACCGCCCCAACCCAGCGCAACCCTCCCCGCCTCCAGCGCCACGCCCCCCGGCACCCAATTCTCCCGCCACGCCCTCAGCCGCCGCGAATTGCTCAAAAGCGGCGCCCGCGGAATGAGCTTGTTAGGGTTCGGCGCGGCGGCGGGTTTCCTCGGCGGCCGCGAAAACAAGGGCGCCATGCGCTGGCAGATCGACCCGAACCAATGCATCCAATGCGGCCGCTGCGCCACCGAGTGCGTGCTCGAGGTGTCGGCCGTCAAATGCGTGCATTCGAGCGGCATGTGCGGCTACTGCAAGTTGTGCACCGGCTACTTCGAGCCGGAACCCATCAACCTCGACGAAGGTGCCGAAAACCAGCTGTGCCCGACCGGCGCGATCAAGCGCGAGTTCATCGAGGATCCCTACTACGAATATAGTATCAACAAGGACCTGTGTGTCGGCTGCGGCAAATGCGTGAAAGGCTGCAACATGTTCGGCAACGGCTCGCTCTACCTGCAAGTGTGCCACGACCGCTGCATCAACTGCAACATCTGCTCGATCGCGACCGCCTGCCCCGCCCAGGCGTTCCATCAGGTGCCCGTCGCCAGGCCCTACCTGCTCCGCGGAAAGGGAGTGCCAGGCAAATGAGCGGCACGAGCGAGGGAAGACAGGCGTCCCGCCTGTCAGGGAAGACGGGCGTCCCGCCTGTCGTCTCACGCGCAGACGGCCAGGATGCGCGCTCATCTTTTCCGTGTAGTCCTCTTCAATCCGTGAAATCAGTGGAAAAAATCAGCACTGCAATCCGCCCCCTTTTCCGTTTTAGCTTTACGCGCCTGCTCCCCGCCCTGGTCATGCTGCTGTTGTTCATCGGCGTCGGCACCGCCCTCGGGGTCGAGCGCTTCCCACCACCGGATTTTTCCGGTCATGCCGTGCCGCAACTCGTGGTGCCCAATCCCCAACCCCGCAGCACCGACTGGCTCGATGTGGCGGTGCTCGCCGCCGGCCTGGCCATCGCCTCGTGGCTCAGCTTGAAGCAGCGCTCGCGGCGCGGCGTGGTCATCCTCTCGCTCGCTTCGCTGGCGTATTTCGGGTTTTGGCGGCGCGGCTGCGTGTGTGCCATCGGCTCGATCCAAAACGTCGCCCTCGGCATCGCCGACCCGACGTATGCGGTGCCCCTGGCGGTCATCGCGTTGTTCACCCTGCCGCTGGTGGTAGCCCTCGTCTGGGGCCGCGGGTTTTGTGCGGGCGTCTGCCCGCACGGGGCGATCCAGGATCTGGTGCTCATCAAGCCGCTCAAGGTGCCCGCCTGGCTCGATGAATGCCTGCGCGTGCTGCCGTGGATCCACTTGGCGCTGGGCGTGTTGTTAGCCGCGACCGGCACTCTGTTTCTCATCTGCAAGTTCGACCCGTTTGTGGGGATTTTCCGCATGGCGGGTCCTCGCTTCATGCTCATTTCCGGCGGTGGATTGCTCGTTCTTTCCATGTTCGTCGGTCGGCCGTACTGCCGCTACCTGTGCCCCTACGGCGCATTGTTAGGCGTGGCGGCGCGCTTCGCCAAATGGCGGCCGACGGTCACCCCCGGTGCCTGCACCCAGTGCCGGCTGTGCGAAAGTTCGTGCCCGTTTGGCGCGCTCAACCCGCCGATGCCGGCCAAACAAGGCCAGGAACGCGTCGCCAGCGGCCGCCAACGCATCGTCATGCTGGCGTTGATGGTACCGCTCGCCGCGCTGCTCTTCGGCTGGGTCGGCGGCAGGGTCGGCCTCGCCTCGCTGCCGCTGCATCCGGATGGCAAACTCGCCACGCTGGTGCTGGCCCAGGAGCGCGGCGAACTCTCAGGCACCCTGCCCGACGAGCTCACCGCCTTCCGCCAGCACGCCGCCGAGCGCCTCACCGTCTACGCCAAGGCCACCGCGCTGGAAGCGCGCTTCCTCACCCTCGGTCGTTGGATCGGGGTGGCCTTCGGCCTGGTCCTCGCCCTCAAGCTCGCCCGCATCTTTTTCCCTGCGAGCTCGCCCGATTACGAGACCGACAGCGGCCGCTGCGTGTCATGCACCCGTTGTTTTTCCGCCTGCCCGTACGAACTGCTGCGCCGCGGCGTGCCGGTGGCCCTACCACCACAAGGAGGGAACCGTGGCTAATCCTGGGAACTTGGAAAACAATGGCGGCGGGCAGGATGCCCTCGCCACGGTGGCCCGGGCATCCTGCCCGGTGCCTTCTTCCCGCCAGATCTGGGCGCAGGCCTGTTCGCGCATTGCGCTGATCGCCGGGGTGTTTGCCGTGGCCCTCGCCGGCGTGCTGCTCGTCAACACATTCCGGCTCTATCGCGGCCCCGGCAACGGCAAGGTCCGCCTCGTCGAGGCCCGCGAGCTCGCACCCCTCAAAACCGCCCTCCGCGAAGACCCGAAAAACGACCAGCTCAAACAAAAAATCCGCGACCTCGACCAGCAACTCCGCCAGGACTATTTCGGCCGCGAAAAACTCGCCAGACGCGGCGGCTGGTTCTTGCTAGGCGGAGCAGCGGTCTTTCTCGCCGCACTCAAGCTCGGCGGCCACCTGCGGCGCCCGCTGGTGGCAATCCCTAACATTCCAGCCCGCCCCGCCGATCCCGTGCGCAGCACCGCACTCGCCGCCAAGGCGGTCACCGGCACCACCCTCGGCCTCGCCGGCCTCAGCGCCGCGCTCGTCTGGAGCACCGCCCGCCAGTGGCAGACCACCCAGTCATCGCCCGCAACGGCGCTCCCCGCGGCGGCCGCCGCCGGGCCAATCGACCCCGCGTGGTTTCCCAGCGCCGAGGAGGTGGCGAAAAACTGGCCGTATTTCCGCGGCCCCACCGGCTCGGGCATCACCAGCCTGCCAAACCTGCCGGAATCCTGGGACGGCGCGAGCGGCAAAAACATCCTCTGGCAAACCGAGATCGGCCTGCCCGGCGAGAACTCGCCGGTCGTCTGGGGCCACCGGGTCTTCCTAACAGGCGCCACCGCCAAGCGCCGCGAGATCTATTGCTTCGATGCCACCTCCGGCGCGCAGTTGTGGAAAGAACCGGTGAGCCTGCCAGGGGCCGACACTGGCGAGCCCCTGGAAGTGGATGAGGGCACTGGGTTTGCCGCGTCCACCGCCGCCACCGACGGCCGCCGCGTGTTCGCCATCTTCGCCAACGGCGACGTCACCGGGTTCTCCGCTGAAGGCAAACGGCTGTGGGCGCGCAACCTCGGCACCCCCGAAAACACCTACGGCCATGCCACATCCCTAACACTCTGGCACAACCGCGTCATCGTCGTCTTCGACCAGGCCACCGCCAAGGACGCCAAGTCCAAGATCATGGCGCTCGACGCCAACACCGGCGACACGGTGTGGTCGACGCCGCGGCAAGTCGCCAACTCGTGGGTTTCACCCATCATCATCCAACACCAGGGGCGCGAACAAATCATCACCTCCGCCGATCCGTTAGTCATCGCCTACGATCCGGCCACCGGCAAGGAATTATGGCAGGCAAAATGCATGCGCGGCGACGTGGCCACCTCGCCAGCCTATGCCAACGATCTGGTCTACGTCGCCTGTGACCAAACCTGCCTCGCCGCCATCAAGCCCGATGGCAGCGGCGACGTGACCGCGAGCAAAATCGCCTGGCAGCAGGAGGAGACTGGCTTGCCGGATATTTGCAGCCTGTTATGTGACGGGCCGCGGGTGTACACGCTGGTGTTCGGCAAGTTCCACGCCTGCGACGCACTCACCGGCGAGCACCTGTGGGAATTCGATACCAAGGCCGCGTTCCAAGCCTCGCCCAGCCTGATCAACGGACACATCCATCTTCTAACAGCCAAAGGCGTGATGATCCGCGGCGAGGCCACCAAGGACGGCTTCAAGGAACTCAGTCGCTCGGAGCTCGGCGAAGCCACCGGCGCCTCGCCCGCCTTCGCCACAGGCCGCATCTATCTGCGCGGCAAAAAACACCTCTTCTGCATCGGCACCAAGGATGGCAAGTAAGTTACAGATCGTCCCCGCCGCCGCCTCCATTGACCTCAACTTCGTCGACGAGGTGGTCAGCCGCCTCGGCGGCACCGACGAGCAGGCGATCCCGATCCTGCAGGCGCTGCAAGTCCACTACCGCTATCTGCCCGATGCGGCGCTGCGCCGGGTGTGCGAACTCACCGGCATTCCGCCCGCCACGCTCGCCGGGGTGTCGACGTTTTACGCGCAATTCCGCCACCGACCGATGGGCCAGCACCACGTCAAGGTGTGCAACGGCACCGCCTGCCACATCCAAGGCGCGGAAGACATTCACGAGTCGTTGTGCAAACATCTCCACATCGGCGAGGGCGAGGACACCGACAAGGATGGCCTCTTCACCGTGGAAAAGGTGTTCTGCGTCGGCTGTTGCACCCTGGCCCCGGTGGTGCAGATCAATGACGATAGTTATGCCCACCTGACGCGGGAAAAGGCACCTAAAATGTTGGACGAGTTCCTGCGCCGCGAGCAGCGCGATCGCAAACGCCGCAAAATCAGCATCCCGGCTCTAACACCATTGGCCAAGCCCGATGGCGAAATCCGCATCTGCCTGGACTCCTGCTGCATCGCCCGGGGTTGCGGTAAAACCCATGAGGCACTGCAAGCCGCCGTGGCGCGCGGGCACCTCAACGCCACCATCAAACGCGTCGGCTGCGTGGTGATGTGCGACCGCACGCCATTGATTGAAATCGCCCGACCCGGCCACGCGCCCATCCAATTTTCCGGCATCCATCCCGAACGCGTCGATGCCTTGCTGTGGCGCCACTTCAAACCCCACGGCCTCGTGCCATGGTTGCGCCGCGGTGCCGCCGGCGCCCTCGACTGGCTGGCCGGCGAGACGAGCGAAACCCGCGTCGGCGCCGGCCGCACCGCCGCCAACCCGAGCCCGCGGGTCAGCGCGTTTTTCGGCCGCCAACGCCACATCGCCACCGAGCATTACGGCAAGCTCGACCCGCTAGACCTCGAGGAATACCTCGCCCACGACGGGTTTGCCGGCCTGCGCAAGTGCCTCGACGGCCTGGCTCCGGTGGCAGTCATCGACACCATCGAGCACAGCGGCTTGCGCGGCCGCGGCGGTGCGGGCTTTCCCACCGCGCGCAAATGGCGCGTCGTGCACGGCATCGCGGCGGATGAAAAATTCGTCATTTGCAACGGTGATGAAGGCGACCCCGGTGCCTTCATGGACCGGATGTTGATGGAGTCGTTTCCCTACCGGGTGATCGAGGGCATGGCCATCGCCGCCTTCGCGGTGGGTGCCCACAAGGGATATATCTATGTGCGGGCCGAATACCCGTCCGCAGTTAGACGACTGCGCGAAGCCCTCCGCCTGTGCAAGCAGCGCGGCGTGCTCGGCCCCGACATCTTTGGCAGCGGCTTCGCGCTCGACCTCGATGTCTTCGAGGGAGCAGGGGCATTTGTGTGCGGCGAGGAAACCGCCATGCTGGAATCGATGGAAGGCCGCCGCGGCATCCCGCGGCTCAAGCCCCCCTACCCTGCCGAACAAGGCTATCACGGCAAGCCGACCCTCATCAACAACGTCGAAACCTATGCCAACGTGCCGTGGATCGTGCGCCATGGCAGTGCGGCGTTTGCGGCCATCGGCAGCGCCACCAGCAAGGGCACCAAGGTGTTTGCGCTGGCTGGAAAAATCGCCCGCGGCGGACTCATCGAGGTGCCCATGGGCATCACCATCCGCGAAGTCGTCGAGGACATCGGCGGCGGCACTCCCGATGGCTCGCCATTCAAGGCCGTGCTCGTCGGCGGCCCGTCCGGCGGTTGCGTACCGGCTTCCCTCGCCGATACGCCCATCGACTACGAAAGTCTAACACAGGTGGGGGCCATCATGGGCTCCGGCGGCCTGATCGTGCTCGACCACAACGATTGCATGGTGCAGATGGCGCGCTATTTCCTCGAGTTCTGCCAGTGCGAGTCCTGCGGCAAGTGCACGTTCTGCCGCGTCGGCACCCGCCGCATGCTCGATATCCTCGAGCGCATCTGCAAAGGCAAGGCCAAGGCCGCCGATCTAACCGACCTGGAGACCCTCTCCGACATGGTGCGCCGCGCCAGCCTGTGCGGACTCGGCAAGACCGCCCCCAACCCGGTCCTCTCGTCGCTGCGGTTTTTCCGCGATGAATTCGAGGCCCACCTCCACGGCCACTGCCCGGCCGGCAAGTGCCGCGAACTCATCACCTACTCGGTCACCGACGCCTGCATCGGCTGCACCCTCTGCGCCCAACATTGTCCGGTGAACGCCATCCCGATGGCCCCCTATCAAAAACACTGGATCCTCGACGACCTCTGCACCCGCTGCAACGCCTGCCGCGAAGTCTGCCCCGAAGATGCCATCCTGGTCCGCTGAGGAGAGTTGCACGGACCTCTGCCGCTTTGGCTCTCGCACGAGGGTCAGGTGTTCTGAATTCAGACACGCTGCAGAGGCACTGGCGGCGACACGCCGCCATCACGGCCGGCGGCGGGGACGCCGCAGCCACTTACCGCAGCCTGGCCGCGGCCTGGCTGCGGCAGTGGAAATGTGGCGGCGCGAGCCGCGCGGGCTCAGGCTTGGGCGTTCGGTTGGCCTGGGGCGGCAATGCCCTTGCGGATGTTTTCGAAGGTGGCTTCGATGAGTTGTTTGCCCTGATCGCCATTGTTGTTATAAATCGCGGACATGGTCTGGATCGTGTTGGCGGCGGGGCCGGCGAAATTGAAGGTGCAATTGATCACCTCGCATTTGTTGAGGACAAACGGGCCGTAACCGAGCACCACGAAGCGGCAGTCGCGGAATTCGCAGGCATCGTATTCATGGAAGTCGAGGAGGACTTCTTCATTCACAAAGTTGTTTTTGACGATTTTCACAGGTTTGTTGGTTGGTTGATAGATGGGGATGCAGGGGGGGCGGTTCACGGGCTTGCCAACCCGCACGAGCGGCGAGGGTTGGGCAATCCGTGAAGCGGTCGAACGCCGAGTGAAGGGGCTTTTGCGGCGCGACGCAACCTTTTGCCCACGAAATATCGGAAAAAGTCCGCTCAGGTGGCCGACCGGCTGTCCAACTGGAAAATCTGGCCGGAGGTGTGGGGGAGTTGCTCGTGGAGATGACGAATGAAGCCGGCGACGGCGGCGGGCGTGTTGAAGCGGCCCAGGCTGTGCCCGGCGAGAATTTCGGCGCGGCGCGGCGCCGCGACCGCCTGCGTCATCGGGGTCGCTAAAAACCCGGGCAGAACCGCGTTGACGCGAATGCCGTGGCCGCCGTGACGCGCGGCGAGGTGCTGCGTGAGGCCCAACAGGGCGGCTTTGGCGGTGGCGTAGGCGGCTTGTCCCGGCGGCGGGTGGCGCGCCGAGAAACTCGACACAAACACGACGTGGCCGCCACCGCGCGCCAGCATGCCGGGCAACACCGCCGCGGCACAGGCCTGCGCACCCGTGAAATTGACCGCGATGACCTCGTCCCAGCCGCTTTCGGTCAAGCGGGCCAACGGCGCGTCGCGGATGAGCCCGGCGGCACAGACGAGCAAATCGACCGCCCGTCCACGGAAATAGCTGCCGATGGCGTCGCCATCGGTGACGTCGAGTTGGTTCCGCCCCGGCGCGGCGAGTTGCCAGAGCGGGCTGTGAAAGGCGGTGGCCAGGGCTTGGCCGAGCCCGCCGCCGCCGCCGGTAATGACCAGATGGTTCATGCGCGGGGGATGCTGGGGCGGGCCCGGCGGCGCTGGCAAGCTTTTGGTGCTGGTCATCGGGCGGATTGCAGGCGTAGTCTTGCCGCGGATGATCTTGGGATTGATGGAACCATCGGGCTTGATCGAACGGGGCGGACCGCTGGTCTGGATCCTGTTAGGTCTGGCGTTTGTCGGCGCGGTGTGCGTCATCGAGCGCTTGTTTTTCTTTCACCGGGCGCGGATCAACGTCGGCGATTTGCTGGTGGGCCTGGCCCATCACATCCGGCGGCGGGCGTTTGCCGAGGCGTTGCATGAGGCGGCGCGGGCACCGGGCCCGGTCGCGCGGGTGACCCATGCCGCCTTGCTGCGCTACTATCTGCCGCGGCAGGATTTGCGCGATGTGGTGCAGGAGGCCGGCCAACTCGAGGTGCCGCACATCGAAAACAACATCCGCGCCATTCTCGGCGTGGCGCTGCTGGCCCCCTTGGTCGGCATGCTAGGCACCATGGTGGGCATGGTCGAGACCTTCCAACGGGTCACTGAACAGGGCGGCTTTTCCGGCCCGGGCGAGCTATCCGGCGGGGTCTTCACCGCCTTGATCACCTCCGTGGTGGGGCTGACCGTGGCGGTGCCGATGTATGTGTTTTACTTGTATTTTCTTGGGCGGGCCAAGCGCTTGGTGCATCGCATCGAGCGGGCTGGCATTGAAATGATCAACCTGATCTCGGATGCACGGGAAGAAGCGGAATTCGCACCGTTCCGGGGTGAGGTGAGCGCGGGCCAACCCGTGGCCAAACCCGCGCGTGACGCCGCCCCATGAAGTTGGAGCTCACATTGCCCGAACGCCCCGGCTTCCTGCATGTGCTGCCGGTGTTCAACCTGTTTTTGTTGCTGCTGTTGTTTTTCATGATCGGGCCATCCCTGGTGACGCAGTCCGGGGTGGTGGTGGATTTACCGCCCTCGAAGTTCCAGATGGAGCGCTTCCGCGTCACCCTCGTGGTCACCCTCGGCCCCGGCCAAGGTGACCCGCAGATCCACTTCCAACGCCACCCGGTGACGCTGGCGGAATTGGCGGCGCGGCTGGATGCCTTGCGCGCCGACGGCACCGCGGCCAAAGCCGTCATCCTGCTGCAAACCGATGCCGCCACGCCAGTGGGCGAGGAACGCGCGGTGGCGGAATTGATCGTGGGCAAAGGCTTCCGGCTGGCGATGGTGGGACAGCCACCGCCAAGACCGCAGACCCCGGCCAACCCGGACCCCAGCCAACCCGATTCATGAGGCCGGCCCAGCCCACATCCCGGGATTACGGCAACCAACCGGTGCCGCTGCTGTTTGCGTGGCGCGGGTCATCCAGAGCGGCCTTCACCTCGCTCGGGCCCATCGTGCTGACCAGTCTGGCCTTCGCGTTTTTGCTGGGGTTTGTGCGGATCAAGGTGGCCGCGCCCCAATTCAAAATGGCCGACAAGGCGTCATGGATCCAACTGCCTGCCACCGGCAACGGAGTGGCGTGGGCACTGCGGGCCAAGGAGGGAGGCCCCATGCTGGCGAGATACGAACCCTCCGATTGGGGGCCGTACGCCCCGCTGGCCGCGGAGGTCTTGCAGGCGACGCGCATCCCGGCGCGCCCCTATGCACCGGCGCTGCGCGCGCTGCCGCCAGAGGGACTGGCTCCCCCCATGGTGCTGGCGGACAAGGGCACACCGGTCATGCCGCGCCGAGCACCGCCGCCGGCACCGCCGCTCGCGCGCCGCGAGTGCCGCCTGGCACCGCTGCTCTATCCGTTATCCGCGGTCGGGGCGGCCACACTGCCGCTGGAATTACCGCCGTTTTCTGCTGCCGTTGATGAGGCGATGGCCGCCACCGACTGGCGATTTCTGCTGCGGCTCCACCCCGGCGGCGGGGTGGCCGAGGCGGTGGCCCTGACCAAAGCCGCCGGATCCTCGGGCCCGCTGTTGGAAAACTGGCTGCGCGGGGTTTGCTTCGACCCCAAACTGGCGGCCGACGGCGAATGGCTCGCCGTTGGGATTCGCTTCAACAACCAAACCATCAATGGAACTGACCCTCACTGAGTTTGTGCGTTTGGCTCTGGGCGGCGCGTTGGCGCTGGTGTTGCTTAGCGCCCTGCTGTCCCGCTTTTTCCACGCCCGCGGCGAGCGCCAGGCCCTGGCCCGCCGCGTCATCTGTCGCCTCTGCCTGCACGCGTTCGAGGACTCATCACCTGGCTGCATCGTCGAGTGCCCGGTATGCCGGGCCACCACCGAAAGGGGCCGCCCCCGCAGCCTGGGCTGATCCTCCGCGCGTCCCCCTCGATAACTGATACTTGACTCAATTCAATTAGTTTCCGCTCCCACCCGCATGCCGCCGCCTCCCACCGCCGCCGCCATCCAGTCCGTCCGCGCGGTCTATGCCGAGCTGGCGTTGCGCCCGCTCCAGCGCGCCTGCAGCGGACTGGCCGAGTGCTGCAGGTTCCGCCTAACCGGACGCACGCCCTTTCTGACGCGCGGCGAGGCGTTGGTGGCTGCCGCTGCCTGGCGGGCAGCCGGCCGCAGCACGCTGCCACGCCCGGCGGATGGCGCCTGCCCGCTGCTTGCTGCCAACGGCCGATGTCAGATCTACGAGGGCAGGCCCTTCGGCTGCCGGACGCACTTTTGCGCGGCGGCCGGCGGCCCGTATGCGCGCGGCGAAGTGCGCGATTTGATTCAACAACTTGAAACCCTCGACTCTCAACTGGGCGGCAACGGCGCGGTAAACCTGCCCGTTGCCCTCGAGCATGCGATGGCTGCCACCACGCGCCGGATGAGATGAAACACCGCAAATCGTCAGGTGGCAAAAATTAGCATGATTTTTAATTGACCTCACTGGCAGGCAATCATATTTTCCCGAAAACGCTATTGCATGGCTGCCCAAACCTCCTCAACCCTTCTTGCCTTGATCGCGTGGACTGCCCTCTCCACTGTCCTAGTTGACACGGCGGAGGCGCAGGCTGCCAAACCACCAACGCCCCCGGCGGCACCCGTGAAAGCGGTCTCCATTGCGTCACTCAACCGACTCTTGAAGGAAGCCGATGCGGCCCTCGACGCCAAGGACTACATGGCCGCAGTGTCCAAGACCGAGGAGCTCATCAAGTCCCTCACACCGCAAACCGCCACTGACGAAATGTTGGAGCGGTTATATTTCAATGTCGGCCTGGCCAATTTGTTGGGCGAGCGTTTCCCAGAAGCCGAAAAAGCCTTCACCGATTGCGCCACCAAATACCCCAATGGCATGTTTGCCAGCCGTTGCGCGCTGGGCGTCGGCAGGGCCTGCATCGGCCAAGGCACCCCTCCCAAGGCGGAAATCGCCGTCAAGGTGCTGCGGATGGCCATGAAGGACCCGAAGCTCAACGCCGAAGCCGGCCTGGCACTGGCACAACTTTACAGCGAAATGGGCAGGCGCCCGGAAGCCCTGCAGGTGTTCAAGGCGCTCATGGGCGCGGACATCCGTACCCCCGGCCAAACCGCCGCAGCCGTCGGCGTCATCAACCTGCTCGCCGATGACAGCAGATTGGACGATCTGGTGTATTATCTGGACCGCTTGACCAATCAGGCGGGTGTGCGTGACGCCATCGCGTGGTACACCAACCAAGTCATTGTGCGTGGCGACGACGCCATGGGCGCGGGCGACTTCGATACGGCCCTTGCCATCTTCCAGACGGTGCCGGCGCGCAACCAGGTGCTGGACGCCCAGTCGCTCGCGCTCGACGGCCAGCGCAAAAATCTGTCCATCCTCGACGCCACCGTCGCCAAGGAAGATGAGATCGAGCGCAAGAATCCGAACGCGCCGGTGGTGCGCTCCGTCGCCCGCGAGCTGGCGGGCACCCTCAGGCCCGCCATCGAAGCGAATGAAAAAGCCCTGGCCGCCATCAAGGACATCAAGGACTTCGACGCTTCGCTGCTGATGCGTCGCGGCCGCTGCTTCTTCCGACTCAAGCGCTACGAGGAAGCGCGGATTAGCTTCGCCACCCTGCGCGTGAAATATCCGACCTTCAAAGAAAACAAGACCGCCGCTTTTGCCGAGATCATGATCATGCAAGAGCTCAAAAAGCTCACCGGCTTGCTCGACCTCTGCAAGGCCTACCTCACCGCCTACCCGGAAGCGGAAGACGCCGAAGCCGTCGCCACCCTCGCCGGCGAACTGCTGGTGCAGCAGTCAAAATGGAGCGAGGTCGCCCCCTACTATGCCGACCTTGAGGCGAAATTCCCCAAATCCAACAACCTCGACCGGTTCATCTTCTATCAAGGCCTGGCCTACTTCCTCGATGCCGGCGACGCCAAGGACTTTGAAAAGTCCACTCCGCTGCTGGAAAAACTCATCCGCACCTATCCCACCAGCCCACTCTACGAGCCCGCCCTCTATCATCTGGCGATGACCTATTTCCTCAGCAACGAATATAAGAAGACCGTTGCCGCTTGCTCCGAGTACCTAGCCAAATATCCCTCCGGCCTGTATGCCGGCGACATGCAGTACCGCCTCTCCTATGTGGACTCCAATGACAAGACCATCCCTCCGGACAAGATCATCGCGGACCTCGAAGGCTTCATGAAGGACCACCCGGAAGATGTCTCCAACGGCTCGATGCTGTGCCTGCTGGCAGATACTTATAAGAAGAAGAACGACGATGACCAGGCGGCCGAGGCATTCAAGAAAGCCGTCTGGACCAAGAGTCCCGATGACGTGATCCAGTATGCCCTCGACTCGGCGACCTCTATCTATCAAGGCAAGAAAGACTGGAACTCCATCGCCGTGATGCACGGTGCCTTCCTCAAGGACAATCCCGACAGCCAGTTGGCCCTGCTTTCCGCCGGCAAGGTGGTGCAGATGAAAAACCGCGAAGGCAAGGGCGAGGAGGGCGCGCAGATTCTCGCCGAATCGCTGCGCACCCGCATCGGTGTGCCGACCATCCAACAGGTCGAGTACCTCCTCGACCTGATGGTGCAAACCCTCGTACCGCGCAAGAAGCCCGCCAAGGAGGAGATCGAAGCCGTCGCCGAACAACTCGACAAGGAACTGGTGGACACGCTCACCAAGGTGATTGGCGCCAACCCCAATCCCACCGCCACGGCCCGCATGTTCTATGCCCAGGCCCGCCTCAGCCAGTTGCTGTTCCGCACCAGCCACACGGATCGCTCGGACCTCTTGCTCAAGGGCATCGCCACCAACTATGCCAGCGACCCGGCCGTGCTCAGCCCGACCTTGCTGTCGGTCTGCGGCGACATCCTGCTGCAAGAAGGCAATCTCGACGGCGCAGAGGCCATGTACAAGCGCCTCAACGACAGCTACAAGGACTCGTTGTTCTCGGATGCCGGCCCGCTCGGCCTTGGCAATGTCGCCCTCGCCCGTAAGCAACCCGAGGAGGCCCTCAAGATTTTTGAAGACACCCTGGCCAACAACAAGGGCACCTCCAAGTTCCGGGAAACCACCCTCGGCAAATTGCAGGCACTCGTTGACCTCGGCAAATTCGAGGATGCCAGAACCTTGGCGCAGAGCATGGTTAGCGATAAAATGTTCCACGGCGAGATGGCCGGCAAAGCCTATCTGATACTGGCCGACAGTTACCGCGTCGAGGCGGCTCTGGCGGCACCCGGCAGCGACCCACCGGAACTGCTCCGCAAAGCCTACGCAACCTATCAACGGGTCGAGATTGCCTATCAAAGTCTCCCCGAGATCTGTGCGGAGGCCTATTGGCAGGCAGCCGAGACCGCCAAGACCCTCAATGAATTCGGCCTTGCCTCCGAATCCTTGCGAGCCCTCGTCAACCATCCGAAGCTTCAAAACACCAAGCGCGCCAAAGAAGCCAAGGAAAAATCCTTATGACCCTGCGAGCCATGTCCCATACGTTCCGCGCCCACCGGGCGCTGCTGTCCCTCGGCACCGGCGCGGCCCTTGCCTTCACTCAGGCGCAGGCGGCACCGACTGCCAAGACCAAGCCAGCCCCCCCAGCTGTTCCCGCCGTTCCAGCGGCACCCGCCGCGGCACCGGCAGCACCCGGCGCGACCGCCGCGCCAGCCGCACCCGCCGCGCAACCCGCAAGCTCCGGGGTGGCCATTCAGATTGTCCTCCAAAGCGGTGCCGCCTTGCCACTCTCGGCGGTCGCTCTCAATGGCGATAAATTTGAAGTCAAAACCGAAGTCGGCAGGTTCGCTGCTGGAGCAACCATCCCGGTGGCCTCGGTCGATCATGTGTTTGGCGACAAGCCGGCGGCCATCAACCAGGCCATCGCCTTGGTGCTCATGGGCAAACCGACGGAGGCCAGAAAGCTGCTGGCTCCCGTCCTGACCGAGCACAAGGACTCGGCCAAACTGCCCGGCAATTTCTGGGTCGAGGCGGCACGCGTCGTCCTCGTGGCGGATGGCCTGGAGGGTGCAGCCCCCCAATGTGACGTGCTGGGCAAGGAAATTTCCGATGCCACCCCGGCACCGGGACCCGATCCGTTCATTGCCTTGGCCAAGGCGCTGTTGATCCATAAGACGGTCAAACTCGCCGATCGCGAGGCTGCTCTCAAGGACCAGACGACCGACGCCCAACCGGCCGACGTGTGTGCTTACGCGAGTTTCTTCCTGGCGGGGTTGTTGCAGAGTGAGAACCGCAACGCCGAGGCCCTTGAGAGCTATCTGGCCGTGCCCTGCCTGTTTCCCTCCGGCGGGATGGTCATCAACGGGGTGGCCCAATTGAAAGCGGCGGAATTCCTCACCGCCGAAGGCCGCCGTTCCGAGGCCGTCGCATTGGTCCAATCCGCTCAGCGCTTCACCAAGGATACCGCAGCGCGGGACCAAGCCAACAAACTTTTCGAGAGCATCAAATAACTCCCCCCTCTCCCACCAAGCCCATTCTCAAACACCCCAATCCAGTCGCCTAACTCCAAATACATGAAAAATGCCATTAAGTTCGCCGCCTACGCGGCTCTGTTGCTCCTGCCCATGATCGCCTTCGGCGCGCCAGAAGCCGCCCAAGCCGTCGCAGTCAAGAAAACCTTCATTCAAGTCCTGCAGGAGGGCGGTTGGTGTATGTATCCCATCGGCGCCTTCTCGATCGGCACCGTCTGGCTCACCATCGATATTTGGATCCGCACCAATGCCAAGAAAATGACCCCTGAAGCGGACGTGTTTACCGCCAAACAAGCATTCCTGGCCGGCGACTATGTCAGCGCCTACCAAGCCATGAAAGGCGCCGTCAGCCCGTTCGCCAAGGTGGTCCAGGCCGCCCTCGGCTCGATCGGTCACGGCAAGGACGCCACCGAAGAAGCCCTCCACGCGGAAGTCGACAAGGTCAGCTCCACTCTCCAGACGCGCGTCAACTATCTCTCGGTTATCGGCGTTTGCAGCCCGATGGTCGGTCTGCTCGGCACCGTTTCCGGGATGCGCGGTGCCTTCGCCGCACTCGGTACATCCGGCATCGGCGACACCTCGAAATTGGCCGAACACATCGGCACGGTGCTCATCGCCACCGCCTCGGGTCTGTTCATTGCCATCCCTGCCTTCATGGGCTTCTACTTCCTGCGCAACAAGCTGCAGACCGCCGTCCACCACCTCGAAACCGAGGCCACCACCTTGTTCCGCAACGCGCCCTATGACTACCTGCGCGATGCCGACGTCGGCCAGGAGGAAACCTTCGCCGCCATGCCGCTGTGGATGCAAACCGAGCAGGCACCCGCACCGGAATCCTTCTGAGCATCCATCCCCCCTCAACGCTAACAACCCGAAATCATGGCAGGCGGCGGCGGCAGTACTGAAAGTGGCGAACCGGAGTTCCAGATCGCTCCGATGATCGACGTGTTGTTGGTGTTGCTCATCTTCTTCATGAGCATCACCACCGCGGAGATTTTGAAAGTCGATGCGTCCATCACCCTGCCGGTGTCGCCCAGTGCGAAACCGCATGATGCGAAAATGACCAAATTGGAGGTCGCCATCAACGTCGAGTGGAGAAACGACAAAGCGGTCTTCAAGGTCGAGGACCGCGAATTCCCCACTCCCGCCGACATGGTGCCTGTTCTCAAGGCCCGCATCGAAGCCAAACCCAACATGCGCGCGCTCATCCGCGGCGACCGCATGCTTCCCGCCGCTGAAATCCAGAAGGTGATGGACCTCGTCGGCCAGGCCGGCTTCGTCGACATCGCCTTCTCCGCATCTAACAAGGAGAAAGCCAAATGAGCAAACGCCGCAAGAAGAAGGAATCCTCTGAAGTCAATCTTGGCTTCCAAATCGCACCGATGGTGGACGTGGTGTTTGTCATCATGTTGTTTTTCATGGTGATGGCCGGTGCCGTGCAGGTGGAGAACACCCATAACACCAAGTTGCCCGGCACCCTTGATACCAAGACCGAGACGGTGATGCCCGACGAAATCGCCATCCGCATCGAAGACGATGGCCAGGTGTTTCTCAACGACGAGCCGCTGGACACCCCGACTAACAAGCTACTGCCGGAATTGGCCAAGAACCTCATCGACATCCACAACCTCAGCAAAGCCTCCAACAGCGATGTGATGGTGACCATCTATGCCAACGAACTGGCCCGCTACGAGCGGGTCATCAACGTGCTCGACGCCCTCACCCGGGCGCAGATCGGCAATGTGACCTTCCAAGCCGTCGCCCCCGAGTAACGCGTCTTCCCAGTTTCAAAAAAGCCCCCCTAACCACCCCGTTCATCATGGACCCGCAAGAAGAATACGACGAAGATCAAGAGCAACTTGAGCCACTGATGCCCGCCACCGTCACCCGCTTGACCCTGTGGGACAAGATGGGCGGCCGTGCCCTGACCATCGCCATCGTGGTTCACTTGATCGTGCTGACCCTCGGTGCCTTTTGGATTTTCCAGATCATCAAGCAGCCGGAAAAGATCGTCGACTTCCTGCCGCCCGGCGGCGGAGGTGGCGAGCGCAGCGCGGATCACGCGGTCAAGGAGAAGAAGATGAAGACCATCGTGCCCATCTCCAAGGCCAAACGGGTGGTGGCGGAAGGTGCCCGCTCCACTTACACAATCCCCGATCAAGGCGATCAGTTTGGCGAAATGTCCCCGCTCACCTCGCTGGGCGGCGGCGGCATGTCCGGCGGCTTGGGCGGCTCCGGATCCGGCCACGGCTTTGGCAAAGGCAATGGCAGCGGCAATGGCATGGGCAACGGCCACGGTGCCGGCAAGCTCTTCGGTCTGATTCCTCTGGCCATGAGCAAGCGCTGCTCCAAGGGCGACCGTCTCCAACGCATTACTGAAAACGGTGGAGTGCCCGCTTGTGAGGATGCGGTGCTCAAGGGCCTGCGCTGGCTCAAGGCCAATCAAAATTCCAACGGTTCATGGAGCGGGCAGAGTTCGGTGGCGATGACCGGGCTGGCGCTGCTGGCCTATTTCGGCCACTGCGAAACCCCCGCCTCCGAGGAATTCGGCGATTCCTGCTTGAAGGGCATCGTCTATCTGGTGGAAATCGGCATGAAAAACGACGGCAAGATCGCCGACAATTACACCGCCAACCATTGGTCCTACGAGCATGGCATCGCCACCTATGCCTTGGCCGAAGCCTACACGTTTTGCAAGGAAATCGGCCAGGTCGTCCCCTACTTGGATGAAGTCGTGCAAAAAGCCGGCCAATACATCATCGATCATCAAAACGTGAACGGGGGTTGGGCCTATGCTTATGCCGTCACTGGCGGCCACACCGACATGTCGGTGGTCGGCTGGCAAATCCAAGCCTTGAAAGCCTGCCTCCACACCGGCATCAAATTCCAGGGCCGCTCGACCTGCCTGAGCAGAGCGTGGAAGTACCTCGCCGCCTGCCAGAACGTCAACGGCGGCTTCGGCTACTCCGGCCCCAACTCCGGGGTGGCGGATTACTTCACTCTCACCGGTGTCGGCGCGCTATGCCTGCAAATGTGGGGCAAGGGCAACGGAGCGGAAGTCAACCACGCGATCAAGTACATCACGGAAAACACCAAGTTCGACTACAACGGCGTCTGCAGCGACCTTTACGGCCACTATTACGAGTCGCAGGCAATGATGCAGCGCGGCGGCGAGGCTTGGAAAACGTATAACAGCATCTTCCGCGATCAGGTCCTCAATAACCAGGATGGCGACGGTTCGTGGAAAGCCCCGGGCGGCGGTGGCAAGATCCGCGCCCCAGTCGCCACTTATCAAACCGACAAGGTCTATCGCACCTGCCTGTGCACCCTGATGCTTGAAGTCTACTACCGCTTCCTCAGCACCGGTGCCGGCGATCGCAGCGGACTCTGATGCATTTCAGATTGCACCTTTGGCTGGAAGCCGCCCCTCGGATTTAAACTCAGCGCGACAGGCACCGCAAGCCGGCGCGCTGTGTGTCGGTCTCGGTCGTGGCTCCGGAGCGGCGGACTCCGATCCGCCGTGGCCCATGGGGAGCCAATGCGTGGTGGCTAGACGCTTTCCATTGACCCTCCATGGTCATGAGCGATTCGGAGATCGCCCCTCCTTTGGCGGCTGGCTCCTGCCCTTGGCATGGACGAGGGGACAAGAGTGCCCCCCCTCCAGTCCGCCGCCACGCGCAAGACCAAGCCGCCAAACGCTCCGGCTGGGCGAGTTGACGGCGGCTCGGCAGCAGCTTTCTAACGCTGGGCAGCGCGCCCGGTCTGATGGCCGCTTTCCTGCAGGTGAAGTGTGAGAATGCGGCGGACTTCGGTCAGGGTTTGGGGCAGTTCGCAGGAGCCATGCGGACCGGGCACGATGCATTCTGAGCGCGCCCCGTTGAGATGGGAACTCCAGTAGTCCACGACGCCGTCAGAACTGTTGGGGGTATCGCCCTTGCCGCGGTCGCCAATGATGGAATGGTACGGCACCTGGATCGGGCGCGCATCGAGCACCTTGAGCATGGGATTGGAAGGCGCCAGTCCGTCCACACTCGTCGGCATGCGCTTCGGATCGCCGGTGATCATCGCCACCGCGTTACCCAGCGACCCGGTGATGGATGAGGTGAGCTCGGCGGGTAGGAAAATCAGGCGGCGGGCCAGTTCCCCAAGACGGCTGAGCGCCATGGCACTGCCGCGGTGCGGGGTGCAAATAAAAACGACGCGGCCGACATGGGGGTCTGCCTTAAACACGGTGGCCTCCTCAACGACACTGCCCTTCGTCATGAAACCGAAAAACTTCGCGGCCTTGTCCCTGCCCATGGCATTCCAGGCATCCCGGTCCAGCGTGACCACTTGCATCCGCGAGAGAATGCCACCCATGCTGTGGCCGACGAGCACACAGCGGCGGGCATCGGGGTGGATTTGATAGAACCGCGCCAGTTCCTGGCGGAGGCGCAGCGCCGAATACGCCGGCGGATTGCCGGTCGGATATCCGAACACCAAGAATTGATAGTGCTGGCGCAACGCCGGGTCGAATTCCAATTCGTTGATCACATTGCGCCACATGAGGGCCGTGGAGATGAGGCCATGAACGAAGATCACCGGGATGCGCTGCGCGTCATAGGGCTGCAACTCGTAGAGCCCGGTGGTCCCCATGTAGCTCTTCACGTGCAAGGCCCCCATGATGCCATTCCAGTATTCGGACCTGTCCGGATAGTAGGCCAGCGGCGCCGAGAAGTCCGCGTTCAACAGGCTCTCCGCACCCGCCACGCGCGCCTTCGGCTGCGCCGTGGGATCCATCAGCGTGAGGGTCGCGGCGTGGCCTTTGAAATCGAGCAGCGCGGTGACCGCAGCGGTGACGCCGACCTTTGGCGAAAATGCGGCCAAGGGCTGCGTCATGTGCACGCCGACGAGTGCGCCGCCGACTCCCTCCTGGCGGTCGCTGCGATGGATCGCCTTCATCGGCACCACGGCGGCCGCAGTGACCGAGGCGAACTGGTCGGGGTCCCAAACGCCATCGCGGCTGGCCTTGGCAAAGTTGAGCCGGTAGGTGATGGAGCCGGACGTGAGTGTTAGAGGACGGTTCCACAGGCGCCCCTGTTCGGCACCGCGCAGCAAGACAGTGAGATCCGTGGCCGCCTGGTTGTAGATGATCCTGGCGCTCGCGCCGGACGAGCGGGACCCGAGCTGCGTGCCAGCCTCCGCTGCCGCCTGCAAATAGAGGGCCGCTCTCTGCTCGGCGGGGGTGGCCTTGGCCCCGGCCTGTTTCAGATAGGCCGCCGCCGCAAGGGTCTCCGCCTGGTCCGGAGGCACCGGCGTGTTGACGCAAGCACTGCAGGCAAAGACGGCACAGAGGATGAGGACCAGTGGTGGACGTTTCATGGCTGATGGTTGTGAAGGTGACGGTACTCGCTACGACAGCGTTGGATTTTACACAGAAGCAAGTGGGGTGCAATACTCAAATTCAGGGCGAAAAAAATGCAGGCCAAAGCGACTAGAAACACGTTGGAGCTTGCTTGTCTGCAGGAAAATGTTCATCGTCACAAACGCATGCATCGCCCATTGCCAACCCCAACCGTCCCGTGCCCATGAGTTGGCCCCCCGTCATCTTCTCCATGATCGGGGCGGCCTGTCTCCCACTGGCACTGGTACGCGGCTGGATCTGGTGGCGGCGGGGCGGCTGCGGAGAGTGCAAGGAAGCCTCCATCTCCGACCCTGTCGCCCGCATGCATGGATTGTGCTGCGGCGTCACCCAACGCCAGCGCAACGAGCGAGAGTTGCACGAACGACGCGCCGAACTCCTTCATCTCTCATGCCTCGCCATGCTCGGAGAACTGTCCGGCGCACTCACCCACGAACTCAACCAACCGCTTACTGCCATCCTCAGCAATGCCCGCGCCGCCCAGCAACTTCTCGCACACAACCCGCCAAATATCAATGAGTTGAATGACATCCTCGGCGATATTGTCAGCGCTGGCTTGGCGGTTCACCGCACCATCCTCGGCACCTGCGCTGCCACCCCCGGCGGATCTGACAACACCCCTCCCGGCGCGACGTTCCACCGCACGTTGCCAGCAAGCGGCAAGGGGTTGGTGCCCCCTGGCGAGGGCCCTCGTCCGATTCCCTTGCCACCAGCTGAGTTCGCCGCCGGGCCCGTCGAGCGTACCGGATCGATGAATCAAATATTGGGAGCAACCATCGAACGACTCAAAAACCGACCGAAGTGATGAAAGAACTTCGTGGACAGAGACAGACAGCAGGTGCCGGCGGACGGCCGCTGCGCGACGCTCCCCTCACCCCATGCCCATCACCCCTTGCGACCCGCCCCCCTGCCGCGTGGCCCTCTATGGCTGGACCAAGTCGCTCATGGGCGACACGGACGTCGTCGGCCGCACTGCCGACGTGGACGTGAGCTTCAACGACATCCCCAAACACATGATAATCCATGAGATCCAAAATGAAAATCCTCCGCTGCATGGCCATTGCCATTCTCGCCATCGTGCTTCTGGCCGCCTTCGCATGGGCCGTTGGCGCGCTCTATTATGACGGGCCGGCGAGGTGGTTGGCCGCCGTGCAGGCGGTGGCGATCGTGACGGTTTTCGGGTGTATCCGGCGCTGGTGGCCCAAGCTGGCCATCTTCGGCGGGTGGTTCGCGCTGGTCCTAACATGGTGGCTGGCGCTCAAGCCGACAAACCTGGGTGACTGGCAACCCGACGTGGCGCAACTTGCGTGGGCCGAGGTCAACGGCGACGAGGTCACACTGCACAATGTCCGCAATTGCGAGTACCGCAGTGAGGAGGACTTCACGCCGCACTGGGAGACCCGCCAACTGCGCTTGTCCCACCTCACCGGCATCGACATTGCCGTCACCTACTGGGGGTCGCCGTGGATGGCCCACCCGATCCTCAGTTTCCAGTTCTCTGACGCCGCCCCGCTGTGTTTTTCCATCGAGACGCGCAAGCAGGCCGGCCAAAGCTATTCGGCCATAGGCGGCCTGTATCGCCAGTTCGAACTCATCTACATCGCCGCCGACGAGCGCGACGTCATCCGCCTGCGCAGCAACTTCCGCAAGGACGAGCAGGTCTATCTGTACCACAGCGTCGCCACGCCCGCCGAGGCCCGCCTGCGCTTGGGCGAATACTTGAGCGCGCTCAACGATTTGCGCGCCAACCCGCGTTGGTACAATGCCATCACCACCAACTGCACCACGGCCATCCGTCAACAACATCCCGCCGGCGAACGCATGCCATGGGACTGGCGGCTATTGGTCAATGGCAAGGCTGACGAACTCATGTATGAAAACCGCAGCATTGCCACCGGCGGCCTGCCCTTTGCCGAACTGAAACGCAGAGCCCTGATCAACCCGGCGGCCCGCGCCGCCAATCAGGCACCGGACTTCTCCGCCCGCATCCGCGAGGGCCGCCCCGGACTCCTTCCCGCAGTGAAGTGAGGATGCCCTGCCGCCTCGCTCACAATGCAAAACCTGACTGGGTTTTTTCCCACTGCCGGAGCGCCTTGAGGCTTTGATCCCACAACGCCAGGAGTTCGAGGTGAATGGCGGCGGCTTGCCCGGGGCTGAGTTCATCCCAAATCTCCAACCGGGCGAGCCGCGCGGTCAGCGCGACGCAACCAAAATAGGCCACCAAGCCGCGCAATCCGTGGACGCGGGCTTTGACCTGCGCTCCATTGCCCTCCTCAATGGCGGCCCGGATTTGGTCGAGCTGCTCGGGTACATCCACGATGACCTCGTCGAGGAGCTCGATGTAGTCGGCGGCACCGATGATGGCAAATGTCTCGAGTTGGTGATAGTCGAGGAGCGTGGTTTCCGGAGACGGTCCTGAGTTGATGGATCCCATGTCAAGCGGGCGGTAGGGGGTGATGGCGGACTCGCAGCGCTCCGTACGCAACCAGCCTGCGCCCAAGCATTGCAGCGGTAGGGTGGCAAGGCAAGTCCAAACTGGGGAATCGTTAGCGGAGGTTGAAGATTCAGTCCCGCCGCGGCAGCCACCGGTCCAGCACGCTCGCAAACATTTGTGGCGACACCGGCTTACTGAGGTAGTCGTCCATCCCCGCCTCCAGGCATTTGCCGCGATCGCCCAGCATGGCATTGGCGGTCATGGCAATGACCGGCAACGGCGGCCGGTGGGCGTCGGCCTCAGCGCGGCGGATCTGACGAGTGGCCTCCAACCCGTCCATCACCGGCATCTGCACGTCCATGAGCACCAGATCATAGGACTGGCTGGCCAGTGCCTTGAGGGCATCCGCGCCATTGGCCACGGCCTCGGCGCGCAGGCCCAGATGCTTGAGGATGCTCAAGGCCACCTGCTGATTGGTGAGGTTATCCTCGGCCACAAGGACGTGGGCGTGACGCTCGGCCAACAAATTGAGCAACTCGTGCGCGGCGGAGCGACTGGCCGCGGAGCGCGGCGGCAGTGCCTTTGCCTGCCTACCCAAACGCGCAGTGAACCAGAATTCGGAGCCGCGGCCAGGCTCGCTGCTCACACCGACTTGCCCGCCCATCAACTCGGCGAGTTGCTTGGAAATGGCCAGCCCCAGACCCGAACCACCGTAGCGGCGGTTGATGGTGGCATCAAGCTGGCTGAACTTGTCAAACAACAGGCCGAGCTTGTC
>CAIVSK010000254.1 GCA_903908495.1 Akkermansiaceae bacterium
CAACGCGTCCGCACAATGCTTTCTCTTTACCCATGACCCATGACCCATGACCCATGACCCATGACCCATGACCCATGACCCATGACCCATGACCCATGACCATCCAACTCGCCCTATCGACTGACGAACGTGGTTTTTCCTACAATGCGACCCTGATTGCCAGCATTCTGAGACGAACCCAATTGCCGGTTCATGTGCGGTGTTGGTGCCGGGAATTTTTGCCGGACTCGTTCGAGACCGGGCGCCTGAGAGTGGAGTTTCTGCCGGCGGTGGAGCCGGTGACTGGGCGGTTTCCGGGAAGTTCGGGACCGTCGGCGTATGACCGGCTGCTTGTAATCCGGGATTGTCCGGATTGGGACCGGTGCATGGTGATGGACTACGACCAACTGGTGCTGTGCGATCTGGCACACTTGTTTGAGCTGGATCTCGGCGATCATCTGCTGGCGGCGCACATGCAGGGGCCGGGAGTGGACATGGCTTATGCGATGCGGGTGTGGCTCAAGCGGCCGATGCCGGAAGGCTGGGAGCATGTGGCAAGCCATCCGTATTTTCTGATGCCGCCGGTGCTCAACCTCAGGGCGATGCGCGAGGCGGGAACTTGGGAGACATTCCTGCAGGCGCACGCGGCTTTCGGGGCGGATGAGCAGCTCTCTCTAACTGCGGCCACGGAGGGCCGCAGCCTGCCGATCGACCGGAAGTGGAATTTGTTTCCACGCTTGCACATCGGGCCGGACGATGTGCCGGAGGGCGTGATCCATTGGAGCGGTTGGCCGAAGCCGTGGCACAAGGGAGCTAAAGTGTGGCGACCGGACATCTGGCTGGCGGAGCAGGTGGGCTGGGAACATCTGCGGATGGGGATTTGGGACAAGCCGGTGGTGATCAAGGTGGAACCGGAGGATGGAAGGAGCATACGGGCACTGGCCGAACGGGGATGGCGGGTGAAGGTGTTCGTGCCGGATAGAGAGGGCTCGCTGGCAGAAGCTCGAGAGTGGCTGAAGCCGGGGTTTCCGGATGTGACATTGCAGGATTCCGGCATGGCGGGATTTCAGGCGGCGCTGAATGACGATGGAGAAAAACACGACGGGGTCCGGCTGGGTCTGTGGGCCGAGGCGGACGAGTGGCTGGCGGGCTGCCGGGTGCTGCCGGAGTATTTGGTGCTGAAAGGCGCGCTGGCAGCCGCGGAGGTGGAACGGGTGCTCGGCTGGGGATATGGCGGTGAAGCTCGGTTGGTGGCTGGGGAATGGCCTGCGGGCGGCCCCTTGCCACGGGTGCTGGAATATGGCCCGCCAAAACCGGGCACGGCAGTGGAGGCCGGGGAACTCCTGTATTTGAAACGGCACGGTGAGGGAGTGCTGGCGGATGGACTGTGCTGCGGGCCGCGCCCGGCAGCAGTGCTGGAAACGGGGCCTGAGCGGATCGGAGTGGCAGTGGTGGCGACGGGGAAATACCACCGTTTCCTGGTGCCGTGGCTCAAATCGGTGCGGCGGAATTTCCTGCGGGGCCATGACGTGAATCTCTTCGTGTTCACCGATCAGGAAATGAGGCCGGAAGCCGGGCTGCGGGTGATCCAGGTGGAACACCGGCCATGGCCAGGGAGCAGTTTAAGCCGCTTCAGCCTGCTGCTGGATCAGGCGGCGTCATTCACGGCTTTGGATCATCTATTTTTGCTGGATGCGGATGTTTGTGTAACGGGTCCGGTGGGCCGGGAAGTGTTGGGCGAGGGGTTGACCGGGGTCCAGCACGCGGGGTTTTACGATCAGTCGCGGGAGAAGTTCAGCTATGAACGCCGCGAATCCTCGGCGGCCTGCGTGAGGGCAGGCGAGGGAGCCCGGTATTTCACAGGTGCCGTGCAAGGCGGCCGGACGACGGATTACCTGGCGGCGCTGTCCCGGATGGCGGCGGCAGTGGCGGCAGACGAGCGCAACGGCATCACGGCCGTGTGGCACGCGGAGTCTCACTGGAACCGTTGCCTGGTGGACACGCCGCCGACCGTGGTGCTATCGCCTTCCTATGGCCGACCCGAATTTCAAGCGACGGATTTTCCACCGTTGGTGATGCTGATGCCGAAAGATGCGGAAATGAGGATGCAAGGAGGGGCGAGCAAAGATAAAGTCGAAGGCCCCCAACACCTGTGATGATCCGGATTTTCACCTTTTCCTACCAGCGGCTCAATCACGTGTGCGGCCTGGTGAATTCCTTGAAAACGCAGACACGGAGGAATTTCGTTCATCACCTTCACTTGCTGGGGTATTCCGCTGAGCAGCTGGAGTTCGTCCGCCGGGTGGTGAACGGAGATGATCGGTTCGTCATGTCACGCCTGGAGAACCTGGACCAGCGGGGTAACTTGCTCAGAATTCTGGCGGAGATGCCCCTTGACGCTGACTGCTATGCGAAAATGGATGACGATGACGTTTATCTGCCAACCTATCTTGAGGAAATCCACAAGGCGGCGCTGACGGGGGAAAATGATTTGACTGCATTCACCACCCTGCTGCGTCACAACCAGCGCACGGGCACAAGCTATCTGGTGGCGGAGTCCGGAATCTATGGGATGACAATGTGCCTTTCGCGCAGGGCGGTGGCGTATCTGCTGACGAAGCCGAACTGGGAACATGGGGGGGACGAGGACTCATGGCTGGACAAATCGCTTGAGCAGGCCGGTTTCAAGCGTCACATCACTCGGACAGAGATACCACTGGTGTTGTATGTGCAACACGCCACGAATATTTCGTGTGCGGATCGCGAGGCTGCACCGGACGGGGTGGCGGTGGGCGAGGAAATGAAGCCCGTGATGGCGGTCGTTCTGCCAACCATGTCACGGGTCATTCCGGCAGGGCCGCCGGATTGTGTCATTCCGATGCGGGATCATGAGTGGGAGGGAAGTATCGGGCTGTACGAGACGGGGGTGTTTATGCTGGGGGCCACGGGCGAGGCCGGCAATTGGGACGTGGCGGACGATGAAAATTTGATTCTGGAGTTCTGGGGAAGCGGGAGAAAAGCCCGGTATATCAGTACTGAGGGAAAGGCGGTCGAAGCCACAAGGGATGAGGACAGCAATGGTAACTTGCCGTTGCCGGAGATTTGTTCGGCGGTGCCGCGCATTGAATTCGATTTCCGGCACGGCGGCGGTTGCCGCGTCAGTCGCCATCCAGGCGGGGCGAGAAACTGAGTCGCTCACGGGATTGCTCCCACCCGATCCGCCAGTCAGGCGAATTTTTTCCTCGTCTTGGCGTCGGTGGCTCCCTCAGTCTCCCGCTGCAATGCTCACAGCCGGAATCGTAGGACTACCCAATGTTGGAAAATCGACCCTTTTCAACGCCGTCACCCGCACCCGCAAGGCGGAGGCGGCCAATTATCCGTTTTGCACCATCGATCCGAACATCGGCATCGTCACCGTGCCCGATCCGCGCCTCGCGGTGATCTCGAAAATCTCCGGTTCGCACCGCCTGGTTCCCACCGCCATCGAGTTCGTCGATATCGCCGGCCTCGTCAAGGGAGCGTCCGAAGGGGCCGGCCTCGGCAACAAGTTCCTCGCCACCATCCGCGAAACCGACGCCATCGTCCAGGTCGTGCGCTGCTTCGAAAATGAGGACATCATCCACGAGCTCGGCACGGTCGATCCAGTCCGCGACATTGAAATCATCAATGCCGAGTTGATTCTCGCCGATATGGCGACCCTCGAGAAACGCCGCGTGTCCCGCGACAAGAAGGCCAAGGGCGGCGACAAGGACGCCAAGCGCGAGGTCGAATTGATCGATATCATCCTGCCTCACCTCGATGAGGGCAAGCCCGCCCTCACACTCAGCTTCAGCGACGAGGACCGCGCACTGGTCCGCGATTTCTTCCTGCTCTCGGCCAAACGCACCGTCTATGCCTGCAACGTGGCCGAAGACGAGCTGGCCGCCACGCTGGCCGCGCCCGACTCCCACCCGCAGGTCGCCAAGGTCCGCCACTACGCCGCCGAACACAGCGGCTCCGAGGCGGTGGTCATTTCCGCCCGCATCGAGGAGGAACTCAGCGACATGGCACCGGAGGAAGCCGCGGAATTTCTCACCGACATGGGGGTGACCGATTCCGGTGTCTCCGGCCTGATCGGCGCGGTCTATCATCTGCTCGGGCTGCGCACCTACCTGACCACCGGGGTGCAGGAAAGCCGCGCCTGGACGATCCATGCCGGCGACAAGGCACCTGCCGCCGCCGGGGTCATCCACACTGATTTCGAGCGCGGCTTCATCGCTGCGGAAGTCGTCGCCTACGATGATCTGGTGGCCGCCGGCAGCAAGGCCGCCGCCAAGGTTGCCGGCAAGGTGCGCATCGAGGGCAAGGAATACGTCGTCAAGGACGGCGATGTGATCGACTTCAGGTTCAACGTGTGAGGACGGCCGCTTGACAGGCGGCCGCAAGCCGGATTTCGGCTTGCCACAGCGGATTGCAGGCGTGAGAATTGGCGCTTGAGCATGGAGCGCTTCGATCAGATCAAACCCTTGTGGTCGCTGGGCAGCGGCCCACAGGAGCGGAGTTGTACCCAGTCGTGTGCGGCATACGACGAATTGCTGCGCTTTTTTGAGGAGTCCTCGGACTTGCTGTGCATCACCGATTTCCAAGGGCGGTACAAACGACTGAATCCGGCTTGGCAGCGGGCGCTGGGTTGGACGTTGGAGGAATTGCGGGCCCGGCCGTTTTTGGACTTTGTGCATCCCGACGACCGACCGGTCACGCGCATGGAGATGGATCGGCTCGCCAGCGGGGCGGCCACGGTGACGTTTGAGAACCGCTATTGCTGCCAGGACGGCTCGGATAAATGGCTGCAATGGATCGCGAGTCCACTGCCAGGGCGGCAGGAAATTTACGCGATTGCCCGCGATGTCACCCGCCAAAAGCGCTTGGAGCGGGAAATTATCGATACCATGGATCGGGAGCGGGAGCGCATGGCGCGCGAGTTGCATGACGGGCTCTGTCAGAATCTGGCCGGCATAGCCGCCCTCAGTGCCTCGCTTGCCCGGCGCTTGGATCCGCTCGCAGCGGCTCACGCGGAATCCGCCCGGGAGATTGGCAAACTCCTCGGCCAGACGATGCGGCAAGCGCGCGACTTGGCGCGGGGATTGGATCCGCTGCATTTGGAAGTCGTCGGTCTGGCGACCGCCCTGGCGGATTTTTGCACGAACACCGGAGCCTTGTTTGAGATCGTCTGCACTTTCGAGCACAAGAAGGGGCCGCCGCCGATGGATGCGCAGCGGGAAATCCACCTCTATCGGATCGCCCAGGAGGCCGTCAACAATGCCATCACCCATGGCCGGGCCCGCCACATCAGCGTCAGTCTCGCCTGCCGCAACGGACTGGGATCCCTGGCGATCCAGGATGATGGCATCGGGATTCCGGAGCCCTCCGAGTGCCCGCAAGGCAGCGGGCTGCACACCATGGCGTATCGGTCCCGCCTGCTGGGGGCGGAGCTTACGTTGCAACGCCGCCAGCCGCAGGGCACCGTGGTCACCTGCCTATTTCCCCAGCCATTGGCGATTCCAGCATCCCGAACCCATGCCAGCAAGCCAGACAGAAACCCAAGTGCCGCCCAAAACCCGGATTCTCATCGTCGATGATCATGCTTTGGTGCGGCGGGGCTTGGCGTCGTTGATCGAGACCCATGCCGACCTCGGGATCTGCGGCGAGGCGGAGACGCGCCAAGCCGGGCTGGAAGCGATTGACGCCTTGAACCCCGATCTGGTCATCGCGGATCTGTCGTTGCGGGACAGCGACGGCTTGGAAATGATCAAGGATATCAAGCAGCGCTTTCCCGGGCTGCCGGTACTGGCGCTCTCGATGCATGAGGAAGCGACCTACGCCGAACGTGCCCTGCGCGCCGGGGCCCGCGGCTACGTGACCAAGCAGGATCTTGACGGCACGGTGCTGACCGCCATCCGGCGCCTGCTGGCGGGCGAGATTCACACCAGTGATGCGATGAGTCGCAAGCTCATGCAGAAGCTCGTCGGGGGCGGCAAGCAGGCGAAGGGAGCCACTTTGGAGCGGCTCAGTGACCGCGAACTTGAAGTCTTCAAACGGATTGGCCAGGGCAAGACGACCCGCGAGATTGCGCAGTCCCTGCACCTGAGTGTGAAGACGATCGAGTCGTACCGAGAACACCTCAAGGTCAAGCTGGAGTTGGCCTCTGGTGCCGATTTGAGCCGCTGCGCGATCGTGTGGCTGGCCACCGGCCGCTTGAACTGAGCGCCACCCGGCAAGCCCGTCGGCCGCGGAAAACAAGCGTCCCGCCTGTGACGGAAGACAGCGCGTCCCGCCTGTCCGCGCATGAAACGACAGGCTGGAAGCCCGTCGTCCATGACAGGCAGGATGCCTATCCTCCCGCTAAGTCAGCAGTATTGGGCATCGTGCCCGTCTTCCACGACAAGCACGATGCCTG
>CAIVSK010000255.1 GCA_903908495.1 Akkermansiaceae bacterium
CAACGCGGTGCCGGCCGCCTCGATGCTCTATCCGTGGGCCGGCTACCGCGGCGGCGACACGATCCCGATCTATCAGCACGGCCCGGTCACCAGCTGGGCGAACCTGGTGGACTACGCGACGATGTACAAGCGCATCACCGCTACCTCGAGTGGCAATTTCAAGATCCCGAACCTCCAACCGGTGGCCATCAACGGTGACAGTTTCGCCTTTCTGCACAAGGTGCGCATCCTGCCGGTCATCGCGCGGATGCAATGGGTGTTTTCGCACAGTGCCGGCGCGGTGGCGTCGGACCCGAGCAAGTTGGAGCCGCGGTTGCTATTGACTCCGGTCGTCACCATGTGGAATCCCTACAACGTTGAGATCAGCACGCCAGGCAGCCTGAACTTCAGCGTCCCCAAGCCGCTGCCCGCCGCCCTGCGCTACACCATCAACGGCGTCGCCAACAGCAACTACAACGCCCTCACGGCCGGCAGCACGAACTACACGCCGTCGCTCTCGACGGCCAGCACCCTGCGCTATGAGATCAATGACACGTTCACCCTCAAGCCGGGCGAAACCCGCCTGTTCAGCCCCACCGCCGCCATCGCAGTGACCCCCGACGTGTCGATCCCGCTGACGGTGGGCTACCGCAGCGGCGGCGGTCATTACTTTCAGGTCAAGGACAACGCGGGCAACCCGCTTGCGCTGCCCAGAGGATCGGTCATCAAGGCCGACGCCAAGTTCGATACGGCGTGTGACAATCAAGCGGTGCTGCGGGTCACCAACGGAGTGACGGTTTATGTGGACATGAGCATCGACGGCAAATGGGTGCTGCCCTACCGGGCGTGTTATACTCCCGAGATCGCCAATCTCATCTATAAACCCCTGACTGGCCTCGTCGAGGGCACGCTCGGGCAATCCCTCACCAATCCGACCCCATTCCTCTCGACTCTCTTCGGCGCGCGGATGGCCAGTCGCACCCACCTCGCTGCCAAAGGCTTTGTCCAATCCAGTCCGCTTGTCAATTACACCGCCACCGGCTTTGAGGACCTGGGCGACATCGGGCGCCACTACGGCGGCACCAATCATCCGGTCAATTCGCCCTTCGACTATAGCTTCGTCAGTCATTACGACGGCGATAGCTTGCTGCCCAACGTCAGCGATTCGACCGGCCGCGGCTACATCGTCACCGGCTTCAACAAGGCTGACGGGCTGTCGCGCTGTGTCATCGACGAGCTGCCGTCGCGACCATTGGTTTCGTTAGGTGAACTGGTCAACTGGGACCTGCGCTACGAGAACCCGATCCCGCCGTTTGCCTTCAATCTGATAGGGAACTCCGACGCCACTCCGCTGCTGCCCGCCAACGCGGTGGTCAACTCCGCCGATGCCGGCCTCACGCAGAACCTCCAGTATGACGATTCGTACTGCGCCAACCACCTGTTGTTCGACGATTGGTTCGTGTCGTCGATCACGCCGGATCCGACGAATTTTGGTGCCGTCGGCCGCAGTCTGCAGGTGACCTACACGGATTTTGTCACCGGCAAGACGCCGCTGGGCAACCGCCCCTATCATCCGCTGCTGGCCGACCAGGCTCTGGCTGCCACCAGTTCCACCATGGCCACCAAGCTTTTTAGCGATTATGTGTCGAAAACCGACTCGTGGAAGTCCATCGCCTCGCGCTTGGAAGTGGAGGGGATGTTCAACGTCAACTCGACTTCGGTGACCGCCTGGCGCGCCCTGTTAGGCCACGCCCGCAAGCAGTGCGTCCCCTATATCCGCGAGACCGGCAGCTCGTGGGATGCCGCGCTGTCCGGTGAGACGGACTATGCCTACAGCCGCTTCAGCATTGCCGGGGACAGCCGCGCGGGCACCAGCGGCTCGGCGGGCGATTTTTTCGAGGCCACCGAGTTTGCCGGCTACCGGACGGTGGACGGGCGGTTCCTCGACGCGTTGGCCAAGGAGGTGGTCAGGCAGATCCGCCTGCGCGGGCCGTTTTTGTCGCTGGCGGAGTTTGTCAACCGTCAGCTCTCCACCGGTGATCTGGCGTTGGCCGGCACCTTGCAGGCCGCGCTCAATGCCGTGAGCAAGAATCCGGCGACCGATCCGTCCCACGAGATGGAGGGGCTCTCGACCCTGGCCCTCGCGGTGCCCGAGCGCGCCAGCGATGCCGAGTACAAATTTCCCGCTGCCGCCGCCGGTTACAGCGCGTACGGCTTGCCCGGTTGGACGCGCCAGGCCGACATTCTGCGGCCGCTGGCACCGATTCTCTCGGTCCGCGACGACACCTTCACCATCCGCGGCTACGGGGACGCTCGTGACGCGAGCGGCAAGGTGCTGGCCCATGCGGTGTGTGAAGCGGTGGTCCGCCGCACCCGCGAATTCGTCGATGCCACCGAAGCCGCCGAGGTTCTCACCCCGCCGACCCACGCCGCCAACCTGCTCTTCGGCCGCCGCATCGAACTCATCTCTCTCCGCTGGCTCGCCGCGGGCGAGGTGTGAGCGGGTAGAAAATGCTGAAAGACCAGCAACCCGGCCCGTGTAATGGCCACATGCAACCGGATTCATCAAATGCAGCCACCTCGTCGCGTCGGCAATTCCTGAAGACCAGCGCCCTGAGCGGCGGTGCCTTGGCATTGCCGTATTTTATTCCCGCCGCAGCGCTGGGCCGCGATGGCGCGGTGGCCCCCGGCGAGAAAATCACTTTGGGAGCCATCGGGATTGGCGGGCGGGGAAGCTACGACCTCGGGTGCATGTTAGAAGAGCAGGACGTGCGCTGTGTGGCCGTTTGCGACGTGCGCACGGAGCGGCGCGAGGCCGCCAAGCGGATGGTGGACGGCAAGTACGGCAACCAGGATTGCGCGATGTACACGGATTTCCGCGAGTTGCTGGCCCGCCCGGACATCGATGCGGTCCTGATCGCCACCGGGCCTAACTGGCACGCGGTGGCCGCGATCATGGCCGCCAAGGCCGGCAAGGATGTCTATTGCGAAAAACCCTGCACCAAAAACATTGCCGAGAGCCTCACGCTGGCAGAAACCTTCCATCGCAGCGGACGCCTGCTCCAAGCCGGCACCCAGCGCCGCAGCCTGCCTAACTTTGAATTCGCCGCCAGCCTGGCGCAGCGCGGCAAACTGGGCAAACTCACCATTCTGCACGCCCATCCGGGCGGCCTTGGCACCGGTTCGAGCGGTTGGCCTGCGGCGCAAGCTGACCCCGGCAAGACGGTGGCGGACTGGGACATGTACCTCGGCCCGGCGGCCTGGCGCCCGTTCAACGACGGCATCCTCCACGACGGCGGCGGCTTTGAAAAGGGTGGGGGTCTCGTCGGCGGCGGTTGCCTCGAGTGGGGCTCCCATTGCGTCGATCTCTGCCAGTGGGCCAACCAAACCGACGACACCGCCGCCATCGAGTATTGGCCGGAAGGCAACCAACTTTGCGCCTTGTATGCCAATGGCGTCAAACTCGTCATGCGCAACGACGGTTGGCTCAACTCGGGTTCCTGCCCGGTGCGCTATGAAGGCGAAGGCGGCTGGGTGGAAACCGGCGACAACGGGGATTTGTTCGCCAGTTCGATCGACTTGATCAACGGCAAACGCGCCAAAAGCAGCGGCTACCCGGCCAATTTCCATATCCGCAACTTCTTCGATTGCGTCAAAAGCCGCAATCAGCCGCGCGCCAACGCCAGCGTCGCCTGCCAATCCCATATCGTCTGCCACGCGGCTAACATCGCGCAGTTCCTCGGCCGCAGGGTGAAGTACGATCCGGTGAAAAACGAGTTCATCGGCGACGAAGAAGCCAACCGCCTGCGCTCGGAGGCGCTGCGCGAACCTTGGCGGATCTGACGCGCACAGCACCACGCGAGCTTCTTCCATAGTCTAACCAATTAGATAAGTCCCAAGATGTATCATTTCTCTATCCGTGCGGCCCTTGCCACTTGCATTCTAACTGTCGGCCCGCTGGCTGCCGCCGCCGACACCCCCGCCGCCGAAAGCGCCGAAGCCAAATTGATCGCTGTGCTGCAATCCAGCGCCGCGCCGCAGGACAAGGCGATCACCTGCAAGCGCCTGGCCATTTGCGGCAGCAAGGCCGCCGTCCCCGCGCTGGCGGCCCTGCTGGCTGACGAGCAACTCTCGTCGTGGGCACGCATCGGCCTGGAAGCCATTCCGGATCCGGCGGTCGACGCGGCGTTGCGGGACGCCGCCGGCAAGTTGCAGGGAAAACTGCAAGTCGGTGTGATCAATTCGATCGGCAAACGCCGCGATACCCTCGCCGTTGCGTGGCTGGCGCAGAAGTTAGCGGATGCCGACCCGGCGCTGAGCTCGGCGGCGGCGGCGGCTTTGGGCCGCATCGGTGGCGAGCCGGCGGCACAGGCGCTCGGCCAGGCGCTGGCCGGGGCCACGGCGACCACTCTCCCGGTGCTCTGTGAGGCCTATCTGCGCAACGCCGATTTGTTTATCTCCCAAGGCAACCCTGCCAAGGCGGCGGAAATTTGTGAGAAAGTGCGTGGCGTGCCGACACCCCGCCACATCCGGATGGAGGCCACCCGCGGTCTCATCGTCGCGCGCCAGGCCGCCGGCATCCCGCTGCTCATCGAACAACTCAAGAGCGATGATGCCGGCATGGTCGCCGTGGCGTTGGGCTTGGCTCATGACCTGCCGGGTGCCGGATTGACCCAGGCTCTAACCGCCGAGCTTGGCCAGCTGCCGGCGGCCAAGCAAGTGTATGTCATCGACGCGCTCGGGGGCCGTCATGACAAGGCAGTCGTGCCAACCCTGCTGGCGCTCACTAACAACAGCCCGGAAAATGTCAGCATCGCCGCGATTGCCGCCCTCACCCAACTTGGCGACGTCTCCGTGCTGCCGCGCATGGTGCAACTCGCCGCAGGCCCTGACGGCGAGTTGGCCAAGGCCGCCCAGGCGGGTATTGTCGCGTTTCCCACTGCGGATGCGGATGCCACTTGCATCGCCATGCTCGCCGCGCCGGATGCCAGGGCGCGCGTGACCGCGGCGGATCTCATCAGCCGCCGCGCCACCTACAGCGCCATGCCGGCCGTCGCCAAGGCGGCGCGCGAGGACGCCGACCCGGCGGTCCGCGTCGCATCCATCAACACGCTGCGCGAACTCGGCAGCTTGGCGGATCTAACGGCCGTGGCCGGCATCCTGGTGAAAAACGCGTCCGACGCCGAGGCCCAGGCGGCGGAGAAGGCGCTGGCCACCATCTGCGGCCGCCAGACGGATCGGCCGGCTTGTGCCGCTGCGCTCGTCGCCGGTCTGGCCGCGGCGCAACCGGCCCAGAAGTGCGCGCTGCTGCGCTTGTTGCACTCGGTGGTCGATCCCAAGTCGCTGCAGGCGATTCGCGCCGCCACGGCCGATCCCAGCAAGGAAGTCCAGGACACTGCGGTGCGACTGCTTTGCGAATGGAGCAGCGCGGAGGCCGCGCCGGACCTGCTCGCGCTCGCCAAGACCTCACCCGATCCCACCTTCAAGTTGCTGGCCCTGCGCGGTTATATCCGCGTCAGTGGTGACAAGGACGTGAGTGCCGCCCAGCGTTTGGCGATGTGCAAGCAAGCCGCCGCCCTGGTGCAGCGCGACGAGGAACGCAGAATTCTGTTAGGTGTGCTGGCAGGCGGCGCGGATGCCGAGTCGCTGGCAATGGCTGCGACGCATCTGGGCACCGCGGCGCTGCAAGCCGAGGCGTGTCTGGCGAGCGTGGCGATCGCCGAGCGTCTGCTGATCGAGCAACCGGCGGCGGTCCTCCCGGTCATGGAAAAGGTTCTCACGGTCAGCAAGGACGAAAAACTAAGCGCCCGCGCCACGGCGGTTCTCACCGCGGCGCAGGCGAAGGTGGCCGCCGGCGTGAGCTTGTTCAACGGCAAGGACGTGACCGGATGGGACGGCGCGCCGGGTTGGTGGACGGTGGTGGATGGTGCTCTAACCGCCGAAAGCACCCCGCAAAAACCCTGCACCGAATGCAATTACCTCATCTGGAAGGGCGGCCAACCGGCGGACTTCGAACTGACCTGCGATTTCAAATTGAGCGCCTCCGCCAACTCCGGCGTGCAGATCCGCTCCGAGACACGGCCTAACTGGGATACCTATGGCTATCAGGCGGATATGACCGGCGACGGCAGCCTGGTGGGTTTTGTCTACCATCACAAGCGCGGGCTCATCGGTGCGCGCGGCGAGAAGGTGACCATCACCGCGGATGGCAAGAAGGAGGCCTCTGCCCTGGGGGATCCCGCCGAATTGCTCAAGTCCTTCAAGCCGGAGGCATGGAACAGCTATCGGATTGTCTGTCGCGGTCCGGATATCAGCCTTTATGTCAACGCCGTGCTGATGTGCCAGATCACCGACCACGATGCCAGCACCGCCGGCAAGGGCGGCATCATCGCGCTGCAGATGCATCCCGGGCCGCCGATGAAGGTGCAGTTCAAGAACATCATTTTGAAGGAATTGAAATAGTCCAAGATAACGATATGCCAAACGATCCCAATCCGAAGTCATCCCTGTCACGCCGGCGGTTTCTGCAACGCAGCGCGGCTGCCAGCAGCGTCTTTGCGGTGCCCTGCATCATCCCCGCCTCCGCGTTGGGCCGGGGCGGGGCGGTGGCGCCCAGCGAGCGCATCGTGATGGCTGGCATCGGCATTCACAACCGTGGCGGCTCGGATTTGACCTGGATGATGGGCGAACCCGATGTCCAGTTCGTCGCCATCTGTGATATCAGCAAAGAGCGGCGCGAGGCGGTCAAACAAACCATCGACAACAAGTATGGCACCAAGGATTGCACCATGCACCGCGACATCCGCGAGTTCCTGGCGGAGCGCACCGATATTGACGGTGTTCTCATCGCCACCGGCGACCATTGGCATGCGCTCGCTTCCATCCTGGCGATGCGCGCCGGCAAGGATGTCTATTCGGAAAAACCCTCGTGCATGACCATCGCCGAAGGCCAGGCGGTGGCGGATACCGCCCGCAAATACGGCCGGGTCTATCAGACCGGCGCGCAGCGCCTCAGCGAGGCCAATCATGTGTTCGCGATTGAGACCGCGCGCTCCGGCCGCCTCGGCAAGGTGCATACCGCCTACGCGCACATCGCGCCGTGGGACGCCGCCATCATGGGCAATGCCTGGAAGCCGGCCCAACCCGAGCCGCCCAAGGACGAGGTTGACTGGGATATCTGGCTGGGCCCCTGCCCGTGGCGTCCCTATAACTCGAGTTATGTGCAAGGCGACTGGCGCGGACTCTACGATTTTCACACCAGTTGCATCGGCGAGTGGGGCGCTCATACCTTTGCCCAGGCTCAGGCGGGCATCGACGCGCTGGACACGTCGCCGGTCGACTACAAGTATGTGGACAATCCGACCGGCGACGGGATGGTCACCACCTTTGCCAACGGGGTGAAGATGATTTTGTCGCGCGGTGACAGGTACTGGCACGGGTCGTGCGGCGAGCGCTTCGACGGCCCGGAAGGCTGGGTCGCAGCGGCGGACGGCTATTCCAAGCCGGAAGCATCGTCGCCCGCCTTGCTCGCAGACTTCAAAAAAGTGGTGGGCGAATACATGGCCAGAACCCAGCGCCCGATGAACCACGTGCGCGATTTCTTCGATTGCATCAAATCGCGCCGTCTGACGGTGGCCAACGCCGAGGTCATGTACCGGTCGATGTCCGCCGTGCACGCCGCTAATATCTGCATGTGGCTCAAACGCGATGTGAAGTTCGACCCCATCAAGGCCGAATTTGTCAACGACGCCGAGGCCAATCGCCTGCGCTCCAGGGCCATGCGCGAACCATGGATCATTTAACTGCCAATCTCAACTCAAAGGAACTACTGTCATGCTACTATCCAAACTGAAATTGTCCCTAACGGTTGCACTGCTGTGCAGCGGTGTTCATTCAGCCTGCGGGCAAACCCCGGCGAAGGAGCAGGAGGCCAAGCTCATCGCAGTCCTCACTTCCAATGCCGAATATCCTCAAAAGGCCGACGCCTGCCGCGACTTGGCGCGCATCGGCACTGCCGAGTGCGTGCCGGCGCTCGCCGCCTTGTTAGCCGATGCCAAGCTGAACCACATGGCGCGCTACGGGCTGGAGACGGTGCCGGGTCCGGCGGTGGATGAGGCTCTGCGCTCGGCACTGGGCAAGCTCAAGGGCCGCCCGCTGGTTGGGGTGATCGGCAGCATCGGCGTGCGGCATGATGACAAGGCAGTGGCGGCTCTAACCGCATTTCTCGGCGATCCCGACGCCGAGGTCGCGCAAGCCGCTGCGCGCGCCTTGGGCAAGATCGGCTCGGCCGATGCCGCCAAGAGCCTCGCAGCCGCCCTGGCGGGTGCCTTGCCGGCCAATCAACTTGCGCTGTGTGAGGGATTGTTCCGCTGCGCGGAGGGCTTTACCGCCAAAGGTCAGGCGGACCAAGCCATCGTCATTTACGACTCATTGCGCAAACTCAAACCGGCCCCGCACCAAGTGCTGGCCGGTGCCTGGCGCGGCGCCATTCTTGCACGGCAGGAAAAGGGACTGCCATTGTTGCTGGAAGCATTCCGCTCTAACGACGCTTGGTTGGTGGCGGCCGCCGAGCGCATCGCCATCGAAATGAAGGTGGCCGCGGTGTCGAAGGTGCTGGCAGATGAACTCGGCAAAGTGCCCGCCGAGCGGCAGATCATGTTGTGCAATGTGTTGGGCCGGCGCGGCGATGTCGTGGCGCTGCCGGCCTTGCTAGGGCTGGCCAAGGCGGGCGACAAGGCGGCGCGTGTGGCGGCGATCCGGGCCGCCGTGGAGCTTGGCGATGCGGCCGTGGCGGTGCCGTTGATTGAGTTGTTCAAGGATCCGGAGGCCGAAGTCGTGCAAGCGGCAACCGCGGGGGTGGCCGGGCTGCCGGGTGCCGGAGTCGATGCGGCCGTCGTCAAAATGTTGGACTCGGCCGATCCCGCCTTGCAGTTGCATGCGCTCGAGATGCTGCGCCAGCGGCGGGTCGGCACCGCGGTCCCGCAGATCCAGTTGCTCATGGACAGCAAGAATGAAGCGGTCAAAGCCGCGGCTGTGAAGAGTTATGCGGAGCTGGGCGGCGCGACGGATCTCGGTGGCATGTTGGACAAGCTGGTGAAAGCCAGTGATCCGGCGGCCATCGGCGCGCTGGAGAAGGCGCTGGCATCGATTTGCGGTGCTGCGCAGCAACCGCAGGGTTGCGTCCAACAGCTGGTGGCGGCGCTGGCCAAGGCCGGTCCCGAGGCCAAGCAGGCATTGCTCAGGACGCTGCGAGTGGCCGGTGGCCCGGAGGCGCTGCAGGCGCTGCGCGGCGCGGTGGCCGATCCCGACAAGGACGTCCACACGGGAGCGATCCGGGTGCTCAGCGATTGGAAGACGGCGGATGCCGCGGCCGTTCTGTTGGATCTGGCAAAGACTGCCGCCACGCCGGTTGACAAGATTCTGTGCCTGCGCGGCTACCTCGGCATGGCTGCTAGAAAAGACCTTCCCGCACCGGAGCGGCTGGCCATCTGCCAGCAGTCGATGCCGCTGATCCAACGCAGCGAGGAAAAGTTGCTGTTGCTAGGTGCCATCGGCAGCCTGGCCAATCCGCAGTCGCTAGGCCTGATACTGCCCTATCTGGACGATCCCGCAGTGAAACTTGAAGCCGTCGCAACCATCATGGCGCTCGCCGATAAGCGCGCGAAAAACCAGGATGCCGACGTTGCCAAGGCTGCGTTGGGCAAGGTGCTGGCCGTTGCCGCCGATAATCCTGCGGTCGTCAAGCGGGCGCAAGAATTGCTTGCAGCTCTGGCCACCGAGAAATGAACGAATCGGGGAGTTTTGCGCTGTGCCGGCGGGATGGCCGGCGAACTTCGCCAAGCTCTCGCAAGTGAACGGAAACACCACCACTGCCATGACCGAATCAAATTGCCACTTGTCCGGAGCGCCGCTGAGCCGGCGTCAGTTGCTGAAGCGCGCGCTGGCCGCCAGCAGCGCCTTCGCCATTCCTAACATCATTCCTGCCTCCGCGCTGGGCCGCGGCGGCGCGGTGGCACCGAGCGAGCGTATCGTGATGGGCGCCATCGGCCTGGGCGGGCGCGGCTCCAGCGATTTGGGTTGGATGTTGGGCGAGGCCGACGTCCAGTTTGTCGCAGTGTGCGATGTGCGCAAGGGCAACCGCGAGGCCGCCCAAAATGCCGTCAACGGCAAGTATGGCAACCAGGACTGCACGGCTTACCGCGACATGCGCGAGTTGTTAGCTCAACGGGCTGATATCGATGCCGTGTTGATTGCCACCGGCGACCGCTGGCATGCGCCCGCCTCGGTCCTCGCCATGCAGGCCGGTAAGGATGTGTATTGCGAAAAGCCGTCCTGTTTCACGATGGCGGAGGGGCAAAGGGTCGTGGAGACCGCCCGCAGCTATGGCCGGGTGTATCAAACCGGTGCCCAGCGGCTGAGTGAGCCGCCCCACGTGTTTGCGATCGAGATGGCCCGCTCCGGCCGCTTGGGTCAGGTCCATACCGCCTATGCTGACATTCGTTGGCGCGATGGCATGCGTAAGGACCTCTTGCCAGCGGAGCCGGAGCCGCCCAAGGAGGAGCTGGACTGGGATCTCTGGCTCGGCCCATCTCCCTGGCGGCCGTACAATGCCGGCTACGTGAATGGCGGAGGTTGGTATCACTTCCGTGATCTCGCCACCGACGTCGCGATGTGGGGCGCGCACACGATCGCCCAGGCCCTCGCCGGCCTCGATATGACGAACGTTTCCTCCATCGAGTTCAGCTATGAGGGACCGGATGTGTCGATGGTGACGCGCTTGTCCAGCGGGGTGAAGCTGGTGCTGTTCCGGGCGGGCGGCGGTGTCGCGGATTGCCCGTTATGGCATGGCAGTTGTGGTGAGCGCTTTGATGGTCCCGAGGGTTGGGTTGCGGCCGCCGACGGTTACGCCAGGCCCGACGTTTCATCGCCGAAGCTGTTGTCCGAATACAACAAGGTGCTCGCCGAATACTCGGCCAGGACCCAGCGGCCGTTGAATCACGTTCGGGATTTCCTCGACTGTGTCAGGTCTCGCCAACCCACGGTGGCAAATCCCGAGGTCATGCATCGGACGATGAGCATTTGTTTGGCCGCCGATATTTGCGAGCAGTTGCAGCGGAACCTGAAGTTCGATCTGGTCAAGACGGAGTTCATTGGCGACGAGGAGGCCAACCGGCTGCGCTCCCGGGCCATGAGGGAGCCGTGGCAGATGTGACTGAGATTCGCGCTTCCATTGGCACCGAGGCTAGGCCGGTATGCGGGGGTAACCGCCGCGAAACATTGCCCGCCGCCGAGGATGTGAAAAAAGTCGAACGCCGCCTCGCCTCCGAGGAGATGAAATCCCTGACGAACCCAGACGCCCTCCCCTGGGGGGAATAGCCTGTCGGGAAAAAAGTTGAAAAATCCCGCAATTGTCTTAAGTAATGGCCGTCCTTGCAGTCCGCTTCAAGGATTCTACGATCCCCCCCCTCAACCCTATGAATAATTATCCCAAACTTCACAATGCCATGTGGCCTGGCCTCGTCGGCAAAGGCAGCCCCGGTGCCGAACCCGGCATCGACCTCGACACGATGCTCGATCTAACCGCCGGCGCCGAGGTCAACGGCGTCAAGTTCGATGGAGTGGACCTGTTTCTCTGCGATCCGCATGTCTCCATCGACAGCAGCGACGACGACATCAAGGCGCTCGCGGACAAGATCCAGGCAAAGGGATTTGTGGTCGGCTCGCTGGTGGCCCCGGTGTGGCCGCCCACCGGCGGTGGCTCGGCGATGGGCAGCGCGGAGGATCGTGCGAAATTCGTCGACCAGGTGCGCAAGTCCTGCCGCATCGGCGCACAACTGCGCAATCTCGGCATCCGGCCGCATGGCCTCGTCCGCATCGACTCGTCCTGCGGCATCGCCGAGTGGGCCGAGGACCCGACCGGCAATACAACGAAAATCGCCGCCACCTTCCGGGAAGCCGCCAAGGTGGCCGCGGACCACGGCGAACAACTCGCCGCCGAGGGTGAAATCTGTTGGGGCGGGATGCACAGTTGGAAGTACATGCTGCAACTGCTCGAGGAGCTGGCCTGCCCCGAGACGGTGGGTTTTCAAGCCGATATGGCCCACACCCTGCTCTACGCGCTCGGATACAATGCCCCCGAGCACCGCATCGTGCCGGAATCCTTCAACTGGGAACCCGATGCACTCGCCGCCGCGCTGCGGGAAATGACCAGCGCTCTGCGCCCGTGGACGCTCGATTTCCATGTCGCCCAGAACGACGCCACCGTCAAAGGCAGCGGCAGCCATGACAAAACCGGCCGCCATTGCCTGGCCAACGACCCTAACGGCAAGCTCGACATCGTGCGTGACGCCGGTTATTGGCTGCGCGACGACGCCGGCGTTGTGACGCGACGGATCAACCACATTTGTTGGGACGGCTGCATGTTCCCCAACGACGTGATGCATCAAGGGGATACCTGGTCCAACATTCTCGCCACCATGATCCAGGTGCGCGAAACCCACGGCTGGTCGGCCTGATTCCTAACTCAAATACCACATCATGAAAAAGCTCAATATCGGCATGGTCGGCTATGGCTTCATGGGCCGCGCCCACGCCAATGCCTTCCGCAAGGTCGGCAACTTCTTCGCCCTCGACTACCAACCCGTGCTCAAGGCCGTGTGCGGCCGCGATGCCACCAAGGCCCAGGCGTTCGCCGCGCAGTGGGGCTTCGAATCCATCGAGACGGACTGGCGCAAACTCATCGAGCGCGACGACATCGACGTGATCGACATCGCCGCGCCCAATGACATGCACGGGCCCATCGCCATCGCCGCGGCCAAGGCCGGCAAGATGATCCTGTGCGAAAAACCGCTGGCGATGAATGCCGCCGAGGCCCTCAAAATGGTCGCCGCGGTGGAAAAGGCCAAGGTTCCTAACATGGTTTGGTACAACTACCGGCGGGTCCCCGCGGTGACGCTGGCCAAACAACTCATTGATGAGGGCAAGCTCGGCCGCATCTTCCATTACCGCGCCAAGTTTCTCCAGGACTGGACCATTTCCAAGGACCTGCCGCAAGGCGGTGCCGGCCTGTGGCGGCTCGACGCCAAGGTTGCCGGCAGCGGCGTGACCGGCGACCTGCTCGCCCATTGCATCGATACCGCGTTGTGGCTCAATGGGCCGATGGACAAGGTCACCGCCACCACCGAGACGTTCATCAAGGAGCGCCAGCACACTCTAACTGGCAAAGTCGAGGCGGTCGGAATCGATGACGCCAGCCTGTTCCTGGCGCGCTTTGCCAATGGCTCGCTGGCCAACTTCGAGGCGACGCGCTACGCCCGCGGCCACAAGGCGCTCTATACGTTTGAGATCAACGGTGAGCATGCCTCGATCGGCTGGGATTTGCACGACCTGCACCGCCTGCAATACTTTGATCATCGCGACGAAGGCCGCCTGCGCGGTTGGCGCTCGATCCACGTCACCGACCCCGAGCATCCCTACATGGACAAGTGGTGGGTTCCGGGCTTGCAGATCGGCTACGAGCACAGCTTTGTGCACCAGGCCGCGGATTTCATCCAGGGCCTGGATTCGGGCACGGCCACGGCCCCGACCTTCCGGGACGGCCTGGCCACCGATTACGTCACCGATGCCGTGCTCAAGTCCGCCAAGTCCGGCCGCTGGGAAACGGTTAAGAAATAACACGCACACAATCCATATGACTTCCATGAGTACCTCCTCCACCACCATTCAAAACGCCCTCGACCAGGGCCAGGGCATCCTGCGCCTCACACCCACTTGGGTGCCCCGTTCGTTCTGTGTGCCGGGCCGCCGCATCAAACTGCATCCCGACGACTACTACGCGCTGGGCGGCCAGCGCGGCGGCATCGACGAGCGCTGGTTTTCCTCGACGACCCCGGCGGAGAACGGTCCTCTAACCGGATTGCACGAGGGCTTGAGCGCGGTCGCGTTCAAGGATGGAGCGGTGGAGGCCCGCTTTTTGCTGCGCGACGCGGTGGCGGAACTCAAGGGCAACCTCATCGGCGACCGCCTGTGGCAGGCCCACGCCGCCTGGCCGATGTACTCGAAGTTTTTCGACAACCAGGGCGCACTGCCGCACCACATCCACCACCGCGACGAACACGCCGCTCTAACCGGCCAGCAAGGCAAGCCGGAGGCGCACTTCTTCCCGCCCCAGCTCAACAACCACGGCGGCGACTTCCCGTACACGTTTTTCGGTTTTGCGCAGGGCACCACCCGCGACCAGGTCCGCGAGTGTCTGGTGAATTTCTCCAAGGGCGACAACAAGATCACCAATCTATCGCAGGCCTATCGGCTTGAGCCGGGCACCGGTTGGGACATCCCGCCGGGCATCCTGCACGCGCCCGGCAGCCTCTGTACCTACGAGCCGCAGCGCGCGTCGGATGTCTATGCCATGTATCAATCGCTGGTGGGTACCGCCATCGTGCCCGGCGAGTTGCTGTGGAAAGACACCCCGCCCGATCGCATGGGCGATATCGATTACCTGATGGAGGTCATTGACTGGGAGCGCAACGTCGACGCCGATTTCCGGACCCACCACTTCATGCGTCCCAAGCCGGTTAGGCCGGTGGCGGAGATGGAGGCCGGCGGCTATCAGGAGAATTGGATTTGTTACAACTCGGAAGCCTACAGTGCCAAGGAGCTCACGGTGCAGCCAGGTGCCAGCGTTGTCATCAAGGATGCCGCCGCGTACGGCATGATCCTGATGCAGGGGCATGGCCGGATGGGCGTGTGGGAGATTGACACTCCCGCGCTGATCCGCTTCGGCCAGTTGACTCATGATGAGTTTTTCGTCAGCGAACAAGCGGCCCGCGCCGGCGTGAAAATCACCAATCCGTCGTTGAGCGACCCGTTGGTGATGCTCAAGCATTTCGGCCCGCTCAACCCGGATCTGGTGGTCGGTGGCTAACTGACTGCTAAGAAACTGCTGGTGAGGCGAATGCTGATGGAAAGAGCCGGTGTCCGGGCCGGAGGGCGGGGAAAAGGGGAATAGCCCCCATGGGCACCCCCTGGACCCAGCGCAGGTTTCTGCTCCACGGGCGGCAGCGTGCGGAGGCTGTTGTTACGGACTGGGAACCTTCAGTCGCATGAAGAGTTTGGGTTTGTTGTCGATGGGTACGCTGAAGGTGTGCTGCGGCGGAACACCGGTGTCGGAAACCTCGGTCCAGCTCCCTGGTAGAAGCGTCTCGCTCCACTCCGCGCCGTAGGTGATGCCACTGACTCCCGCGGGTTGGGCAAAGGAGACCACGACGTTGTTTCTGACCTTTTGCGGGCTTGGCAACTGTCCGGCGCTGTTTTGCTGCGGGTTCAGGCCGAAGGCAAATTTGAGCAGGTTCGGGATGCCGTCCTTTACGAAGTCGTTGGTATCCGCGCCGTCACCGCTGTTGTCGATGCTGCCGAAGTGGATCTGGCGCCACGCTTGCAGCGCGGTGATGGTCGTGAGGGTGATGAAGGTGCTTCCATCCGCCGGGCGGTATGCCGCGTCGTTGTAAAGGATCTGGTAGATGTTGAGCCCGAGGGTGAACGTCGTGCCGTCGGTCAGGCCGCTGAAGTGCGCGGCCATATCCACCTGCCAGTTAGGGTAATCGATGAGCAGGAATTTGGTTCCGGTCGCGAGCGCCTTGTCGTTGACGACATTGAGGCTGAGGGTCGCCGACTTGTTGATGGTGAATTGCCTGGCGCCGTTGTCGATGAGGATCCGGTCACATTTCTGGGCGGTCGCGTCGACTGTCATTTGGACGGTGGAGGTCGAGCCCAAATCCAATTGGTTGGTCGTGGTCAGCACGTTTTGCCCCGGGGTGGGGGAGTCAGCGAAGGTGAGCGTGCCTGCCATAGTCACAAACCCGTGCTGGCCGCTGGCCTGGCCGATGTTGGTGTTTCCGGCGATGCTGAGGGTGTTGTTTCTTTGCACATTCACCTCCTGGTTGTTCGTGAAAGTGCTGCCTTCCCACACCGTCATCTTCGCATCCTGCATGTTGATCGAGCCATTGTTGGTCAGGACGGCGTGGTTTGTGACATCCAACGTGGTCTTGCCGGTCAGGTTGAGGACGGCGTGACTGTTGCCAAGCGCGAGAGTTCCGTTGCCACTGGAAGGGAATAGCACTTGGCCGCTCACAGTCATCTCACCGATATCATAGCCACTGCCTGAGACGGTCAGGGTTGCGCCGTCCTTGATGTCGACGGTCGCTGTATTCAGGCGGCTATTAACGCCGATGGACAAAGTCGAAGTGCCCTTGGCGACCACCCGAGAGGTGTCGGCGCTGGCGTAGTCCGCGATCGTGGCCGAGCTGTTATCGAGTTCCAGGTTGTTCCGCAATGTGAGGCGCGAGTTGTTGGTGGACAGGTTGAGCGTGCTGTTCTGGAACACGAGGTTGTCGGTCCCGAGGCTCGCGTAAGGGTTCAGGCCTGTGATCTGGAGACTTGCGTTGTTGCTGAAGGTCATCGTGCTCGCCTTGCCCGGGTCGCCGTAGGGATTCATGCCGAAGACGACGGCCGAGTTGTCGATGATGAGTGCCGAAGCGTTGAAGGTCGCGGTGTTGCTGTTAGCGTTGAAATAGAGCTTTTTCGAGATGGATGCGCCCGAACTGATGTCGCCGCAGTTCCTGATGGTGAAGGTGCCGCCGCTGGCACCGGTCAGCGCCGTGGGCGACGACAAATAGCCGGACCAACCGGTGATCCGGGAGCTGCCGCTGACGTTGAATGTGAGCGCGGAGGGCACGTAGAAGTGAGGGGTCAGGGCGCAGTTGAGCGAGGAGTTGGCAAGCGAGAGCATCGTGTTGCCGCCGTCCAGTCCCTGGATCCTGAAGTCCACGTCGCCGGGGTTGTCGCTGCTAGTGGTGAGATCCACCTGGTCGAGGGCGAGGTTCCGCACGATGAAGGTGCGGCCGTCGACCGGAGTGGTGAACTCGTCGGTGCCGAGCAGCGAGGCCGACACCCGGCCGCCGGTGGAGGTGAAGCTCGTCGAGGTGAACACCGCAGCGATTGTACTTCCATAGAAGTCCACGTCCTGGTCAACCCAGAACAGGGAGCCGTCGCCCGTCTGGAAGTGGATGGCGTCGTAGTGCGGACTCGTGTTGGGGTAGGTGGCGCCGTAGACGGTGGTCACCATGGCCGGGAGGGTGGTCGTGTAGGTGGTCTGTGCTTGCGCCGGGAATGCTGCCGCAATTGACAGCAGAGCGGCGGTGAGAAAGCCTGGGGATTTGGAGGTTTGGAGTGTATGGGTGGCGTTCATGTCGGGTTTTCAGCTAGGAGTATTCTTTTGCGGTGAAGGCCGTTGGAAGAGTCGGTGGCCGGACCGGGGGGCGGGGGAAATGGCGGGTGGTTTCATCGGCTTGATCGCGAACCATCACCGGGACGGTCTGATCCCTGATCAGTGGGGATACTGTGGCTACATATGGATTGAATATTCCTGCCGGTTGATAGTTAGCCCAAATAACTCAGGGGATCAGACCTGGCACAATCGAATGCCAACGTCCCACAAATCCATGCTCCATCTGCATAATCTTGTTTTGCCCATGGATTGTTGCAGGCTAAATTCAATCAACCCGTCCCCCCGGACATTGGCAATTCCTAGGGCATCCCGGCCAACTTGGCGGTCTGCTTTCATCTGCTTGCGTCTGCTTTCATCTGCGTTGTTGGTTGGTGATCCGCACAACAGTTCTTGGAGAACGAAAATAAGCAAATATACCCACGCGTCAAGAACTATTAGGGGGTGTTTTTACTAACATTGGAAAATACTTATGGCATCATGGAAAGGGCTGTTGATATGACATCTGCGGGGATGCCGCGCACACGCGCCAAGGCAGTTCCGCGAGCACCGCCCAGACGTCTGGTGTTGTGCCGGTTCCATCATTAAGAAGGAAGATGCCTCTTGATAAAGCCGTGGTTTAGCGGCGGTAACCAGGCCGCGCCCAAATTTCCATCACGCCGTGCACTCCCGCCAATCCACCATGGGACTGACGGGTGGGCTTGATGGGCATTGCCACGGGCGTCCCTATATTCAGGCAGCGCTTGCCCACTGGGGGCGGCTTGATATTCCAGTTGCCGCTTGGCGGGATAGGGGCTTATCGTGAGCGGCATGCAAACGCGCACATTGGGCACAAGCGGCTATGAAATCGGTGAGGTGGGGCTGGGATGCTGGCAGTTCGGCGGGGACTTCGGGCCGATGGACGATGCGACCGCGTTGGGGATTCTGGCGGCCGCGGTGGAATGCGGGACGGATTTTTTCGACACGGCGGACGTCTACGGCGCGGGACGCAGCGAGGAGTTGATAGGCCGGTTCCTGAAGACTTGCACCACCCCGGTGAGGGTGGCCACCAAGGTGGGCCGCAGCGGCACGCTCTATCCTGACAAATACACCCGTCAAGCCGTGCGCGAATCCATCTGCGGCTCGCTGGGGCGGCTTGGGGTGGCGGCCATCGATTTGATCCAATTGCACTGTGTGCCGCTGCCAGTGTTGCGCGACGGCGCGATTTTCGAGTGGTTGAGGGAATTCAGCAATGACGGTCTCATCCGGGAATTCGGTGCCAGCGTGGAAAGCGTGGAGGAAGGTCTGCTCTGTCTTGAGCAGGACGGCCTGCGCTCATTGCAAGTGATTTTCAATCCGTTCCGCCAGAAGTTGGTGCGCGAGTTGTTGCCACAGGCCCGTGACAAGGGCGTGGGCATCATCGTGCGCTTGCCGCTGGCCAGCGGGTTGTTGGCCGGCAAGTTCACCCGCGACACGATTTTTCCGCAGTCCGACCACCGTAACTATAACCGTGACGGCGAGCAATTCAACGTCGGCGAGACTTTTGCCGGGCTGCCGTTTGGAATCGGGGTTGAGCTGGCGGAGCGGCTCAAGAGCTACTTGCCGCCGGGCATGACGTTGGCGGAAATGTCGTTGCGCTGGATTCTGGATTACGAGGCAGTGTCGGTGATCATTCCCGGGGCGAGCTCGGCGGCGCAGGCGAGGGGCAACGCGGCGGCTGCGGCCTTGCCACCGTTGCCGGAGCAATTGCATGAGCAACTCCGCGAGTTCTACACCGGGAGCGTCCACCCGCATATTCGCGGGCCGTATTGAGCATGCGCGGAGGTGGGACGCCTGTGGTCCGTGGCTCGCGGTAAAGCCCGGGGTTGCGCATCGCCGGGCGGTATGGCACGCTCGCGGCATGCCATCGCTGCAAGGGAAAACATTGCTGGTGACCGGTGCCTCCAGCGGCATCGGCCGAGCCTTGTGCCAACTCCTCGTCGAACGTGGGGCCAATGTGCTGGGCATCACACGGCGGCCAGGGGTGCTCTCGGAGGATGTGTCGCCGCTGGTCGCGGATCTGACACAACGCGAGGACATCACCAGGGTTTTCCACGGGCTCGGCAGAATCGATGGCCTGGTGAATTGTGCGGGCGTGGCCTATCTGTCTCGCATCATCGACGGCAACCCGACGGATTGGGAGGAAATGTGGCGCGTCAACGTGATGGCCCTCACCCTGTGTTGCCAGCTCTCGCTGACGCATTTTCCGGCCGATGGCGGCCGCATTGTGAATGTGAGTGCGCTGAGCGGCCACCGGGTGCCGCCGACTGGCGGGTTCTACGCGCCGACCAAGTTTGCGGTGCGGGCGGTGACCGATGCACTGCGCGCCGAGCTCAAGGCGATGGGCTCGCCGATCCAGGTCGCCTGCGTGTCACCGGGATATGTCGACACTCCTTTGTTAGATAATTATTTCCGGGGGCGTGAGGAGTCGCTGAGTCAGACGCGGGCGGTCATGAAAATGTTGGATCCGGAGGATGTGGCGTGGGCGATTCTGGGGATTCTGGAAGCGCCCGGCCACGTGGAAATCGCGGACATACTCATCCGCAGTGCCCAACAACGGCTGTGATGCAGGACCTGTCCGAGTCCCTGAAGCGATGCCTGCGGCGCCCTTGCCGGTGGTTGGTGGTGGCCGGGTGTGGCTTGCTGGCCTCGTGCATTGATGGGCACGAGGAGTATTGGCTGGCCGGTGATGGCAGTGGCCGCGCCGAAATCCGCTATACGGTGCCTGCCAGCCTGGCCCGTGGCTGCGGCGGTGAGAAAGGGTTGGCAAAATTGCTGGATGAGTTCATCCGGGAGACCCCTACTCTAACAAAAGCAACCCGCCGCGTCACTTGCGAGGGGGACCGCGTGGTGGTGGATTTCCGGGCGTCGTTCAAATCAGCGATTGATCTGATAGACGCGGTGAGCGGCGACACCGCGTTGGCATCGGGCAATCTCAAGCCGGCGGTGGAGCCGTTGATCGGGCATTTTGATTGCCGGCGCCATGGGCTCACGGTGGACCTGACGCGCACGGTGCGGCCGTCCAAGGCGCTGCCGGGCTCGTTTTTTTTACCGGCCTCGCAATTTGACGGGCGGCGGTTGGTGTACATTTTGCACCTGCCGATGGTGGTGGAGGAGTCCAACGCGACGCGCACGCAAGATGGCGGCCGGACTTTGATCTGGGATCAGTCATTGCAAGACGGGCTGAAAAACAGTGTGGTCATTCACTTCAAAGGGACAGTGCCGATTCCGTGGTGGCTCATCGCCGCTGCCATGGTCGTGCTGGCGGCGCTGGGATGGCTGGGATGGAGGGTGAGGCGCGGTCGGGCCGGGTAGAATCCGCCAGCACGGCCTGATGGGGGCCGCCACCATGCAAGCCTGCGGCGGTGCCGAATGCCTATGGGACGATACACTTTGCGAGCGCCCGCACGCCTTCCACTGCGGCTCACGACCTTTCCTTGATTTCATGAGTTGTTGTTTTCCAGTCACTTAAGACATGGCTCGATTTTCATGATTTTTCTTGTCAAGCCGCGTTGAATATCCTACCAATTGCTCCACATTCCACCATGCGTCTCTCAAAAAAAGCCGAATATGCCTTGCGTGCCCTGATTCATCTGGGGATCGCGGCGGAGCTGGGCCGTCCCTCCGTCGGGGGGGCTGAGCTGGCGGACGCCAACCGCCTGCCGCTGAAATACGTGGAGCGGATCCTGCAAGAGTTGCGCACGGCGGGGATTGTGGATACGCGCCGCGGCAAACTCGGCGGCTACACCCTGGCGGTGCCGTCGGCGTCGCTGCGGATTGGCGACCTGGTGCGGCTGGTGGACGGGCGACTGGCCCCCATCGGCTGTGCCAGCGAAAGCGCCTATCAGCGCTGCACCTGCCCGGATGAGGCCCATTGCGGGCTGCGCATGCTCATGATCGACGTGCGCAATTCCATCGCCAGAATTTTGGACCGCTACAACTTGGCCCAAGTCGTCGAAGTGACCTTGAGTAAGATGCGCCGCGACGGGGTGTCGCCACCCTTTGCCGTGGGTGCCGCCAAGGAGAAGCCCGAGGAGGTCAGGCACAACGCGCGGGCGGCGGACGGCTTCCTCGCCGGCCTATCCGGCATGGCCGAAGCCTTTTTTCCGGAGATTTGATTCCGTAGCCACTAGCGGCCCGCAGGTGTCGGGTTCGCGTCACTTTCCATCCCATCCCAGCCTTATGAAAAGCCTGTTTCCTGTTCTGGTCGCCGCGACCCTCGCCCTCCTGCCCGCCAGTTGTGGCAAGCACGCCACCTCCGGCATCACTTTGCTCAACGTCTCCTACGACCCGACCCGCGAGTTCTACGCCGACGTCAATCAGGCCTTTGCCAAGCAGTGGCAGGCCGACCATGGCACCGCGCTGCATATCGAACAAAGCCACGGCGGATCGGGCAAACAAACCCGCGCGGTCATCGACGGGCTGGAGGCCGACGTGGTCACCCTGGCCTTGGCCGGCGACATTGATGAGATTGCCAAGCAGACGAAATTGCTGCCGGCCAGCTGGCAAAGCCAACTACCCCAGCACAGCGCGCCCTACACCTCGACGATCGTGCTGGTGGTGCGCAAGGGCAATCCGAAGGGCATCAAGGATTGGGGGGACTTGGTCAAGGACGGCGTCAAAGTCATCACGCCCAATCCAAAAACCTCCGGCGGCGCGCGCTGGAACTACCTCGCCGCCTGGGCCTGGGCCGCCAAACAGTTCAACGGCGACCAAGCTCAAATCCTCGCTTACATGACCCGCCTGTTCCAGAACGTGCCGGTGCTCGGAACCGGTGCCCGCGATTCCACCTCCACCTTCGCCCAGCGCGGCATCGGCGACGTTTTCCTGTCGTGGGAAAACGAGGCCTATTTGATAGATCGGGAGTTCCCCGGTCTCACCGAGATTATCTATCCGTCACTGAGCATTCTGGCCGAGCCGCCGGTGGCCGTGGTCGAGGCCAACGCCGCCAAGCACGGCACCACCGCGGCCGCCCGCGCCTATCTGGAATTCCTCTACACCGACGCGGCGCAGGCGCTGGCCGCCAAACACTTCTATCGGCCGCGCAACGCGGCAATCGCCGAGCAGGCCGCCGTGCAATTTCCCGCTATGCCGATGGTCACCGTCGACGCCGATTTCGGCGGCTGGGCCAAGGCTCAAGCCACCCACTTCAACGACGGCGGCACCTTTGATCAAGTGCAAGGAATCAAGCAATAGACATGAGCAAACACCGCGTCATCCCCGGCTTTGGCTTGTCCCTCGGGTTCACTCTCACCTATCTGAGCCTCATCATCCTCATTCCGCTCGCCGCGTTGTTTCTCAAGGCGGGCGGGCTCGGACCGGCCGAGTGGTGGCGCATCCTGTCGACGCCGCGGGTGCTGGCGGCCGCCAAACTCACCTTCGGTGCCAGCGCCGCTGCTGCGGCGGTGAGCGCCGGTGTTGGCTTGTTAGTGACGTGGGTGCTGGTGCGCTACCGGTTCCCGGGGCGGCGCCTGCTGGATGCGATGGTGGATCTGCCGTTTGCCTTGCCCACGGCGGTGGCGGGCATCACGCTGACGTCGATCTACGCGCCCAACGGTTGGATCGGGCATTATCTGGCCGGGTGGGGGATCCAGGGGGCCTACAGTCCCTTCGGGGTGTTTATCGCGCTGACATTCATCGGGTTTCCGTTTGTGGTGCGCACGGTGCAACCGGTGATGGAGGATTTGGGGGTGGAATTCGAGGAGGCGGCCGCGACGCTCGGTGCCGGGCGCTTGACGGTGTTCTGGCGGGTGATTCTGCCGGCCTTGACCCCGGCGCTGGTCACCGGTTTCACGCTCGCCTTTGCGCGGGCCATCGGTGAATACGGATCGGTGATTTTCATCTCCGGCAACTTGCCGATGAAGACCGAAATCCTGCCCTTGCTCATCGTTTCCCAACTCGAACAATACAAGTACCGCGAGGCGGCGGTGATTGCCGCCGCCATGTTGCTGGTGTCCTTCGCCCTGCTGTTTCTCATCAACCTGCTGCAACGCCACCTCGACTGGCACAAGCGCTAGCCCATGCACCACCGTCCCGCCACCACCGAATCCGCGCCCGTGCGCTGGCTGCTCATCGGCCTCGCGCTGCTGGCGCTGAGCTTGTTTTTGTTGTTGCCCTTGTTAGCCGTGTTCGTCGAGGCGTTCCGCCGCGGTGCCGACGTGTTTTTCGCCGCGCTGCACACCGAGTCCGCGCTGTCTGCGGTGCGGCTCACGCTCATAGCCGCCGCGATCTCCGTCCCCCTCAACACCGTCTTCGGCCTGGCCGCCGCGTGGACCATCACCAAGCACCGGTTCCGCGGCCGTGCGCTGCTGCTCTCGCTCATCGACCTGCCCTTCGCCGTTTCTCCGGTCATCGCGGGTCTGGTGTGGGTGTTGTTATTCGGGGCCAAAGGCTGGTTCGGCCCGTGGCTGGCGGCTCATGACATCAAGATCATATTCGATCTACCGGGCATCATCCTGGCCACCGTGTTCGTGACTTTTCCGTTTGTCGCCCGCGAGTTGATCCCGCTGATGGAGGCGCAAGGCAGCGATCAGGAGCTGGCCGCCGTGACTCTCGGTGCCAACGGGTGGCAGATGTTCTGGCGCGTCACCCTGCCTAACATCAAGTGGGGGCTGCTCTACGGCGTGCTGTTGTGCAATGCCCGCGCCATGGGCGAGTTCGGTGCCGTGTCGGTGGTCTCCGGCCACATCCGCGGCAAAACCAACACCCTGCCCCTGCACATCGAGGTGCTCTATAACGAATACCAGTTCAGCGCCGCCTTCGCTTGCGCCACCTTGCTCGGCCTGCTCGCGCTGGTCACCCTCGGCCTCAAAACCGCCGTCGAGCAAATCACCCATCAGCGCGCCAGCCGCCATCATTGACCCGCTTGGCCCCACGGCGCTCCCAACCCCAATTTCCCCGTTCCCCTCATGTCGATTTCTATCCAATCCATCCACAAGACCTTCGGCGCTTACACCGCGCTTGACGATATTTCGCTGGAAGTGCCGGACGGATCCCTGACTGCGTTGTTAGGTCCATCCGGCTCCGGCAAGACCACCTTGCTGCGCATCGTCGCAGGGCTGGAAATGGCCGACCCCGGCAGCGGTCGCATCCTGTTTCATGGCAATGACGTCAGCGAGGTGCCGGCAGGCAAGCGCGGCGTCGGCTTTGTGTTCCAGCATTACGCCTTGTTCACCCACATGACCATCGCGCAGAACATCGCCTTCGGACTCGACGTCATGCCGCACGCGCGGCGGCTGAAACGTGCCGAGATCCGCGAGCGGGTGTCCGAGTTGCTCCATTTGGTAAGGCTTGACGGTCTCGACAAGCGCCGCCCGCACGAACTCTCCGGCGGCCAGCGCCAGCGCGTCGCCCTGGCCCGCGCCCTGGCCATCCGCCCGAAGGTGTTGTTACTCGACGAGCCGTTCGGTGCGCTGGATGCCCAGGTGCGCAAGGAACTGCGCCGCTGGTTGCGCCAGTTTCACGACGAAATCAACCTGACCACCCTGTTCGTCACCCACGACCAGGAGGAAGCGCTGGAGCTCGCCGACCAGGTGGTGGTGATGCGCAATGCCCGCATCGAGCAGACCGGCACGCCCCAGGATATCTACGACGAGCCTCGTACTTCCTTCGTCTACGAGTTTCTCGGCGAGGTCAACAAGCTGCCCGACGGCCGCTACATCCGGCCGCATGAGATCGAATTGCGCTTCGCCGCCGAGGAGGGCGTCGACGTCACCGGGCGGGTGAGCCACTTGTTTGTCGCCGGTCCGTTTGCCCGCGTCAGCGTGGCACCCGAACACGGCCGCCGCGGCGAACTGGAAGTCTGGGCCAGCCGCGACCAAGTCGAGGAAATGGCCCTCGCCAGCGGCGATGTCATCGGCTTGCACTTTCCCCCATTGAAAAAGCTGAAAAGCTGAAAAGCTGAAACGGCGGTTCGATGAGGCCAAAGGCTTTTGATGTGCCACCACCACGCCCGGCCAGGACGGATCCCCACGGCCCGATATATATGTTAGAAGAAATTCAGCCCTGCCCCTGGTTGCCGGCGACGCAGCGGCGGCTGGATGCCTCGGTCACGCGGCGCCACGGCGGGGTCCGGGGCGCGGAGTATTATTTGGACGCGCTGGCCTACGCGCAGTCCCACTGGCGGAGCGGGCATCCGGCCCAGGCCATTTTACAACTCAATAAATCGTGGATGGCAGAGCTGGCGGACCCGCCGGTGTTGCAGGTGTTTCCTCCACCTTACCGCGCCTTGGTGTGGATCCTGCAACAGTCCGCCAGCGGGCACCGCGGCTTCCTGGGCAATCCGGTCCGCCATTTCCAACACCTCGCCAGCCGCCTCCGCAGCCCCCACCCCGAACTGCGGGCTTGGCGCGCCTGGCTGTGTTTCCACCTCGCAAGCCGCACCCTCGAGGGCCACGGCTTGCCCCAGGACGGCGACCAACTCGCCCGCGACGGCCTGTGGCTGCCCGCCTGGCAGCGCGCCCTCGCCAAAGTAACCACCACCGGCTGGCCCGGTGAGGCCGACGAGGCGCGCCGCGCCTGGCGCGATGCCGCCGCCCGCCCAATCCTGTGAGGCAAAAAAAATCCGCGATTTTTGAGCTTGCGCTTCGCTGTGCATTTTTTACTTTGGTAATGCCTTCAGGCGCTTGCGTCACTTCTATCAGGCAGTCCCGGAGGCAGCAATCTTAGCCATCACGACCTATGAAACACCTCGAAAGAATCACGCTGTTGGCGCTGACCACGGTGTATGCCGGTTACTTCATTCGACAGGCCGTCCGCACCCGCGCCGAACGCTTGTTCCGCTTGGCGGCCGGCGAGTCTCCCTACGAACGCGTTCATCCCAGGCCGCTCAGGCACAAATCCGCCTGAGCCGGTTGTCGGCGCTCGCATTTGCACTTGGATGCTTTGGCGTTGCGTGGCAGCATTCCGGCCATGCGTCAAAAGGCAGTGTCGTTGTTGCAGGAGTTGACGGAAGCCCACTCGGTTTCCGGCCATGAGGATGAAGTGCGGGCCATCTTTGTCGATGAGCTGCAGGAATGCGGTGATCTTTCCGCGGACCGCAACGGCTCGGTTTTTTGTGAAACCGGCAAGTCCGGCCCGCGCGTGCTGGTGGCCGGCCACATGGATGAAGTCGGCTTCATGGTGCAAAACATCAGCGCCGACGGCTTCATCCAGTTCGTCGCCATCGGCGGCTGGTGGGAGCACAACCTGCTGTCCCAACGCGTCGAAATCCTCACCCGCAGTGGCGACAAAATCCTCGGCGTCGTAGCCTCCTGCCCACCGCATTTCCTGCCCGATGCGCAGCGCCGCCAGGTCATGACCATCGATCAGATGTTCATCGACATCGGTGCCGCCTCGGCACGCGATGTGCTCGATAACTTCGGCGTGGCGCTGGGCGACCCGATCGCCCCGGTGTCTGCCTTCACACCGCTGGCGCGCGAGGATTGGTTCATGGCCAAGGCGTTTGACAACCGCCTCGGCATGGCCGCCACCATCCAGGCCGGCCAGATCCTGAGCCAATCGCTCCACCCTAACCGCTTGATCCTCTGCGGCACCGTGCAGGAGGAAGTCGGACTGCGCGGCGCCCGCACCGCCGCCAGCTACGCCAAGCCCGATGTGGCCATCATCCTGGAAGGCCCGCCCGCCGACGATACCCCGGGAGGCCCCCGCGGCGAGTGCCAGGGCCGCCTCGGCGGCGGCGTGCAGATCCGCTTGTTCGACCCCACCGCCATCGCCAACCCGCGGCTGGCACGCCTGGCTATCGACACCGCCCGCGAGGCGGGCATCGGCCACCAAATCACGGTGCGCCGCAGTGGCGGCACCGATGCCGGCGCGTTTCATCTGGCCAACGCCGGAATCCCCTCAATCGTGTTAGGAGTGCCGGCGCGCTACATCCATTCCCACAACGGGATCATCAACCTCGAAGACTACCTGCAGATGCTTTCACTCACCGTCGAACTGGTCCGCGCCCTCGACGCTGACACCGTCGCCGAACTCACGACCTACCTGTGAGTGGGCGGCGCCTCAGCCCAAGACCTGGGTCATGACCTTGGCGGGTTCCACGCCGGTGAGTTTCTGATCGAGGCCGCGGTAAGGGTAGGTGAGGCGCTGGTGGTCGATGCCGAGTTGGTGCAGCAGGGTGGCATTGAGGTCGCGGATGTGGAACGGGTCGCGGGTGATGTTCCAACAGAAATCATCGGTCTCGCCGACGGCCTGGCCACCCGCCACGCCGCCGCCTGCCATCCAGATGGAAAAACACCGGCCGTGGTGGTCGCGTCCGGCCACCGGTGAGCCGAGGGCACCTTGTGAGAAAACCGTGCGGCCGAATTCGCCGCCCCAGATGACCAGCGTCTCATCCAACATCCCGCGCCGCTTGAGGTCGGCAATCAGCGCGGCAGACGGCTGGTCGGTGTCGCGGCATTGGTTGGGGAGTTGTTTGGTGATGGCGATGTGTTGGTCCCAGCCGCGATGGAAAAGTTGGATGAAACGCACGCCGCGTTCGGCCAGGCGGCGGGCCAGCAGACAGTTGGCGGCATAAGTGCCGGGCTTGCGCGACTCCGGGCCGTAGAGTTCGAAGGTGGCGGCCGGCTCGTTCGACAGGTCGGTCAGGTCAGGCACCGACGTTTGCATGCGGAAGGCCAATTCATAGGCATGAATGCGCGCCAGGGTTTCGGCATCGCCGACGTCCTCGGCGAAGCGCTGGTTGAGGCGTGCGAGATCATCGAGTTGGGCCCGGCGTTGCTCGCGGCTGACGCCGCTGGGATTGTCCAGATAGAGCACCGGGTCGGCCCCGGCGCGGAGGATGACGCCCTGGTGTTGGGAGGGCAGGAAGCCGCTGCCCCATAGCCGCGAGAAAATCGGCTGGTCCGGATTCTTGCCGGTGCCCTGGGAAATGAGCACCATGTAGGCGGGCAGATTGGCATTTTCGGTGCCGAGCCCGTAGCTGACCCAGGCACCCGCGGAGGCGTGTCCGAGTTGCATCGAACCGGTGTTGATGAGGGTGATGGCGGGGTCGTGGTTGATCGCCTCGGTGTGCATCGAGCGGATCACGCAAATGTCCCCGGCCATGTTCTGGGTGTGCGGCAGCAAATCGGAAATCCACGCGCCGGCCGGACCGCAGCGGCGGCCCGCGGCGATCGGCTGCACCACCGGAAACGACGCTTGGCCGGAGGTCATGCCGGTGACCCGTTGGTCGCCGCGCACCGAATCCGGCAGGTTGGTGCCGTGCAATTTTGCCAGGCTCGGCTTGCCATCGAACAGATCGACGTGGGACGGCCCGCCCGATTGAAACAGATAGATCACCCGCTTGGCGCGCGGTGCGATGCTGCGGAAGGTCGCCATGTTAGACTCATCGGGCTGCCCGCCGTTCGCCAGTTTGGCCAGCAACGATGCCAGCGCGACGTGGCCGAGGCCGTTGGCGGCTTTTCCGAGGAAGGCGCGGCGGGAAAATATCAGTGGATTCATGTCGTTGATTGTGAAAATCCCGCAGCATCTACCTGCGCGTGATAACTTCGGATAGATTCAGCAGGGTGGCGGCAAGCTGGGTCCAGGCGGCTTGTTCGGCCAGCGGAAAGGCGGTGGATTGGGCCATCTCGCCGATGGCGAGCAGGTCGCGGGCGGCGCCCGGCTGCGCCTGATAGGCCAGGCGCTCGCGCGCCAGCTGGGCGACGAGAGTGGCGAGTTCCGCAGCCACGGGCAGGCGCGCGGTGACCCGTTCGAATCCGGCGCTGATGCGCTCGCGGTCGCCGCCACAGGCGCTCTGCAGCAAGCCGAGGCCCAGCGCGCGGGCGGCTTCGACAAACTGCGGATCATTCAAGGTGACGAGGGCTTGCAGCGGCGTGTTGGTGGGGAGGCGGCCGATCGAGCAGATCTCACGGTTAGGCGCATCGAAGACCGACAAGCCGGGCGGCGGCAGGGTGCGCTTCCAATAGGTGTAGAGCGAGCGGCGGTAGAGTTTTTCGCCGTGGTCCTGCACGAACGTCTGGGAGGTCGCCGGGCTCGAGCCATAGTGGGACACCTGCCGCCAGAGGTCGCCGGGCTGATAGGGGCGCACACTCGGCCCGCCCAGGCGCTCGGCCAGCAACCCGGAGACGGCGAGCGCCTGATCGCGGATTTGTTCGGCCGTGAGGCGGAAGCGCGGGCCGCGGGCCAGCCATTCGTTGTGGGGATCGCGGGCCAGCAGTTCGGCGCGGGTGTCCGACGTCTGGCGATACGTCCGCGAAGTGACGATGAGGCGCATCAAGCGCTTGCGGTCCCAGCCGGACTCGCGGAAATCCACCGCGAGCCAGTCGAGCAATTCGGGATGCGACGGCCACTGCCCCTGCGACCCCAGATCGGCTGAGGAGGCGGCCAGTCCGCGCCCGAAGAAATGTTCCCACAGCCGGTTGACGGCGACGCGCGAAGTGAGCGGATGGTCCGGGCGGGTCAGCCAGCGGGCAAGGTCGAGGCGGTTGGCAGGCCGCTCGCGGAAGCTGCCGGTGGCCGGGTCGAAGGCGGGGTCATTGGATAGCGGCGGCAGCACGCCGGGAGTGCCGGGCGCAACGGCCTCAAGCGGCGAGGAATACAAGCCGCGATTGAGGATATGGGTCACCCGCGGGCTGGCTGCGGTATTCATCACCAGCACCGGATGTTTTTGGGTGAGCATCGCGAGCCGTTCCTCCAGATTGGCGATCTGACTGCGCAGCCAGGCTTTTTCCGCCGCCACCTGATGGAAGTAAGCGCGCAGACCAACAGCCTGTTCGGCGCTGCGGCTGGCGGGGTCCGCGGTCAGCATCTCGGTCACCGCGGCGGGGTGCGGCGAGCCGTCGTCGCAGCCGGAGAACGCGAAAATCCGGAAGCTCGCGGGTGAGGTGTTCTGGCCGTAGTTGAACAGCAGCTCGACCGTTAGATAGGGGCTGGCGCCCGCCTGCAGCGGCGCTGCGAACGTGGCGGTTAGATGCTGGGGGGTGGTGCTGCCGGTGGGCGGGGCCCAGCCGACGAGCGGATCGGTGTTGAGCACATTGCGCGCGTCAAAGCCCGCTTGCGTGCCGCTGGCACTGAGGCGCACGATCGGCAGGATGGCATTGAGGTCGACGTTGCCAGCGGGATAGGACGACACCGAGGCAGTGAGTGAGCCGAGGTGGAAATTGCCCTTGAGCTCGGCGGCACCGCCATAGCCGAGCATGCCGTTGGCCTGCGGCGTGGGCGAAAACACGATGCGGATGCCGCGGATCGGTGCTCCCGCGGCCGGCAGGCGCGTCAGCACGTTGTAAGCAGCAAAGTCGCCGCCGCCAATGGTTACCGAGTGGTCGGGCAGCACCTTGATGCGCTCGGGATCGCCGTTCGGGCAGGTGGCGGTGATGACCTCCAGCGGGGTCAGCACCAGTTCGCGGCCGCGCTGGGCGAGGTCGGCGCGTTGGGCACTTTCCCATTTTGCCTGGGCATCCGGGATGGGCGCGGCGAGTGCCTCGCGCAGGGATTCGAGTTCGTGGCGGACGCTGGCCGCCTCGGCGGGAGTGGCCAGGCAGGAACCGGCTTGGATCGAGGGCACGGCATTGACGCCGCCATCGCCACCGTGGCCGGCGTCGCCGAGGGTGTTGAAAAACGCGAAGAAGCGGTAATAATCGCGTTGGGTGAACGGATCGTACTTGTGATCGTGGCACTGGGCGCAGGCGAGGGTGAGGCCGAGAAACGTCTCGGAGGTGGTCTTGACGCGGTCGTCGACGTAGTTGACGAGATTTTCCTCGGCGAGGGTGCCGCCTTCGTGGGTGATGGCGTGGTTGCGGCCGAACCCGGTGGCGACGAGCTGTTGCTCGCTGGCGTTGGGGAGCAGATCACCGGCCAGTTGTTCGGTTAGAAACTGGTCGTAGGGCTGGTTGTCGTTGAACGACTTGATCACCCAATCTCGCCACAGCCACTGCTGGCGCCCGCCGTCAATCGAGTAGCCGTTGGTATCGGCATAGCGCGCGGCATCCAACCAGGACGAGGCAAAGTGCTCGCCGAGCCGGGGTGAGGCGAGCAGTCGGTCCACCAGCGTTTCGTAGGCCTGCGGCGAGCGGTCTTCGAGGTAAGCGTGGATTTCTTCGGGCGAGGGCGGCAAGCCGGTCAGGTCGAGGCTCAAGCGGCGGATCAAGGTCCGGCCATCGGCCTCAGGTGCGAAATCGAGGCGGGCGGTCTTGAGCCGGGCCGCGATGAACGGGTCGATCGGGTTGGCAGTGGCGGCAGTGCCAGCCGGCAGCGCGGCTTTGACCGGGGCCTGAAACGCCCAGTGGCCCTCATAGCTGGCCCCCTCCTTGATCCACTGGGTCAGCGTGGCGGCCTCCTCCGCAGTGAAATTGAGGTGCGCGGCCGGCGGCGGCATTACTTGCTCAGGATCCTTGCTGGTGAGGTGCCGGACCACCTCCGAGGCCGCCGGATCGCCGGGGACGATGGCGGGCCTGCCGGACACTCCACCCTTGAGGGCCCGCTCGCGCAGGTCGAGGCGCAATTCGGCTTTCACCGCCGCGGCATCCGGCCCGTGGCAGGTGAAGCAGGTCTTCGACAGGACCGGCCGGATATCGCGATTGAACGCCAACGGCTCGGCGGCTCCTGCGGGCAGGGCCAATAGTACCCACATAACTGGCAAACGATTTTTCATGGCATGAAGCGACCCGTTACGGGGATTGACCCAACACTGTGTCGCACGCCAGAGAATTGGCCAATAAAATCTCCGCCTGGAAATTTCCACCGCGGGGGAAACTCCGCCAACCCCGCGCGCCGCCACCGCCGGGGTTGCTTTTCGACTGGAAGCACGCGATCGTGCGGCGTGCTTCCAACGATCCCATGGTGTTTCCGCCGATTTGCCGCCCGCGTTGGCGGCGGGGCCGTGTGCGCACTGGTGCTGGCAGCAGGCGGCTGCGGCCCGCAATTCACCCCGGTGAGCCGCATCAACTCGCCCGGCCCAATGGCGGCGGGCGACATGAGCGAGACCTTTGGCTACCGCCGCTGGATTTCCAAGACCGTCGAACCGGACGTGATCATCATCGGGATCCATGGCTTCTGCGGCGCCTCGATCGATTACGCCAACCTCGGCAATCACCTGCTGCTCCACCAACCGCGCAGCGGCTTGTACGCCTACGAGGTGCGCGGCCAAGGCAGCGATCCGATCCTCCAACGGCGCGGTGATATCGGCGACCCCAAGGACTGGTACCGCGACCTGTTTGCCTTCACCCAATTGGTCCGCGAGCGCCATCCGCACGCCAAAATCGTCTGGTACGGCGAGAGCATGGGCGGACTCATCGCCGCTCACGCCTTGCGGGAGTCGCCCGCGACCGACTTGCCCTGCGATGCGCTGGTGCTGTCGTCGCCGGTGGTGCGCTTCCGGGACGATATCCCGGCGTGGAAAATCGAGTTGCTGCATGTGGCCGCCGATACCTTCCCGTTGGCCCGCATCTCGTTCGAAACCTTGGCCGGCGGCCAGGACGTGCAGATGACCCGGGAATCCAAGCATTCCAGTCAGGCGGAGAAAAATTCATACAATATCAAGCTCTACACCCTGCGCCTGCTGGCCACCTTGGGCCGCGACATTGAGAGCATGAACGCTTGCGCGGCAGCCTTGCGGGTCCCCGTACTGGTGCTCCACGGGGACAAGGACTACTTCAATACCGACTCCGACGTGCGCGGGTTTGTGGCGCATGTGGCCCCCGGTGTCGCCAAAACCTATCGGAATTACCCGGACGCCTACCACCTCCTGATGTACGACGCCCAGAGGGACAAGATTTTCCGCGACGTCGAGGGCTGGCTCGATCGCCTCCGCCACCACCGGCTGGGAAAAACTTTTTAGCGGAAAATTGCCGGATTTTGCTTGACGGCGCCGCTGGTGCAGGCATTCTTCGCGCCCCGCAACCCCCGAACCTTTCCCGAAATTATGGCACGTATTTGTAGCATCAGAGGCACCCGCGTCCGCTCCGGCGGCAGAATTCACCGGTCTGGTTTGGCCAAGAAAAAGGGGGGCATCGGCCGTCACGTCACCAAAGTGGTGAAGCGCACGGTTTCCCCCAATCTTCAGGTCAAACGCATCTGGGTCCCCGAACTTGACAAGTTCGTGCGCATCAAGCTGAGCTGCCGCGCCCTCAAAACCGTCAATAAGAACGGCGCCTACGTCACGCTCAAGAAGGCTGGCATCATCTGACGCTGGCAACCGGGGGCATCGTCTGCCCGGTTATTTTTCATGACCCGCGGTTCGGTGGAAACACCGAACCGCTTTTCCTTTGGCATCCGGGACGGTGATTCAGGACAGGGCCAAAGAAGCCACGGACCCATGGCCGTTTCCGGCGGGCGATCCGCTAGCCGATCACGCAGGGCACCAGAATTCCGTCGCGCATGCCGTGGATTTTCTTCTTGTCCATCGGCACGATGGTTGCCAGACATCCGCCAAAGCGGGTTATTCCGGCTGTATCCGTGAAGAAATACGGACACAGGCGGACCCGCCCCTGCATCATCTCCACCGACCCGTCGTCGCGAAACACCGGATGTTCGATGGCGCGCCCCTCATGGAATTGCTGGACCATCCACGGCTGCGTGTGGGCTTGCTGGAGCGCCTTGAGCAATCGCTCGGACCACTCGGCGGCCGACAGGTCGTGCCCGATGAACACGCCCCGCGAGCCCCATGCGGTCTCGTGGAAACCGCTGATTTTGAGGACCAATTGGCGGTCCTTTTGGCTGAAGCCGGCCACCTCCTCCCACGCATGGGCATCCAAGCGCGGCAGTGCGGCGTGGGGCGGCAGCGGACTGGCGTCCAACACCCAGCCGAATGGCACCAACTCGCGCAAGCGCTGCAAGTGGCTGCCCCGCAGCACTTGCGCCCACTCGCGTTTGAGCGATGGCGACCACAGCAGCGCCAGCCAGAGTTTATCCTCCAAGTGCGGCTTGAACGGCGGGGTGACGCTCACCGTGCCAGCCGCCGCCGCCGCCGCGATCCGCTCAGCCGCAGGCACGGATTTCCAGTCAAACAACTCAAAAAAGCGGTACAGGTCGCGACCGTCCGGTTCGTAGGTCTCGGCAGACGCCACCTCCCATGACGGCCCCAACTGGCGGGTGATCCAGTCCATTTCCGGGCGGTAATCGGCCGCCTCCTTGGATACGAGCACCGCCCCGCCGGCGGGCAGCAGCGAGCGAAACCCGTCGAGCATTCCCTCCGGCCCGCCCAGCACGTCAAATCCAGCCTCGGCGTACACCCGCGACAACCAAGCGGTCATGCCGATCCCGCCTGGCACGCTGTCCAACTCGGTCATCGCAAGACCCTGTTCGGTCCAGATCAGGTCCGGTCGAATCACCCGCGGAAATTGGCCTGCGCTTGCCGGCCCCCGCTGCAGGCAACGCATCCACTCCGGTTTGCCGGCGTCGAGCAAGTCCGCCAGCCAGCCCGGCAATTTGCCAGCGGCGCTGCGGCGGTAAAGCGTGTCACAGGCTTGTTGAAACTTGGCCAGTGGATGCCCCAGCGTCATCAGGTGCCGGGCTTCGGCACGACTCAGCCGCAGCGGTTGCGGCGAGTAGCGCCAGCCACCACCCCCAAACAGCCCGCCTTCCGGCAGCGCGCTCCGTAACTTGGAAAGACTCAGTTCCATCGCCCCCCAACCTCAACGCCCAAGCCCCCGCTGCCAAGCCCGGATTTCCCGGATTTTCGTCAACAACCGAATGACAGTAAAAATATACTTGGCTGCCGAAAAACAATTGAGAAAATCAATGCTTGCCAAGTCGCGCGATTGTCCGTAACTTCGCCGCGTTCTTTTCGCAACCACGCGTGGGAACGCGCTTCGTCTGGTCTTTGCGCCATGGTCTCAGGAAGTGTTGATTGAAATGGCGTGCCAATATTGAAGCAAATGGACATCTACGTGGGCAACTTGCCCTACACCGCCACAGAAGAGGACGTTACCGGACTCTTCGCCGCATACGGACCCGTTGACCGGGTGAAAATCATCACCGACCGCGAAACCGGGCGATCCAAGGGATTCGCCTTCGTGACCATCGGTGACCAAGCCCAGTTGAATGCTGCCATCGAAGCACTCAATGGCTACGACTACCAAGGCCGCGCCTTGCGCGTGAATGCCTCGGAACCCAAGGAACCCCGCCCCAGCGGCGGCGGCGGCGGCGGCGGTTACGGCGGCGAGCGCCGCAGCAGCAGCGGCGGTGGTGGTGGTGGTTATAAAGGCGGCGGCGGCGGCTACAAAGGTGGCGGCGGCGGCGGCGGCTACAAAGGTGGCGGCGGCGGTGGCTACAAAGGCGGCGGCGGCGGCTACAAAGGCGGTGGCGGTGGCGGCGGTGGCGGCTGGGATTGATTTCCCCCGCTATCTGGCCTGATCTAGCAAAAAGCCCGATTCTCACGCTGAGGGTCGGGCGTTTTCCTTTGCATGTTAGATCAAACCCCCAAAAATCCCTTGCATACCTGCGCTTGCTGCACCCATCCTCGCCGTAGAGCCCTAGCGCCAAACCCGCGCTGTCGCAACTGCGGCCAGGTTCCGGATTTTCTTCTCCCTCCCCCCAAAAAACGCCCGCCTTCCCACCGCTGACTTCCCCCCCCTGCAACGCGAAAAGCAATACCGACACCCCATGGCCGCCACCGATCCCACTCCCACGCTCCAGACGCTTCCCTCCGACCAACTCCGGGCCCTCCAGTGGCGCTTCGCCGAGCGCTTTGATCTGACCATGCTTATTCAAGCGGTTCGCCCCGTCGCCCGCGGCCCGGTGGCCCGGCTCGTCGCCCAGGGCGGACGCAACACCCATGACTGGACGGCGGAGAAAAACTCGCTGCTCGCCGTGTACGATGAAGCCGGCATCACCGCCGCTTTCCTCGAGCCCAGCCAAGGCGGTTTCATCGAAGGCCCCAAAAACCTCGCCCTCGCCCTCGTCGCCTTCGAGCTCTCCTGGGTCGATGCCGGCGCCGCCACCTGCAGCCTCGCCAGCAACCTGGGCATCGCTCCCATCCATGAGCGCGGCACCCCCGAGCAAGTCGCCCACTACCTGCCGCTGGTCTGTCCGCCCGCGCCCGGCGACACCCGCGAGGCAACCCGCGTCGCCTTCGCCCTCACCGAACCGATCCCCTTCGTGGGAGTGGAAACCGGTTTGTTAGGCGGCAAAATGCGCGTCGTTGAGTGGCAAGACGGCCAGGAGCCCGTCCTCAACATCGATAAGCGCGGCCGCTTTATCACCAACATGGATTTCGCCAACGTGGTCACCGCAGCGGTGGATTCCGCCGACCCGCGGATCAAGGGCAGCTGCATCGTCATCCTCGAGAAAACCGACCCCGGCCTGTGGGATTCCGGGGTGCCGACCCGCAAGATGGTCCACCAACTTTCCTCCACCTGCGATCCGGTGTTCAACCTCAACGTGCCCGCCTCGCGCATCGTCGGCGGCTACACCGTCAAGGACGGCGTGATCATTCCCAATTTCACCCACAGTGATGTCATCGAAGCGGTGTTCCGCCGCACCCGCGTCACCGTCGGCCTGATGACCTCCGCCAAGTTGCTCTCCGCGGTCGAACCGATCATCCGCTACCAGCGCAGCCGCTTCCGCGGCGGCGAAACCGGTACCCCAGGCTCGCCCCGCTACGACCTCGGCCTGCAGACCAAGCAAGACGTGTTGCATCGCTTGGTCGATATTTGGGCCACCGGCGAGGCCGGTGCCGCGCTGGGGTTTGCCACCGCCCGCCTGTTTGATAGCCTCGACCCGCTCGACCGGCAAAAAGACCAGTTGTTTGCAGAACAAGGCCTCAGTGGCCGCAGCGCCTTGAAAGCCCTGGCCCGCATCCAGGAGGACGCCACCGATTGCATCGAGCTGCGCCGCCAGCCAGAGGCCAGCCGCGACAATACCCGCCTTACTTTGTTGGAGTCGAACCCGCTGGTGCAGTACGTGATTTTGGATGCCCAGGCCAACGTCCTCTGCCCCGCCTGCAAACTGTGGAACACCGGTCACGGTGCCACCATCATGCGCGAGGCGGTCAGCCTGATGGGCGGCTACGGCATCACCGAGGATTGCCCCGGCTTCCTGCCTCACAAATGGATGGATGCCCAGCTCGAAGCCACCTATGAAGGGCCGGAAGCGGTCCAGCGCCGCCAACTCTCGGTCACCATGACCAACACCCTGTTCATCGCGCAGTTCGAGGGCTGGATCAAGGACCTCAAGGTCATCGCCGCCGAGCAGCCCGGCACCGGTGCATGCGCTCTGGGTTCGGCCATGGCTCTGTGGCTGTGGACCACCCGCTACCTGCAAACGGCCACCGACGGCAATGGCAGCAAGCTCTATCAATCCAACCGCCAGGGCATCACCTTCCCGCTCGCAGACGCCCTGTGCTGGCTGCTTGCCTCCCGCCAACAAATTCTCGACGTGGTCGAGCTCGCGCAATCCGGTGCGGCCGACCCCTCGGTGGCCGAGGAACTGCCCGGTGCGGTGGCCTTCCTCAGCGATCTGTGCCATGTGCAGGCCGCCCGCGCCGCCGGCGAGACCGCCCGCATTTGCAGCGAACTGGTCTTTGGCTACAACCTGCACCCGGAGTGGACCGTCCAGGCCTGCGCCGCCTGCTACGGCAGCGCCGACCTCGATGAACTGGAAGGCATCATGCCCGGCATCGCCAGCGGTGCCCGCGGCGTCACCGATATCACTCCTGCCGGGCAGCCCCACCCGAGCAAGGCCGGTCCCTGCCCGGATACCATCCGCTTGCAGGCGTTCCTGCGCATGCGTGCCAAGCTGGACGGCTGCCTCTACGGCTTCGGCCTGGCCAAGGACCGCGCCGCCAACGCCCTCACCGCTGTCATGATCCCGGAAGCCCTGGATTATCCGCAGTAAAGCCCGGTTATGGGTTATGGGTTAAAAGTTATTAGGAAAACCCGTTTCCCGCATCAGCACGTTATCACTCCAAATAACAAATAACATCTAACTTCCCCATGCCCACCGACCGCCCCACCATGGACGCCGATATCGTGTGCGTCGGCTTCGGCCCGGCTGCGGGCGGTTTTCTAACAAAGCTGGCGGGCGCGCTCCTCAACCCCGATGGCAGCCCCGCGCTGGAAAGCCCGTCGATGCCGGGCATGCCGCTGCAAGTCATGTGTTACGAGCGGGCGGATGACATCGGCTTCGGCGTCTCGGGCATTGTCACCAACGCCAAGAGCCTGCGCGAGTCGTTCCCCGATCTGGATCCCGCGCAGATCCCGATGGCCGCCCCGGTCACCGAGGAGAAAATCCTCTATCTGCTAGACCCGGGCGGTGCCAGTCGACGGCCCTTGAGCATGCGCGCGGCCGACACCGCGATTCGCGCGCTGGGTGGAGTGCTCGGCGTCCAACACGAGGCAATGGAACTGCCGTGGACTCCGTCGTTCCTTAACAAGCACGGCGGCTTGATCCTCTCCATGGGCCAGTTCACCCAATGGGTCGGCAGCCAGGTCATGGCCACCGGTGCCGTCCAAATCTGGCCCGGCAGCCCGGTCGGGGAAGCCATCATCGAAGACCAGACGGTAGCAGGCGTTAGACTATTGGATCAAGGCGTCACCAAGGATGGCCAGCCCGCTGATGGCTTCATGCCCGGCATGGATGTGCGCGCGCCGCTGACGGTGGTGGCGGACGGACCGGTAGGCGCGGTGGGCCAGCAACTTGATGCGCACTTCGGTGTGCCGGCCGGGCATCACCTGCACGATTGGGCGCTGGGCATGAAGTTTGTGGTGGACCTGCCCGAGTCATGCGAGCTTGCCGCCGGCACCGTGCTGCATACCATCGGCTATCCGGAACCGGAAATTTTCGGTTTTCTCTATGTCCATCCGGACCGCGTCGCCTCGTTGGGCATCTTCGTTCCCTCGTGGTTCGACAATCCGGCCCGCACTGCCTACCGCTACCTGCAACATTGGATGATGCATCCCTATCTGTGGCGCCACCTCAAGGGCGGGCGCCTCCGCTCGTGGGGGGCCAAATCGCTGCAGGAATCCGGCCGCCGTGGCGAACCCCACCTCACCGGCGACGGCTTCGCCCGCATCGGCGAAGGCAGCGGATCCACCAATGTTCTAACCAACTCCGGCGTGGATGAAGCCTGGGCCACCGGCGTCCAGCTCGCGGAGGCGGTCATCGAACTGCTCAAGGCCGGCAAACCCTTCACCAAGGACAACCTCGACGCCACCTACGTCACCCGCCGCCGCGCCAGTTGGCTCGAAGCCGAAGCGCGCATCGCCGAAAAAGCCCGCGACGGCTTCCAACGCGGCGTGGTTCCCGGCCTCATCGGCACCATGCTCACCGGCCTTACCAAGGGCATGTTCGCCATCCCCGGCCGGCCGTCCCCGCCGCATGCCCGCGTCCCGGATCCCGCCGACTACTACGAGGGTCGTATTTCCAAGCAGGAACTCGCCGCCATCCGCAAGGACTGCGACACCAAGGGCATCGCCGCCAGCGGCGTGTTGATGGATCGAGCCGGTTGGCCGGCCATCCCGTTCGACGGTGAGTTATTGGTATCGCATCAGGATGCCCTGCTGATGGGTGGCAAGGTGCAGGCCCCTGCGGGCTACGCCGACCATGTGGTGTTTCTCTATCCGAACGACTGCGAGGCATGCGGCAGCAAAATCTGCGTGGAAATGTGTTCCGGCCAGGCCATCACGCCGAGTGAAAGCGGCCGCCCCGTCTTCGACCGCGAGAAGTGCATCCACTGCGGCGCCTGCCTGTGGAATTGCGCCCAGGCCCATCCTAACAACCCCGAGCTCGCCCGGGTCAACTTCCGCGCCGGCACCGGCGGCCTGCATTCGGGGGAGAATTAGCCTCTGCTTTATCCCTGATGCGGCGCGAGGGGGCCGCAGCCGTTCCGGCGGTGGGGGACGACAGGCGTCCTCGCCTGTCGTTGGGACGCGCTTGTTTCTCAGGGTGGCCCCGATTTCAATGAGCCGCCGCGAAAGCTCTCAATGATTGCAATGGACGGAGGTCCGTTCGTGCCCGTCGTCCCTTGTGTTTTTGTTAGATGCTTGCGGCCAAGGCCAGATGGAATTTTCCGCTTGTCAGGCAACAATTAGAACGTTAGAGATCACCCGCAAGCGGAAAGCCGCTGGCCATAGTTATCAAGAGGCAAAGGGTGCACCATGATTGAGTTGCTCCCCAGCCAGCCACGAGAAAGCAATGCAACCGATTTCACACACCCCTGAACGCGTTGAATTGCAGCCGGCCAATCTCCCCACCGGCGCGCTCGCCGTTAGTCCGGCTAGCGGGTGGCAGCGGGGCGAAAACAAGATGACCGCCATCGCCAACGCGGCGCTGGATTCCATCCTGATGATGGATCCGGCTGGCATGATCTCCTATTGGAACCCGGCAGCCGAACTCATTTTTGGTTACACGAGTGACGAAGCAATCGGCCAGAACCTGCATGCGCTCATCACCCCTCCGCGATATCACCCGGCTCACCACGTAGCCTTCCCGGCGTTTTTGCAAACCGGGACTGGTGCCGCAGTCGGGAAAACACTCGATCTGGAGGCTCTGGGAAAAGACGGCTCGGAAATCGCGGTCCAACTGGCGCTTTCGGCCATCCAAATCGAGGGAGATTGGCATGCGATAGGCGTTATCCGGGACGTCACCGAGCGCAAACGCGAGGAAGACAAGAGCAATCGGCAGGCATCCCTGATTAATTCGCTGCTGGATTCCATTCCTGACCTCATATTTTTCAAGAATACCGAGGGGGTTTACCTGGGCTGCAACCCCGGCTTCGTCGAGTTCACCGGCCGGCCAAGGCATGAGATTGTGGGGAAGACCGACCACGATCTCTTTGACAGGGAAGTCGCTGATTTCTTCCAGGAACAGGATCGGCTGATGCTGCCAGGGCGCAAGGCCCGGCGCAACGAGGAATGGATCACCTATCCCGACGGCCGCAAGGCCTTGCTGGACACCATGAAGACGCCCTACTGGGGCCCGGACGGAGAACTCATCGGCGTGCTCGGCATCAGCCGCGACATCACCGAACAGAAACGGGCCGAGAGCGAGATGAGGAGGATCCACCAGCTTGAGGAAACCGCGGCAAAGGCGAAACGGCTCAATGAGGCGAAATCACAGTTTCTGGCCACGATGAGCCACGAGATCCGCACCCCCTTGAACGGCATCATCGGGATGACCTCGCAATTGTTGGAAAATGAGCTCGACCCCGCACAACGCGAGCGTGCCGAAATCGTCCAGTTCAGCGCCGATGCCCTCCTGATCCTCGTCAATAATATTCTGGATTTATCCAGAATCGAGGCCGACAAGCTCGAGTTGGAGTTGCTGGACTTCGACCTCGTGGCCCTGCTCGACAAGCTCATCGGCCTGCTGACCCCGCAAGCCGGCAAGAACGGCCTCGACTTCCGCTGCGACGTCGCCCTGGACGTGCCGCGCCACCTCTGCGGCGATTCCGGCCGCCTGCGCCAGATCCTGCTCAACCTGGTCGGCAATGCCATCAAGTTCACGTCCCACGGCGCGGTGAGCGTGCAGGTGAGCCTGGTATCGGCCACCGCCACCACCAGTGTGCTGCGCTTTGCCGTGCGCGATACGGGCATCGGCATCCCGGCAGACAAGCAGGCGTTGTTGTTTCAAAAATTCTCGCAGATGGACCCCTCGACCACCCGTCGTTTCGGTGGCAGCGGCCTCGGCCTGGCCATCTCCAAACAACTCGTCGGGCTCATGGGTGGGGAAATCGGGGCCTCCAGCGTCGTCGCCCAAGGTTCGGAATTCTGGTTCACCGCGTGTTTTACGACCCGCCTGAGCCCCACTCCCACCGGCGCGACATCACCACCCGCCGCCAAACCACGCTGGAGCGGCCAGCGCATCCTGCTCGCCGAAGATAACCTCATCAACCAAAAAGTGGCCCTCGGTTACCTGCGGCCTCTCGGGCTGCAAGTGGACATGGTGGGCAACGGCGCGCAAGCCATCCAGGCGCTCGCCAGCCACCCCTACGAACTGGTTCTCATGGACATGCAGATGCCCGAGATGGGCGGTCTGGAAGCCACCCGCTTGATCCGCAGCCCGCTCTCCGCCGTCATCAACCAGCAGGTGCCCATCATTGCCATGACCGCCAATGCCGCAGGAAGCGACCGCCAGGATTGCCTGGAGGCAGGCATGAATGACTATCTTTCCAAGCCCCTCAACCCGGAAATGCTGGCTGCCATGCTCGTCCAATGGCTGCCCCAAGCGCCGGTTTACCCATCCCAATAACTGGGCTTGCCTCGGGGCCCGCCGTCCCGTATTTTCCGCGCGCCTTCCGCTCGGTCATCCACTGCCAGCGGTGAGTCCCGGTGCCTATGGGGCCCCTGTCCGCCTGCGTCCAATCTTCTGTCTTGCGTCTTGTCTTCCTCTATCACTTCTAACCAATAACCGAGAACATGTACACCATCATCGTCTGCGGCAGCCTCGTGCCCGATCCCCTGCAAACCCTCGAGCCGATCGCCGGCCCTAACGGCCCTGCCTTGAAAAACGAAATGATGCTGCCCTCGTCGCTGGATCCGTGGGCCGGCCACGCGCTCTACGAGGCTGCCAACCTCGCCGCCAAACATCCCGGCAGCAAAGTCTGGCTGGTGAGCTTGGGGCCCAAGGCCAAGTTGCAACAAGTCATGATGACCGTGGCCCAGAAAGTCCCGTTTGAACTCATCGCCCTCGACGGCCCGGCCGGCGGCTTCACTGATGCTGCCGAAACCGCCGCCGCCCTCGCCGAGGCCATCGGTGCCATCCCCGGCCTCGACCTGGCCAACGTGTTGCTCTTCGGCGGCTGGGAAAGCGCCTCGCGCGGTGCCGGTGCCACCATGCAACTCGTCGGGGAACGCCTCGGCATCACCGAGCAATTCCAAGGCGTGGATTCCCTCACCATCGGCACCGACGGCAGCCTGCGCATCCTCGAGCGCGTCGAGGGCGGCAAACATCAGGTGTCCGTCTGCAGCGCGCCACCCGCAGTGCTTGGCTGGGCCACCGGCAACCTGCCAGAACCCCGCAACAACCCGCAAGTGGGCATGGCCAACATGCGTGGCATCATGCCCGCCCTGCAAAAAGCCAAGGCAGCCCCGGTCGGCACCGGCGACATCACCTTCGCCTCCGTGTCCCTTCCCAAGCAAACCCGGGCCACCCAGGTCATCAAGGACCAGCCGCCCGAACAGATTGCCGCCGAACTCGTCGCCTGGATAAGGGGGTGATGAAGGTTACTGGTTATTTGTTAGAAGTTATCAGGAATACAGCTTCGCTCCACACCTGCTCTTCACTTATGACCCATGACTCTTATCTTCCCTCTTCCCGATAATATCTAACTAATAATCAACAACTCTCCCCCCCATGAGCACCCTTTTTCTCGCCCATACCGAAGCCGACGGCACCCTCGCCAAGGCCGCGCTTGAAGCCCTCGCCGCCACCATCCAACTCGCCACAGCCCTCGGCACCCCGTTCAGCGTGGGACTCATCGGCGACAACACAGGCCCGGCTGCCGACTCCATCGCCGGTTGCGGCGCCGCGAGGTTTCTGGCCGTCACGGGGACCGATTTCGCGCAGGCCCGCTATGCCACGGATGCCGCCGCCGCCGAAGCACTGTGCCGCGCCGCCGCCGCCACCTTGGTCAGCGTCCCCGCCACCTCCCGCTGGAACCGCGTGCTGCCCGGCGTCGCCCACCGCCTCGGCGGCCGCGCCGACACCCACGTCACCGGCCTGGATGCCGCCAATGGCATCCCGAGCATTTCGCGCTGGTTCTACCGCCAGCGCATGGAAGCCGTCTTGACCCGCAGTACCCGGCCCTGGCTGCTGGCGCTGGAAGGCGGCATCGCCCCGGCCTGGCAAGGAGCCGCCGGCAGCGCCGCCGTGGAAGCCGTCGCGCTCACCCCGCCGGCCACGCGCAGTCATGTTGTCGGGTTTGAGGCGCCGGCCGCCGACCAGCAAACCATTCGTCCGGATGCCGAGGTCCTGTTTGTCACGGGTGCCGGCTGGACCAAGAAACAAGCCGACGGCCAGGTCAAGGTCGCTGCGGCCGAGACGCTCATTCTCGATTTCCTGCGGCTCTCTCGCGCCTCGTTAGGCAGCACCAAGTCGCTGGTGGATCTCGGTGGTGAAGGCCAGGACATCCTGCCCTTCCTCAGCCATCTGAATCAAGTCGGCCAGACCGGCTCCACTCCGCGCCATGCCAAAGGCCTGGCCACCTGCTGCCACGGCGAGGAACCCCACACCGTCGGCTGGCGCTTCATCGGCGAACGCCGCGCCATCTCGTTGGACGCCAACTGCGGCTGGGCTCGCGGCAAGGCCGACGTGCTCTACATCGCCGATGCGTTCGCGGTGATGGCGAAAGTGAATGCGTTGCTGGTGTAAGGGGGAGGGAACACGCGGAGTCAGGAGTGTCCCTGCTTCAGAGGGGCGGTGCCGGGATGCCGTCGGCTCGCCCCGGCCGGAGCGTTTGAAAAACCGCCCCTGCGTGCTGGTTCGACCGGCGTCATGAAATGGCCATCCGCTGCGAGGCGCGGGTCGCGGCCGGCGCAGCATCTCTAGCCGGCGGCGAGGGATTCCAGCAGCAGCACCGGAGTCCGGGTGAGGTTGGATTTCTCGAGATCGAGAGTGAGGAAAATTGCCCAATCATTGAGGTCGTCGGGATCGACGAGCGTTTGGACAACCGGCAGGAATGGCCGTGAGTCACCCGGTTTTGGCAGCTCCGGCAGATGGGTGTGGCGGCCGTTGCGCGCCTCGGGGTCGAGCCGGATCTGGTGGCGCGCGTCGTGATAGGTGTCCAGCAACTTGAGCAGGCGCTCGTGGGTCCACGGCTTGCCGGCGGAATCCGCCGGTTCTAGCAACCCCAGCGCGGTCTCGGTCTGATAGCGGGAGAGCGCGGTGACCACGGTGAGGAGGTGGTTGCGCAGGTGGCGGGTGAAGGTGAGGCGGTCGCGGGTGAACGGGGGAAGAGGATTTGGGATTTGGGATTTTGGATTTTGGATGACGGACGGGTCGGCCGGGTCGGCCGGGGCTGCGCTGCTGCCGATGCTCTGCCATTCGTCGAGCATGCTGGAGTCGGTGTGGCGGACGATGAGTTCGAGAAACGATTCGGCCTCGAACACGGCCTCGGTCTTGGCGGCGGCGGGGACGGTTTGCGAGAGGACCTTGTAAACCTCGTTGAGGTGGCGCAACAAGACGGCCTCGGCGCGCTCGAGCTTGTAGGTCTTGATATAGTCCTCGAACGATTGATAGTTCTCCAACATCTCGCGGGCGATCGACTTGGGCCGCACGTTCTCACTGCCAAGATACGGGTGGCGCAGCTTGAACGCGTTGAAGGCGGTGTAGATGAAGTCCTTGCCTGGCATCGGCCACTCGACTTCCTCGAGGCGGGCGATGCGCGCGTCATACTCCACGCCCTCGTCCTTGAGCCGGGCCATCAACTCGCTCTTGATCAAATCCACCTGTTTGCGCAATACAATGTCCGGGTTTTCCAGCAATGCTTCGATCAGCGAGATCAGGTTCAACGCGTAATCGTCCGCAGCGGCATCAAGTTGCGGGATCGCGTCCAACAGCCAAAGGCTCAGCGCGTGATTGATCGAGAAATCCTCCGGCAGCGCGACATCGACTATGATCTTGTTAGGGCCATCGCGTTTCGCCACCGGCAAAATATGCAGGATCCTGGCCGTGATCAGGCCGCGGAAGAGCTGCCACGCGCGTTTGGATAGGTCCTTGCGCTTGGCGGGGGACTCGTGGCAGCGCCGGATGAGGTCCTTGAGTGCGGCGCAGCCGTCCTCGCTGCGGCGCGACAACACGTTGAGCAGCGTGTGGTGGGCGATGGAGAAACTCGACGTGAGCGGCTCGGGCGGCGCGACGCGGAGTTTGTCGAAGGTGGCCTCATCCCAGTGGACGAAGTTGTGCTCCGGCGGCTTGCGTTTCACCAGGCTGCGTTTCTTGTTAGGATTGCCGGCGGCCTTGGCCTCGAGTTTTAGGTTTTCGATGACGTGCTCCGGTGCCTGGGCCACCACATAGCCGACCGAGTCGAAGCCGCGGCGGCCGGCGCGGCCGCTGATTTGGCGGAAGTCCCGCGCGCTGAGAATCTTGGTGCCGCGGCCATCGTATTTGCACAACCCGGTGAACATCACCGTGCGAATCGGCACATTGACGCCCACCCCTAACGTGTCGGTACCGCACACGACTTTGAGCAGGCCCGCACCGGTGAGCTTTTCTATCAAAAGCCGGTATTTCGGCAGCAGGCCGGCGTGGTGGATGCCCACGCCGTGGCGCAGGATCTTGGCCAGCTCGCGGCCATAGGGGCTGCGGAAATCCGCGTCGTGGAGGGCGCGGGTGATGGCGGCCTTTTCCTCCTTGCTGCAAAAGTTGGTGGAGAGCAGGTCGCGGGCGGTGTCGGCGCACGCGTTCTGGGTGAAGTGGACCAGATAGATAGGTGCCCGGCCGGCATCCACCAGTTCGGCCACCTTGTCTTGCAGCAGGGTGGTGGAGTAGGAGAATTCCAGCGGCACCGGGCGTTGGTCGGACTGCACGAGGGCGGTCGGCGTGCCTGTTAGTGCGGTGAGTTGTTTGGCGAAAAACGATGAATCGCCGAGGGTGGCGGACATCAGCAGGAAGCGGGCGCGCGGCAAGGTGAGCAGCGGGACCTGCCAGGCGCCGCCGCGCGAGGAGTCGGCATAGTAATGGAACTCGTCCATGATGACGTCATCGACCTGGGCCGCGGCGCCCTCGCGCAGGGCCATGTTGGCGAGGATCTCCGCGGTGCAACAAATGACCGGGGCGTCGTGGTTGACGGTGGCGTCGCCAGTGATCATGCCGACGTGCTGCGGCCCGAAGAGCCGGCACAGCGAGAGGAATTTCTCGTTGGCGAGCGCCTTGATCGGCACCGTGTAAAACGAGCGGCGGCCCTGGCAGAGCGACTTGAATTGCATCGCCAGCGCCACCAGCGTCTTGCCGGAGCCGGTGGGCGTGTCGAGAATGACATTTTTGTTCTGGAAAATCTCCAGGATCGCTTCCTCCTGGTGGCCGTACGGCTCGATGCCCGCGGTGCTCAGGTATTCGAGGAACGCGTTGAGGATGTCATCGGCCGATGCCTCGGGCGGAAGTGGGGCTGGATCTAGCGGATATGGCATGCGGCTGGGATGTGATCAATGGCCGCCACTGGGCTTGTGGCCGAGCAGGCCTGGCGAGCCGCTGAGTTTGCACCATGAGAAGCCGTAGATGGCGATGATGATGAAGCAGCCGGCGGGCACGGCGAAGCCGGCGGACATGCCGTAGTCGTCACCGAGTTTGCCCATCAATTTTGGCAGCAGCGCGCCGCCCATGATGGCCATCACGATGAACGAGGAAGCGACCTTGGATTTTTTGCCGAGGCCATGGATGCCCAGCGCGAAGATGGTGGGGAACATGATGGACATGAAGAAAAAGCTGAGGAACAGGGCGACCACCGAGATCCACTCGAGCCTGGCGACGATGAGGCCCATGAGCACGACGTTGGCCAGCGCGTAGATGCCGAGGGCTTTGTGTGCGGCGAGCTTGTTGAGCAGGCCGGCTCCGGTGAAGCGACCTAGCAGGAACAGCGAGAACCCGAAAATGGATAGCAATTTGGTGGCACCCTGCTCGGTGGCGAACCACGAGCCGTTGCGGAATTCCGAGCCGCTGGCCCCGCCAACGAGGAACGACCAGGAGTTTTTCATGGTGGCGGTCAGCGCGGGCATGTCTTCAACGATGTAGTTGATGAAGAAACTGAAGATGCCGGCCTGGGCGGCGACGTACACGAATTGGGCGATGACAGCGCCCGTGAAATGGCCGTGCGCCCAGATCGATTTGTGGGGCACCGGCGCGGAATCATCGAGATGATAGTCGTCCTCGTTGACGATGTCCGGGATGTTGGACCGGTAGAACACCACGCAGAGCGCGAGCACGATGGCCGCGATGACCGCGTAGGGAATCCACACGGTTTGATGCGCCGAGGTGATGCAAACGTGGCATTTGCCGTCAACCTTGGAGAGCTCGTTTTTCAACCAGGAATCTGCCTTGGTGGAGCAGGATACGCATGACTCCAACGGACCGGCTGACGGGTCGGCCACCAAGTGGTGGCGGTGCAGCTTGGCCTTTTGATTGGCCAGATCGCTGGTTAGATCCGCCTTTTTTTGCTGGCAGGGCTGGCAATTGTCGATGGACTCCTTGTGTGCGCCCGAATCGATATGTGCCTGATGGATGCCGGGGTCGGCATAGAAGAACAGGCCGCCGATGATGGGGCCGAGGATCCAGCCGACGCCGTTGGCGGACTGGGCGAGGTTGATGCGCACCGCGGCGAACTGCGGGGCTCCGAGCACCGTGGTGTAGGGGTTGGCGATGGTTTCGAGGAAGGTGAGCCCCATCGAAATGACGCAAACACCGAGCAGGAAGGCCCAGAACGCCGAGATTTTCGTCGCCGGGATGAACCACAGGCAGCCGGCGGCAACCATCAGGAGGCCGACGATGATGCCGCTCTTGTAACCGAGACGGCGGGCGAGCCAACCGGCCGGCAGCGCCATCAGAAAGTAGCCGAGGTAGTGGGCGAACTGGACATTGGCGGACTGGGATTTGGACAGATGCAGGAAGTCCTGGAAGTGCTTGTCCATCACATCGATCATGCCATTGCAGACCGCCCACAGGAAAAACAGCGACGTGATGAGTAAAAAGGTGAAGCCGTAGCTCTTGCCATCGGCGGTTTTGAACATGCTGGGTTGGTTCATGAGGGGGGGGATGGATGTGGGACCGCGTGGCAGGGTTGGCGCAGGCGTGGAATGGGTAATGACAGCAAGCGCGGCGCAGGGCAAGCGCGGAAATGCCGGCGGGGTGAGGAGCGCGGACTTCAGGCCGCATCGCCGCTGGAAAAGCGATAAAGACGTCGCCGCGTGGCCATGGCTTGCGCGTTGCAGCGGACTTGCGGCGAGGACCCATGCGCAGGCATTGTCGCGGCGGTCTGTGACCGTCGCGAGCGCAGCGCGGACATGGGCAGCGACGCTCACAGAGCGCCGCTACAGCGCGGGCCACGGGTAGCGGTGCTCACCGCTCAAAAATGACGGTGCGGGAGCCTTTTTCGGGGTGGGCGACGAGGAGGGCGACGCGCTTGATGGTGGCAGGATCGACGCCGGTGTGGCTGAGGTAGTCGAATTTGCCGCGCAGGTCGGTGTAGCCATCCTTGTGGAAAGCGATTCTGCCATCCCTGGTCTCGGCATAGACCTTGACGTAGGTTTTTGGCAGCGGTTTGAAGCTGGCGGCGTCCAACACCTGCACTGTGCGTTCGACCGGATCCTGGCGGAGTTCGAGGTCCTTGGAGTCGAGCACCTTGAGCAGCTTGGTGTTGCCGGACTGCGCGGCGATGAGGACGTTGCCTTTGCGGAAGGCGGGCGGCAGCTCGATGCTCGTCTCGTTTTGGTCCTTGGCGAGGGCGATCTCGCGTTGCTCGTTAGGCAGGATCGACGGTTGGCTGTCGCTGTTGGCGTCTCCCTTGAGAAACGGATCCTTGGAGAACAGCACTTCCAAATCCACGCTGAAGAGCCGCAGGGTGGCTTTGTCCAGCCCGCGGTGGACGATGACGAGCTTGCCGTCCGCTGCGAGTGTTAGATCGAGCTTCGGAGTGATGCTGGCAGGCAGTGCGGCGTGCTTTGAGTTGTCGGTTTTGGCGAGGGCGGTGATTTCGTCGGCCTGGTCGATGACGGCCTGGAAGCGGTCATGCCAGAGGCCCGGGGGCAAGGCCGGCAGGTGGCTGGCGGCGATGGCGCGGGCGTCGGCGGGATTTTCCTGGTGGAACAGGACGACCGCGTGGAGGTAATCGTAGTGGAGGCGGGCGGGCAACTTGGCGGGATCGATTTTGGCAAACCGCGCCAACGCTTCCTCGATGCGGTCTTGCAGCAGCAGGAAAACCGTGAGGTCGAGTTGGTCTGCGGCGTCGAGCGCGGGTTTCCAGGCGAGTTGGTCGAGAAACGCCTGATAGTGCCGGCGGGCGTCCGGATGGGTGAGGCGGGGGTCCTCGCCGAAGCGGTGAGCGCGGGGATTGATGAGCGGATCGAACTCGAGCGTCTGCCAATCGCCGTGGATCCGCGGCCGGATGGTTAGCAGCGGGCTGTCGAGCCAGGGGCCGAGATTGCGGATGCTGTGCGAGTTTTCCAAATAGCTGCGGATGGCTTCGGGTTCATCGTGGTAAAAGCCGTAGGCCCACACCGCGGCCGAGTAACACAGCCGCTCGCGCAGGAGTTGGGTGACTTGGAGGAAAAACCCGCGGTCCTTGAGGCGCCAGAGGATCTCGCCGAGGTCGGTGTCGTCGAGGTTTTC
>CAIVSK010000256.1 GCA_903908495.1 Akkermansiaceae bacterium
GAAACGGCTGGATGGCTGGCTGTTCCGGCGCTTTCCAAGGCTGCTGCGCTATGGTGCCAACTGCAATGTGATTTTCACGAAGTGAGGTGTGTCGGCCGGTAGGGCCAAGCGGCCTCGCTCGGCCCAGTTTGCCCGAGAGGGCGAGGTGCATTTGCCGGATCATTTGCCGCGCAGCAGCACCGCCCATGCGGGCGGACAAGTGGGTCGGCCGAGGCCGTCCGACCCTACCGGCGGATGGTGGGCCGGTAGGGCCAAGCGGCCTCGCTTGGCCCAGTTTCCCCCTGAGGGCGAGGTGCATTTGCTTGGCCATGCGCAGCGCAGCAGCACCGCCCATGCGGGCGGATAAGTGGGTCGGCCGAGGCCGTCCGACCCTACCGACTCTCCCATGCGCTGGTACACCTGCACACCTGTGGCGTTTGGGGGGGGCGCGGATTTTTTCGCGCGGGACAGCGGATTGCTGTGCCGCGGGTTACAGATGATCGGGGTGGAGAGTCGCGCGGTGATGCCCGGAGAACGCCAGGCACAGGATGATGGCGATTTGATCCGGACGGAATACAAGAACCTGGAATCGGCGGCATGGTGGCGGAGTCACAAGCTGGACGGTGTGGTTTTATATGCGTGGGGGAGTCCGAAGTTCCGCAAGGTGGCTGCGGCCATCCAGCAGGCGGGAATATTTTTGGTGTTGAATCAGGACAACGGCGGCTTGATCAGTCCGCTGGCCGGGTTGGCGGATTGGTTGAGGGAGCAATGGATTCTTACCGGACAAGGGCGCGGATGGCGGACACATTTGCATTTTTGCAGCCGCGTGCTGCGGGGCGCGAGCGCCGGGCTTTTTCTAACCGATCCGCGGCGTGCGGCGCATTTGCGCCATGGCAATGTGATTGCGTGTGTCTCGCCCAAGGCGGCCGGGTACTATCGGAAACTATGCCGCAGCTATGGCGGGGCGGAACTGGCTGGGCGGGTGGTGGTGGTTCCGCATGCGGTGGAGCCGCGGTTTTGCTTCGCGGGTGATGTCAAGCGGCGGCAAGTGGCGTGTGTGGGTCGGTGGGCGGATGTGGTGCAAAAGCGTCCGTGGCTATTGATGGACACCCTTGGCAGGCTGGTGGCGGCGGACGCCAGGGTTGAATTGGTGATCGCCGGGCAGGTGACTTCCGGGCTGGAGGGCTGGCACCGTTCTCTAACTGATGAGCAGGGTGGGCGGGTGCACTTGCGGGGGATGGTTGCGCGGGACGAACTTGTGGAGATCTTGCGAAGCAGTCGGGTGTTTTACAGTCCCTCCGCATTTGAGAGTTTCGGGATAGCGGCGGCGGAGGCGTTGTGCTGCGGGTGTTCGGTGGTGGCGGGGCGTTCGGTGTCGATGACAAGCTTCGAGTGGTTTGTGGCAGATGCGTCGGGCACGCTGGCCGACGAGGATGACGCGCAGGGCCACTTCGTTGCGTTGCAGCGCGAGTTGTCGTGCTGGGCGCAAGGTGCGAGATCGGCGCAGCAAATCGCCGGGGTGTGGGGAGCTCGCCTGCATGCTGACCGTGTAGCGGGGCGGTTGCTGGCACTGGCAGCCGGTGAAACGGGTGATTATTGAGTGGTCTGCCATGAACTTCACCATCATCACGCCGAATTTGAATTACGGGCGCTTTCTGGGCGATTGCTTGCAGAGCGTGTGCGGGCAGCAGGGTGTGACCTATGAGCATCTGGTGATGGATGGCGGATCGAGCGATGAGAGCGCGGTGGTGGTGGCCGGGTTTCCACATGCGCAATGGATCCAGGCCGCCGACCAGGGGATGTCCGAGGCTATCAACAAGGGGTTTGAGCGGGCCCGGGGCGATTGGGTGATGTGGTTGAATGCGGATGACCGGTTGAGGCCGGGAGCGCTGGCAGCGATGCTGGTGCGTCTACAACAAAGCGCGGCGGATGTGGTGTATGGCGATTGGAACTTTGTGAATGAGGCGGGTGAATTCCAACGCCGGGTTAAGGCCCTGCGATGGTCGGCATTCGTGAACATCTATCATCATTGTTATGTGGGGTCGACCGCAGCGTTTTACCGCAGATTGACGGTGCTTGATGAGGGGTATCGGTTGCGCGAGGATTTTCGCTATGTGATGGACGGCGAGTTTTATGCCCGGGTGGCGGCGGCCGGGAAAGTCTTTATGCATGTGCCGGTGGTGGTGGCGGATTTCCGCTTGCACGCGGCCAATGCGTCGCAGCGCCACTTGGTCAAGGCGCGTGATATGGAGACGATTTTGGCGGCGGAGCGCCAGCACGTCGAATCACGGGCGCTGCGGCGGGCATACGGCTTCCGAGGCTTCCGCGATCCCTATTTGACCGGCTTGGTGGACGGGGTGTTGTGGATTGTGGCGAAGGGGTGGAAGACGGTGCTTCGGTGTTTCGGTGTTTCGGTGCTTCGGTGAGAGAGAAAGAACCAGTCGCCACGCACCGGGCTTTCTCTCTTCTCTTACTGAAACACTGCGCCGCGCTGGGGCTACCGAAACGGTGTTTCGGTGTTTCGGTGTTTCGGTGTTTCGGTGTTTCGGTGTTTCGGTGAGAGAGAAAGAACCAGTCGCTTCGCACCGAACTTTCTCTCTTCTCTTACTGAAACACTGAGGCCGCGCAGCGGCTACCGAAACACCGGGCCGCATAGCGGCTACCGAAAC
>CAIVSK010000257.1 GCA_903908495.1 Akkermansiaceae bacterium
CAACGCGGTGCCGGCCGCCTCGATGCTCTATCCGTGGGCCGGCTACCGCGGCGGCGACACGATCCCGATCTATCAGCACGGCCCGGTCACCAGCTGGGCGAACCTGGTGGACTACGCGACGATGTACAAGCGCATCACCGCGAGTTCCACCGGCAACTTCAAGGTCCCGATCCAGGCGGTGGACATCGGCGGCGACAATTTCACCTTTCTGCACAAGGTGCGCATCCTGCCGGTCATCGCGCGGATGCAGTGGGTGTTTTCCCACAGCGCGGGCTTGGTGGCGTCGGACCCCAGCAAGTTGGAACCGCGGCTGCTACTGACTCCGGTCATCACGATGTGGAACCCGTACAACATGGAAATCAGCGTGCCAGGCCTGAACTTCCGCGTCGAACATCCACTGCCCGTCGCACTGCGCTACACGATCAACGGCGTGGTCAATACCCCCTACAACGCCCTGTTCGCCGGCAACGAGAACAATGCCCCCCCACTCTCGACTGCCATCACCTTGAAGTATGAAATTGACGACACGTTCGTCCTCAAGCCGGGCGAGACCCGCTTGTTCAGCCCCAGAGACTCCGTGCCCATGGACGCCGATGCCTCGATCCCCCTCATCATGGGCTACCGCAGCGGCGGCGGCCACTACTTCCAGGTCAGGGACAACGGCGGGGCCGTGCTCGCCCTGCCGTCCTCTTCCACCATTCTGGCCGATGCCAGGTTTGATACGACCTACAAGGACTACGCCTACGCCCAAGTGGCCCTGGGTGTGGGCGTCTTCCTGGACATGAACGTCGGCGGCAGCCACGACCTGGCCTATCGGATGGTGTTCACCCAGGACGTAGCCAACGCCATTTATCCGCCGATGACCCAGCTCGGCAACGGCACGCTGAGCCAGTGTCAAACCAATCCGGTGCCGTTTCTATCGACTATTTTCGGCGCGCGCATGGCCAGCCGTACCCACATGGCCGCCAAGGGGTTTGTGCAATCCAGCCCGTTTGTCGATTACACCGCGATGGGCAAAAAGGACCTCGAGGAGCAAACCATCCAGCGCCATTACGGCGGCACCGGTCATCCCGTCAATTCGCCCTTCGACTACAGCTTCGTCAGGCATTACAACGGCGACAGCCTGCTGCCCAACGCCAGCGACAAGACCGGCCGCGGCTACATTGTCACCGGTTTCAACAAGTCCGACGGGCTGTCGCGCTGCGTCATCGACGAGCTGCCGTCGCGGCCGCTGGTGTCGTTGGGCGAACTGGTCAACTGGGACCTGCGCTACGAGAACCCGATCCCGCCGTTCGCCTTCAATCTGATAGGCAACTCCGACGCCACCCCGCTGCTGCCGCCCAACGCGGTGGTCAACTCCGCCGATGCCGGCCTCACGGTCAATCTCCAGTACGACGATTCCTACTGCGCCAACCACCTGTTGTTCGACGATTGGTTCGTCTCGTCGATCACGCCGGATCCGACCAACTTTGGTGCCACCGGCCGCAGCCTGCAGTTGACCTACACCGATTTTGTCACCGGCAAGACGCCGCTGGGCAACCGCACCTATCAGCCGCTGCTGGCCGACCAGGCGTTGGCCAACGCCAGTTCCACCAAGGCCACCAAACTCTACAACGATTTTGTCGCCAAGACCGACTCGTGGAAGTCCATCGCCTCGCGCTTCGAGGTGGAGGGTATGTTCAACGTCAATTCCACCTCGGTGACGGCCTGGCGAGCCCTGTTAGGCCACGCCCGCAAGCAGTGCGTCCCCTACTACCGCGAGACCGGCGGTTCGTGGGATGCCGCGCTGTCGAGTGAAACGGACTATGCCTACAGCCGCTTCAGCATTGCCGGGGACAGTCGCGCAGGCACCAGCGGCTCGTCGGGTGATTTTTACGAGGCCACCGATTTTGCCGGCTACCGCACGGTGGACGGGTTGTTTCTCGACGCAATGGCCAAGGAGGTTGTCAGGCAGATCCGCCTGCGCGGTCCGTTCTTGTCGCTGGCGGAGTTTGTCAACCGCCAGTTGTCCACCGGCGACCTGGCCTTGGCCGGCACCCTGCAGGCGGCGCTCAACGCCGTGAGCAAGAATTCCTCGACCAACCCGTACTCCGGAATGCAAACCCTCTCAACCCAATCCTTGGCGGTGCCTCCGCGCTCCAGCGAAGCAGAATACAAATACCCCGCCGCCGCCGTCGGTTACAGTGCCTACGGGCTGCCCGGGTGGACGCGCCAGGCCGACATCCTGCGCCCGCTGGCACCGATTCTCTCGGTCCGCGACGACACCTTCACCATCCGCGGCTATGGGGATGCACGCGACGCCAGCGGCAAGGTGCTGGCCCATGCGGTGTGTGAAGCGGTGGTACGCCGCACCCGCGAATTCGTCGATGCCTCCGAAGCCGCCGAAATCCTCACCCCGCCCACCCATGCCGCCAACCTGCTTTTCGGCCGCCGCATCGAACTCGTCTCCCTCCGCTGGCTCGCCGCCAGCGAAGTGTGAAGACAAGACCCAAGACGACAAGACGCAAGACCCAAGAGAAGAGCGGAGGCGGCTTGCTGCTTCTAGTCCTGTGTCTTTTCCAATAACGAATAACTAATAACCTGTAACTTTGAAACTCCTCCTCCTCCTTCTCCTCCTTGTCCCTTCCGCCACCTTCGCGCAGCAGAAGGCGGCCAAGCACACCTGCCGCGTCTTGTTTTTCGAAGGCCCCGAGGCGGCCCCGGAAAAACTTCAACTCTTCGATGGCTCCATCTCGCGCGAGGTGGACCTGCCACGCATGAATTTCTCCAAGGTCTATCAACTGCCCCCCGGCCCGCTGGCCCTCAGCCTGCTGACCGCGCCGCTGACCGACCCGACCAAGCTGCCGCCGGGCGCGCCGGGCGTGCTGTTGGCTGAAGAGGTGACCGACTTTTATCTGCTGGTCACCAGTGATCCCACCAACACCGTCGTCCCGGTGCGCATGCAGATCATCAACGCCGGCGCCGACAAGCTGCGGGCCGGCCAGATGATGTGGTTCAATCTAACAAAAAACACGGTGGGCGGCACGATCGGCTCCGAGAAGCTGGTGATCCAGCCCAATGCGCGTGTGACGCTCGATGCGCCGGCCAAGGGCAACCAGGACTATCCGGTCAACCTGACCTTCCGCATGCCGGACAACGAGCGTCTCTATCCGCTTTGTGAGACCCGCTGGCGTCACGACCCGCGCAGCCGCAGTGTGGTTTTCATCAACACCGAGCCCGGCGTGCGCAGTCCGCGGGTGATGGTGTTCCCGGATTACCGCGAGCCGCCGGGCAAGAAAGACTGATCCTTCGCGAGTATCAGGCAGGATGCAGGTAGGCACCGCAGCTTTCCCTGACGACCAGCCGCGGCGTGATCATGATGGCCCGCGGAGGCAGCATGGAGTTGGCGATGCGCTCCCGCAGGGCGTTGAAGGCGGTGGCCGCGATGTCGCGGCAGGGCTGCTCCATGCTTGTTAGGGGAATGGTGAGCAGGTTGGCGAAGCGCACGTTGTCGAAGCCGACGACCCGCAGGTCCTTCGGCACGCTCACTCCCAAGCGGCTCAGCGATTGCAGGAGCTGTGCTGCGATGTGGTCGCTGGTGCACAGGACTGCGTCAATTTGTTGGCCCACGGCGAAGGACCGGACGAATTTCAGGTCGGTTGGATCTCCCGTATGAACGAACTGGCGCGGGCTGGCCAGGCCGTTATCCAGCATGGCGATGCGCGCCCCGGCGATGCGGGCATCCACGGTTGAGGCGGTGAGGGGCCGGGTGACGTAGGCCAGGCGCTTCATTCCCAACTTGATCAGGTGCTCGGCCAGCAGGTAGCCGCCGGCGAAGTTATCGATGCCCACCAGATCGAATTCGCTGCGGTTAGGGAAGGCGGCGATGTCGCGATCGATGAGGACCACGGGTATGCCGGCCTTGCGCAGGCGCTCGGTGATGCGGCGGTTGGATGCCTCGCGGTCGGCCTGGTGCTCGAAGGGCACAAAAAACACACCCGCCACGCCGCGCTCGATGAAGCGGGTGCAGAGGTCTTCCGCCTCCTGCACCGTCATTTTCGCCTCCGCGACCGGCGAGGCGCTCGCGCCCCACCACAGGCCGAAGTCGTTGATGCGGGAGAGGCTGGCAAGCTCACCGCAAATTGATTCGAAAATCTCGGTTTGGCGCAGGTTGGGCACGATCATGCCGAGTTGCGGGCTGCTGGAGTGTGCCTCGGCAGGGTGGGCATTGCCGGGCCCGACATAGGTGCCCGAGCCGGCGCGGCGTTCGACCAATCCTTGTTCCTGCAGGCTGCGCAAGGCCCGCCCAATGGTCGGGCGGGAAACCTCGAAACGCTTCACCAACTGGGTCTCGCTGGGCAGCCGACCTGTCTGGCGGTACTTTCCGGCGACAATCTCAGTGGCCAGTTCCCGCGAAATCGCCCGGTGCTTGATTGATTGGTCCATGGCTAAATCGGTAATCTCTAATTACCAAGCGGATATGGCCGGTTTTTTCCAACTTGTCAATTCGATTGTTGTCCGGTGGCTGCTTTGACGGCAGCTTTTGGCAACCATGAGTGCGTCAAACCCGCTTGCAGCTGTTCATCCATCGGCTGAAATCCCTCCGGTTAAAATCACCGCTGCGTTGTTAGGCGCGACGTTGGTCGGTGCCTTGGGTGGATTGTTATTCGGGTTTGACACTGCGGTCATTTCCGGTTGCCAGGACCAGTTGAAGGTATTGTTTCAGCTCAGCCTCAATGAGCAAGGGTTCATGACGGCCTCGGCGTTGATTGGCGCGGCGATCGGATCATTGGCAGCGGCCAAGCCGGGCGATCTCTACGGGCGGCGGGATTGTCTCAAGATCGCCGCCGCGTTCTATCTGCTTTGCGCGCTCGGATGCGCCTCCGCCTCCGGCCTTTGGATGATGGTCAGCGCTCGCATTCTCGGTGGTATCGCGGTGGGGGCCACCTCGGTGCTGGGCCCGATGTATCTGGCGGAAATCGCCCCGGCGGCGTGGCGCGGCCGCTTGGTGGCGTGCTTCCAGGTGAATATCGTGCTGGGCGTGTTGGTGGCGTATTTTTCCAACTATTGGATCGGGTCGATGGATTTGGGCGATGCCGAGTGGCGGTGGAAACTGGGGGTGCAGGCGTTGCCGGCGCTGGCATTTCTGGTTCTGCTGTTTTTCATCCCGCGCAGCCCGCGCTGGCTGGTGATGCGGGGCAAGCATGCGGAGGCGCTGGAGGTGTTGGGCAAGATCGGATTATCTCATACCGATGAGCAACTCGCCGCGATCCGCGATTCGGTGCATTTGGAGCAGGGCCAGAGCTCCGCGCCGTTGTTCGTCAAATCCCTCTCCAAGCCGATTTTTCTCGCGGTGGCGGTGGCCATGTTCAACCAACTCGGCGGCATCAACGCGCTGTGGTACTATGCGAATACCATCTTCTCGATGGCGGGATTCAGCAAGGACTCCAGCGCGCTGCAATGCGTCATCCTCGGGGTGGCCAATTTCATCGCCACCCTGGTGGGCATGGCCATCATCGACCGGGCCGGCCGCAAGCCGCTGCTGATGTGGGGCACCATCGGCTGCGGCATCGCGCTGGCGCTGGTGGCATGGATCTTCAACGGCACCGCTCACGCCGGGTGGCTGGTGTGGCTCTTCGGCGGCTTCGTGGTCTGTCACGCGTTCGGCCAGGGCGCGGTCATCTGGGTCTTCATCAGCGAGATTTTCCCGACCGCCGCGCGCAGCAAAGGTCAGACGCTGGGCAGCTTCACCCACTGGTTCATGGCCATGCTCGTGTCGTGGACGTTCCCGCTGGTGGCCAAGGACGTCGGCCAGGCGGGTGCCGGATTGCCCTTCGCGTTTTTCGCCGCGATGATGCTGCTGCAGATATTCGTGGTTGGGTTCATGTTTCCGGAAACCAAGCAGGTGCCATTGGAGGAGATGGAAAACACGATCTAACCAAAAGTAGCCCATGTCATCCTGGCAATCCCTATCCGCCCATGTCGTCGCGGGCCATCGAGTCGCCTCCGGCGCAAACGGCAATCCCCGTTTTCCCGGCGGCACGCTGCACATGCAGGCACCCTATTTCAAGGCATTGGGCGTGGATCTGGGTGCCTACCACCCTGGCACTCTCAACGTCAGCATCGCGCCCTGCCGCTACAGCGTGCGTTGCGCCCGTCAGACCTTCAGAAACATCAAGTGGCATCCGGTCGAACCGGCGGAGGATTTCTCGTTTTTTGATGTGCGGTTGATTCGTCCTGATGCGGCTGCGGTTGTGGGTTTGATATATTTCCCGCATCCGGACACCAAGCCGGAGCACTTCCAGCAGCCGGATGTGCTGGAGTTGCTGTTGCCGTTTGTCGAGGGTTTGGACTACGGCGCGGAGTTACGGCTTGAAATCCCCGCGGACCAGATGCTAATTGAGTGCCCTGGGCTGGCGTGAGCCGCCGCGATGAATTGACTAGCCGGAATCTTAACCCGTGAAAATCCCCATGTATAGCATTTTAGGAATGGCAGGCAGGGCGATGGCCATCGGCCTGCTGACATTTTGCGGCGGCGCGGCCCGGGCCCAATCGCCCGCGGATTTGTTCCGCATCACCGACGCCAGCTCGCGGACGCTCAGCGGGTTCCATCAAGTGGCCGTACCGACAGGCGGGGAAGTGCTGCTCGCCGACGTGAAAGGCTCTGGCAAGGTGACCTACTTTTATATGACGGACGATACCGTGGGCAAATGGAATCCGGGGCTGATCCTGAAGGTCTACTGGGACGATTCGAAAGAGCCCTCGATCCAGGTGCCACTGGCGGATTTTTTTGGTGCCATTGGCGGCAAGAGTGTGGACTATCACTCAGCACCGATGCAAATCAATGATCACTGTTTCATGTGCTATCTGCCGATGCCCTTTTCAAAGCGGGCCACGTTTGCGCTGGCCAATGACGGCGATGCCAATTACTCGCAAAAAGTCGCCTACGGCGTGGATTTTGAAGAAAGCGGATCCTATGCCACCGAGACCAGCCGTCTGCACTGCGAATGGCGTCGGAGCAATCCGGTGGCCAACGGCCTGCACACCATTCTCCAAGCGGGCGGGCACGGCCAATATGTCGGCTGCATGTTGCAGACGGTTTCAAGAGATCTCAACGTCTGGTTTGGTGAGGGGGATACGATTTTCCATCTGGACGGAAGAGACTTCGCCCATTCCCCCGGCACCGAGGACGAGTACGGCTCGTGCTGGGCCGATCCCGGTTGGAAGACATATTCGTCCCCATCCTGCGGCCACCTCTTGAACAAGGATGGCGTCAACCGGATGTATCGCTGGTATCTGGCCAATCCGGTGCGCTTCAAGAATTCCCTCAAAGTTGAGATCCAGAACCAGCACGATAATGGCAATCCCACCACCGCCGATGCGGATGATTACACCAGCGTGGCTTTCTGGTATCAGGAAGGGCCGCACAAGGTAACCGCCTTGCCACCCTTCAAGCAGCGCACGGCCGCGGCATTTTCCAGCGTTAAGTGACCCAACCCCAACATGATGAAAACAAATTATCCCCTCGGTGTCCTGCTGTGTCTAACGGCGCTTATCCCGCTCTGCCGCGCCGACGAAACCCCGATCGGCCACATCGGCCTGGCGGACTATGGCGATTGGAAAGCCACCGGCACCGCGTTCCAAAAAGGTCCTGCTGCCGGAGGCCTGCTGCCAAAGCTCGAAATCGAGAATTCAAAGGCGGCTGCAGTCATCAGCAGTGAGATCGAAGATGACGGCCCGCAGGGCACGCTGACCTCGCCGGAGTTCAAAATCGCGCGGCCCTACATCGCCTTTCGCATCGGCGGTGGTGACTACGAGCGCAAGACGTGCATCAATCTTCTCGTCGACGGCAGGATTGTGAAAAGCGCCACCGGCAGAAACAGCGACCGACTCATCCCCGCCTCATGGGATGTGCAGGAGTTCAAGGGCAAATCCGCCAGAATTCAGGTCGTCGATGAAGCCAGCGGCCAGTGGGGACACGTCAACGTCGAGGGCTTCGTCCAGACGGACAAACCCGAGGCCGTGCCGCCGGCCAAGGGGTTGCTCTATCAGGAAACCCTGCGCCCGCAGTTCCACTTCACTGCCCGCCAGTGGACGATGGACCGGCTCAACCCGCAGGCGCGCCAGGAAGGCTGGGTCAACGACCTCAACGGACTCATCTATTATGACGGGGAATATCACCTCTTCGCGCAGCGCTGGAACAAGTGCTGGATTCATGCCGTGACCCGTGACCTGATCCATTGGCAGGAGCTGGAGCCCGCTTTCTGGGAGGAAAAACTCGACAGCGGCGTGCAGTCGGGCACCTGTGTGATCGACTACAACAACACGTCCGGACTCTCGCCTAGCAAAAAAACGCCGCCGATGGTGGCGGTCTGGTCGCGCAATGAGCCGCACCACTGCCTGACTTACAGCCTCGATCACGGCCGGACCTGGACGCACTACGCGAAGAACCCGGTATTGGTGTTTCCCGAGCGCGACCCGAAGGTCTTCTGGTACGAGCCGGGCAAGCATTGGGTCATGATCATGTACGGGGGCGGCAAATACCATATCTTCACCTCGCCGAACCTGTTGGATTGGAAGAACGAGAACAAGCCGATCAACGACGCCTACGAATGTCCCGACTTTTTCGAGCTGCCGGTGGTGGAAACGCCCGCAGTGAGGAAATGGGCGCTGATCCACGCTGATGGCAAGTATTCACTGGGCACCTTCGATGGCAAGGAGTTCAAGGAGGAGACACCCCGCTATCACAGTGACATCGGCGGCGAGAACTTCTACGCCACCCAGACCTTCAACAACACCGACAAGGCGGACGGCCGCCGCATCCAACTCGCCTGGATGCGCGGAAGTAACTTTTCCAACATGCCCTTCAGCCAGCAGGTGTCGTTTCCGTGCGAACTGACGCTGCATGAGACGCCGGCCGGGCTGCGCTTGTTCCGCCAGCCGATCCGCGAGTTGCAGAATCTGCAGCTCGCGGAAAACAAGTGGAACCACCGCGAACTGAAAGCCGGCGAGGACTTGCCACTGGCGAAGGCCGGAGAATTGTTCCGCATCCAGGCCGACGTGAGCATCCCGGAAGGCGCCAAACTGACCTTCAATCTGCGCGGCTATCAGGTGGTTCTAACGCATATGACCGTCGAGTCCGGCACCGGAGCCCATGCCGCCCAGCAACCGGTCAAGACGGTGGACATCCTGCTAGACCGCGCATCGGTGGAAACCTTCGTCAACCAAGGCGAGATCTCATCCACCCGGTTTTTCCAGCCGCATCAGGATGGCTTGTCGGTCAAGGCGGAGGGCGGAGGGGTCACCATCCGCTCCATCAGCGTGCATGAACTCAAGTCGATGTGGGCACCGAAGTGAAGGCTTGGCAGAGGCGGGTTGCCTCGCCAAGGTCGGCGGCATGGGAGAAAACCCGCCGATCTGGCATCACCGCGCGCAAGCCACCGCGCGGCATTTTGGCATCAATCCGGTGGATATCCGATTGCAAGCTGAGCGCTACCGGCATATCCAACATGCCGCACGCACGCCATCCCCGTGACGGCCTGCCTGCCTGCCTGCCACGCCCAACCCGAAAACCCGTATGTCCAACGACCCCCAATCCTATTTAGACCAGCTCAAAGCCGCCGAAGAACGCGACCAGGAGTGGCTGGACCACGTCTACCGGGGCGATAAGGAGAAGGATCTAACGTTCCGGTCGGTCTTCGCCGGAATGATTTTCGGCGGGCTCATGGCGCTGTCCAACTTGTACGTCGGGCTCAAATCCGGTTGGGGTCTGGGTGTGGACATCGCGGCGGTGATTGTCATTTTTGCGGTGTTCAAGGGCTTGCGCAGCGTGGGGTTGGTGAAGCGGGAGTTCGGCATGCTGGAATGCACCAACACCATGACCGTGGCGGTGGCGGCGAGCTGGATCTCCTCGGCGGGGCTGGTGTCGGCGGTGCCGGCGCTGACGCTGCTCACCGGCTACGAATTTGTCTGGTGGCAGCTGACCCTGTTTATCGCGGTGATTTTGTTTTTGGGATTGTTCATGGCCATTCCACTCAAGCGGCAGATGATCCAGGTCGATTCGCTGCGCTTTCCGGCGAACATCCCCACCGGCGAAACCCTCAAAGCCATGTATTCGCACGGCGGCGAGGGCATGAGAAAGGCCAAGGCGATGGGCATCGCCGGAGTGCTCGGCATGCTCACCGCCGGGCTGCGCGACGGCTTGGCATGGATTCCGAGTCAATTGAGCCTGCCCTACCACATCAGCCGAATCGGGCTGGACAAGCTCACGCTGAGCCTCGAGCCGAGCTTGATTTTCATCAGCATCGGAGCGCTGTTCGGGATCAAGGTGGGCCTCAGTATGCTGGCCGGCTTGATCCTCAATTACGGGATTTTGGCACCCAATCTGATCAACGAAAAGGTCATCCATCATGCCGCACCGCAAATCCGCGCGGTGGCCGCCCCCACACTGCCTCTAACCATTGCGCCTAACCAGAGCCTGACCGTCGTGCTGGAGGAGGCGACCAAGGCACCGGAGCTCGCCGCTGGCGCCACCCTCAGCTCGCTGGTCTATACCTGGAGCCAGCCCACGACTTACGGCAGCATCGCCGACATTCAGCGCGACCTATCCGCCCCGACCCTGCAAAACGGCAGTCCCAATCCGTTTTTCCACGTGCTCAGTGTGGGTGCAGTGACTAACAAGCTCACCAAGGCCGTCTCGCTGTCTATCGAAGCGTCCGCCGCGACGAATTGGGAGGCCCGCCTGACCCTTCCGGCCGGCCAGGCGCACGGGGTGATCGAGTCATTCGGGTTCAAGCCGGGGGCCAGCGTGCTGCAAGCCATCGGCGGCTTCCGCAACATCAGCGCGTGGTCGCTGTGGCCCGGCGCGACGGTGTTGGTGGTCGGCGGCCTGCTGGCACTGGCGTTTCAATGGCGCACTCTGGGACGGACGTTTGCCAGCATTTTCAGCACTCTGGGCAAGCGGAAGGACGCCACCAAAGGAGTGCTTGATCACCTGGAGATCCCGATGACGTGGTTCGTCATCGGCTTTTCCATCACCGGCATCCTGGCGGTGGCGCTGCTGTTGTGGCTGTTTTCCATTCACTGGTGGATGGGGCTTATCGCCGTTTTCATGACGTTCTTCCTGGCCGCTGTGGCGGCCCGGGCGGGAGCGGAAATCGGCATCAACCCGATCGGCGCCCTCGGCAAGGTGACCCAATTGACCTACGGCGTGATGGCGCCGGGCAATATCCCGGCCAACCTCATGACCGCCGGCCTGACCGCGGGGGCGGCTTGCAGCTGCAGCGATACCGTGGGCAATCTGAAAGTCGGCCACATGGTCGGTGCCAATCCCCGCAAACAATTCATCGCGCAAATCTTCGGCGTGATCGCCGGCGCACTGCTCGCCGTGCCCGCATATTTCATCTTGGTGCCCGATGCCAGCGCGCTGGGCGGCGACAAGTTTCCGGCACCCTCCGCACTGGTGTGGATGGGCGTGGCCAAGGTGCTCTCGCAGGGACTCGACACCTTGCCTGTTAGCGCGGTGCACGCGGTCATCGTGGCGTTTATCCTGGGAGTCATGATTGTGCTGGTGGACCGCTTTTTCCCCAAGGCTCGCCCGTACACGCCGTCGCCAGCGGCACTGGGCATTGCTCTAACAATCCCGGCGAGCACCAGCTTCGCGATGTTCCTCGGTGCGTTGATCGTGTGGATGTTGGAGCGCAAGGCCCCTAACTGGAATACCACCTACACCATTCCGATTGCCTCCGGCTGCATTGCGGGCGAAAGCATCATGGGGGTGATTCTGGCCGTGTTGCTGGCAATGGGATGGGCTTGAGGCATGGCCATCGGGTCACTCTGCCTCCCGATTTCCGCTCCCGGATGCCGCAGCATGGCGGTGATCTGCTTGACGTTTGCTAGCGAGGCTTCGCTGGTCAGTAATTTTTGGCGCTGTCCTTGGTGACCAGGCGGAACGGAATGTATACCTGTTTCTCAGCAGGCTGCTGTCGGCTGAGTTTCACCGCTGTTTCCACGGCGGTGGCACCCTGGAGCCGCGCGTCCTGAAACACCGTGGCATCCAAGCGGCCGTCCCGCAGCGCTTGCAGCGCATCCGCGATGGCATCGACACCGACCACAAGCACCTTGTCCTTCAGCTTCGCCCGTTCCAGGGCCAACAACGCACCCATGGCCATTTCGTCGTTTTGCGCAAACACGGCATTGATGGTGGCACCGTGGGATTGAATCCAATTTTCCATCAGACTCATCGCCTTGGCCCGGTCCCACTCCGCCGTCTGTTCGGCGAGGACTTTGAGCTCCGGAAACTTGCCGAGAACCGCGCGGGCACCCGCCTCGCGTTTGATTTGCGCGGCCTGGCCCATGACGCCATTCATCAGCAGCACGTTGCCATGACCATTGAGGCACTTGGCAATGTATTCCAACGCCAGACGGGCGGCCTCCTCGTCGCGCGATCCCACAAATGCGCTGGGCGCCGCCTTGGTCTCGGAATTCATGTTCACCAGCGGAATGCCGGCCGCCAGCGCCTTGTCCACCGCGGGCGAACTGGCCTCAACGTCACACGGATTCAAAATGATCGCATCGACGTGCTGTGCAATGAACGACTCAACCTGTTGGACCTGCCGCTCGGCGCTGCCCTGGGCGTCGTTGACAATGAGCTCCACGCCCAGATCCTTGGCCTTTGCCGCCATCGACTCGTTGAGCATGACGATGAACTCGTTGGACAGGTTGAGCAGCGACACGCCGATGGTGATGGGCTTGGTGCCGCTGTGCGCCGCCTCCTGGCGGCCACAACCACAGAGCACGCCGACTAACAATAATACAATGGTTCGTTTCATGATTTGTTTTGCTGCCGGTCCAACCAAACTGCGCCGACAATGATGATGCCTTTCACGATCGCCTGATAGTAGGACGTCACATTGAGCAAGTCAAGGCCGTTGTTGATGACGCCGATAAGCAGCGCGCCGAGAATCGTGCCACCGATGCCGCCGACCCCGCCGGACAGGCTGGTGCCGCCGATGACCACTGCGGCGATCGCATCGAGTTCGTAGCCGACGCCTGCATTCGGCTGGCCGGTGGTGACGCGTGCCGCCAACACCACGCCCGCCACCCCGGCCGTCGCTCCACAGGCGGAGTAGGCAAAGAGCTTGACCGCTGCGACGTCGATGCCCGAGGCGCGCGCCGCTGCCTCGTTGCCGCCGATCGCGTAGACATAGCGTCCTAACCGCAGGTTGCGCAACACCACAAAGGCAAGCAATGCGATGCCTGCCAGCACCATCAGCGGGATCGGCAGCCCGGCAACGTCGCCACCCAACCGGGTGAACTCCGCTCCTAAATTTGATACCGGCCGCCCGCCGCTGACCACCAACGCCAGGCCGCGGGCCACCGTCATCATGCCGAGGGTGGCGATGAACGGTGCCACTTTGCCGTGGGTGACCACCAGCCCGTTGACCGCCCCGCAAAGCGTACCGGTCAGCACTCCCACCAGCACCGGCACTGCCAGCGCATGCTGGTTAGGATGGGCCAGGGTGGCCGCCACCACGCCGCTGAGGGCCACCAGCGAGCCGAGCGACAGGTCCACGCCTCCGGTGAGCAACACATATGTCACGCCGACGGCAAGGATGCCATTGATGGATATCTGCCGCATCACGTTGAGCAGATTCGGAACAGTTAGAAAAGTGGGTTTGGCGAATGACAGCGCCAGGCTGATCGCGACCAGCGCGATGGCCAGTCCCCAGGATTTGATGGATGAAGCACGCATGAATCGGGTCGGGTTGGCTCAGGCCGGCATGGCGAATATGAGGATTTGCTCCTGGCTGGTTTGGTGGCTGTCGAGCTCTGCGGTCACCGTGCCTTCGCGCATGACCAGCAAGCGGTCGCTTAATAACAGCAATTCCGGCAGCTCCGAGGAGACCAGCAGCACCGCCTTGCCGGCACCGGCGAGCCGGTTGATCAGCGCGTAGATCTCCGCCTTGGCACCGATGTCAATGCCGCGGGTTGGTTCATCGAGAATAAGGATGTCCGGTTCCGTTAGCAGCGCTTTGGCCAGCACGACCTTTTGCTGGTTGCCGCCGCTCAGATGCACCACCGCTTGGTGACGGCCTGTCACCTTGAGGGCAAAGGCGCGGATTTGCGCGTCGGCCAGCGCGCGTTCCCGGCGCTGGTCAATCCACCGCCCGCGCAGACTGGAGAGTGTTAGATTGTGCTGGACCGACATCGGCAGCACCAGGCCGAATTGCTTGCGGTCCTCGCTGACCAAGCCGATGCCGGCAGCGATGGCTGCGGCCGGATTGGTGATCTTGACGTCCTTGCCATGGACGCGGATTGCGCCGGAGCTTGCCGGGGCCAAGCCGTAGATGGCGTTGACCAGATCGGTGCGGCCGGCCCCCATCAAGCCGGCCAGGCCGAGGATTTCGCCGCGGTGCAGGGTGAAGCTGACATCGCGGAACTTGCCCGGCTGGGTCAGGCGGTGGACTTCGAGAGCAGGATCGCCGCGGCTGTCGCGGGCGGCAGGCGTTGGTGCCAGGTCGCGTCCGACCATCAGTGAGATCAGCTGTGGTTCGTTGAGTTCGCTGGCGGGGCGCGTGGCAATGTGGCGGCCATCGCGCAGCACGGTGATGGTATCGGCGATGCGGAAAATCTCATCCATCTTGTGAGATATATAAATGATGGCTACGCCGCGCTGCTGGAGCTCGCGGATGACGCTGAAGAGCGCCTCAACCTCGCGCTCCGACAGCGCGGAAGTCGGTTCATCCATGATGAGCAACCCGGGCTCATAGGCGAGCGCCTTGGCAATCTCGACGGTCTGCATCTCGGCGACGCTGAGGTCCTTCATCCTGCGCTGGGGTGCCAGCGGGCACGCGAGGCGCGCCAGCACCCGCGTGGCATCGCGGGCCAGCGCCGCTTGATCGATCCAGCCGGGGAACCAGCGGGTCGGTTCGCGGCCCATCCCGATGTTGGCGGCCACTGACAGGTTGGGGAAGGGGAGCAGTTCCTGATGGATCATGGCGATGCCGCGCCGCAGCGCCTCATGCGGGCTGCTGGCGCGGATGGGCTGGCCTTTGAAGCGGATCTCACCGGCATCGGCGGTGTGCAGCCCGCAGAGGATTTTCATCAGGGTCGATTTGCCCGCGCCGTTTTCACCCATCAGGGCGTGGACGCTGCCGGCCGCCACGTCCAGTCGCACGTCGGTGAGTGCCTGCACGCCCGGGAAGGCCTTGCACAGGTTGCGCACTTGGAGGATCGGGGCGCCGCTCATCGCTCAACCGGGGGTAAAGTTGCGTGGGGCGGGCATGGGCGTGGGCGATTTCATGGCGCGGTTTGCTAGCAGGAAGGGTGGGGGCTTGGCGAGTTCTATCGCATCCAACAGAATTTGCATTGCGGGGGCGGCCGTGGCCCGCTATCAAGCATGCAAGGTAAGGCCGCTGGACGAAGGGTCGGCCAGTCGCATGCTGCCTGCGTCCGGATGCAACGCCCCAAAACCATTTTCAGCCACCAAACGAACCCTGCATCTAACCCCTACGCCGTGCATGAAACCCTGCCCCCAACCGTATCGTCCTTACCCGAACCTTGGCGTTTTGACCTGGGCCGCCGCTCTTCTGCTGCTTGTCCCTGCAGGTTTGGCCGCGGATGCCGCACGCGATTGGGTGTTTCTCATGAGTTCCGACCCGCACATCGGCTCGGATGATGCCAAGGCAAACCCTCCGGTCACCGCCGACGAGATTGCGGCGCGGGCCAAAGCCAACCTCGCCGGGGTGCTGCAACTGCCGGGCGGGGCCTATCCGTCAGACTTGCTGCCCGGCCTGCCCGCAGGCAAAATCCCCACGCCGCGCGCACTGCTGCTGGCCGGTGATCTAACGGATAATGCCGCCTGGCCGCTGTTTGAGAAAGTTTTTCCTCCTACGCTGGAGCCCGGCAACATCCCGGTGTTTGTCGCCGCAGGCAACCATGACGGCCCTCCCTCGGGTGCGACGCGGCTGGGCATCATCGCGCGCAACCGCCTACACGCCGAGGCCAAGCGGATCGATGCGGTGGCGGCCAATGGCATGCATTACGCATGGAAATGGGCGGGAGTTCACTTCATCTGCGTAAACCTCTGTCCCGCAGATTCAACCGACAACGAAACCCCGTTCACCTACGGCAAGCCGGGCCCGGGCAGTTGGAACGATCCGCTCAATGCGCTGCAATTCCTCAAGGACTACCTGAAAAATGTCGGCCCCGGTGAACCGATCATCATCTGGCAACATTACGGTTATTGCGAAGGGTTCAACTTCGATTGGAACTGGTGGTCGGCCAAGCAACGCCGGCTTTTTTACGATGTCGTCAAGGAATTCAACGTCGTCGCCCTGCTGCACGGCCACACTCACGCGCCCGCCCACTACCTGTGGCCCGATCCGAAAGCCGATCCACAGGAAGTCCAACGCCTGTTCGGCGATGCCCCGCCCAAGGCCCTGCGCTCGTTCGAGGTGTTTTCCGCCGGTTCGGTGGGAGGCGGCGATTTCTATCTCTTCCGCATCCTCGACGAGCGCTTGTTCGCCTTGCACCACAATTCCCGGGGCTGGACCAAGGACCCCGGCCTCACCACCGCGATTAGTCTTTCAAAGGCTGGTGAACACTCAAAGTGATCCGCTCGAGGCATTGCGAGACACTCCAATCCGCCAACCCGATTTTCCAGCCCGTCAGCCTTGCTCCGTCATGAATCCAATCGCCCACGCTTCTGCAAATCCACTGGCTGTGCTATTATTGTTAGTAACTACTCTGGTCACCTCCGCGATCGAGCCGTGTCGCATCGAAGTGGTCGAGAAAGGCAGCGGCTGGCCGGTGCCGCTGGTTGAATTGAGCAGCACCCATCATGCGAGTTTCGTCACTGACAATGCGGGCGTGATTGCCTTCGACCTGCCGGAATTGATGGGGCGGGAGACCTGGTTCGAGGTGCACGGCAATGGCTACGATGTGGCACCCGACGGCTTCGGCTATCATGGCGTGCGGCTCACCCCCGAGCCGGGAAAGACACTGCGGGTCGAACTCAACCGCAGCATCGTCGCCAAACGCCTCGGCCGCTTGACCGGCGGCGGATTGTTCGCCGAATGCCAGAAGCTCGGGCAGGAACTGGCGTGGCCGGAATCCGGCGTGCTCGGCTGCGACAGCGTGCAGAATGCCGTGTATCATGGGAAAATGTTCTGGCTGTGGGGTGACACCACGTTGGCCCGCTATCCGCTAGGGATTTTCGATGGTACCAGTGCGACCACTGCGATCCAACCGCTGCAAAAATTCGAGCCGCCACTGCGCGTGCCATTCAACTACTTCACCGATGCCAAAGGCGCGCCGCGCGCCATCGCGGTGATGGCGGGCGCTGGCCCCACCTGGGTGACTGGCATGGTGAGTTTGCCGGATGCCCATGGCCTAACCCATTTGGCCGGCGCGTACCTCAAGGTCAAGCCGCCGATGGAAGCATACGAATGGGGGCTTTGCGTGTGGGACGACCGCACGGCGAAATTCGACTCGTTGCGCGTCCTGTGGACCAAGTCGGCAGCCGCACCGAAACCGCCGCCGCTGCCCGAAGGTCATCCGGCGTTGTGGAAAGATGCCGCCGGCAAGGAATGGGTGCTGTTTGGCAATCCGTTGCCGACGCTGCGATGTCCGGCCACCTTCGAGGCGTGGCAGGACACATCCACCTGGGAAGCGCTCAAGCCGCCCACCAGCGTGACGTCCGCCAGCGACGGGACGGCGGTGAAGCTGCATAGCGGATCGATGGCGTGGAATCCGTGGCGCAAGCGCTGGGTGATTGTGTTCATGCAAGGCTTCGGCAAGCCGTCCGTCTTCGGCGAATTGTGGTATGCGGAGGCCAATGCACCCACCGGCCCGTGGGGCAAGGCGGTCAAAATCCTCAGCCACGCAAACTATACGTTTTACAATCCGCGGCTGCACCCCGAATTCACCCCGCCGGAGTCCCCTGTCCTCATTTTCGAAGGCACTTACACCAGCGAGTTCGCCGACCGCCCGCCGCCAACGCCGCGCTATAACTACAACCAGATGCTCTACCGCCTCGACTTGAATGACCCGGCACTCAAGCCGGCTCAGGCCGACTGAGCAAAACGAGTGGGCCGGCCAATACGGATGCCGTTACCGCATCCCGATCCTGGCTCAGAGGGTGCCGGGAGAACCACAGAGGCACGGAGTCCGGATGAATTATCAGCTTGCCGACCGCTGGCACAACTGGGATACTCTGAATGTTATGAAAGCAACAACACTCGCCCTGACCCTCGCCTCCGCCGCCACCCTTGCCTTGATGCCAAGTTGTGCGAATGACCCGATGACGCAGGCCAACTCGGCCAATGCCAATGCCTCGCAAATCGCGCGCGATTCTCGCGCCGCGCTGCGCTCGCTGTGTGCCCAAAATCCCGGCGCGCGAGCCCTGAGGGGTAAAGCCAAGGGCGTGCTGGTGTTCCCGTCCATCGTCAAGGGCGGTTTTGTGATCGGTGCCCAAGGTGGCAATGGCGCGATGATCCGCGACACCGGGGAGATCAGCGGGTTTTACCAGACTGCCGGTGCCTCCTATGGCCTGCAGGCCGGAGTGCAGGAGTTCGGCTATGCGTTGTTCCTGATGGATGACGAGGCGTTCCGTGAGATCAACCGCAGTGGCGGGTGGGAAGTTGGCAGCAGCCCGAGCCTGGTCGTCGTCGATAAGGGCATGGCCGGGTCGCTGAGCACCACCACCGTTGCTCACGGCACCTACGCGTTTTTCTTCAACCAACGCGGTCTGATGGGTGGTCTGGGCCTGCAGGGCTCCAAGATCACGCGGATCCATCCGCAACCGTAGGCGTCAGTTCTTGAGCATGCGCGAGGCGATGGCCTTGAGATCTTCGACCGGAATGGCGAAGCTCTCGGCGCGGTTGGCGCGGGCGATGTTCATGCCGATGCAGCGGCCTTCCAGATCGAGCAGCGGGCCGCCGACGATGGATTTAGCACCCAGGATGTCGTGTTGGAGGATGCGCGGGAAGCCGCTGCGGCGCTCGGAAAACGCGCCGCTCATGGCGTCGTTGCGGTTCATTTCGTCGCTCATTTCGCTGCGGGCCATCAGCCGCACGTCGGCGGTTTTTTCCTCCTCGCCGCGGCGGTAGGTGATTTTGGCGGTGGTGCCCGCCTTGCGGTCCTTGAGCACGGCGGCCAAGTCCTCGAGCTTGGCGACCGGCTTGTCGTCGATGGCGACGATGACGTCACCTTTCTGCAGGCCGGCTTCCTTGGCGCCGCTCTTGTCCTGGAGTTCGTCGATTTCGAGGTCCTTGGCCTCCGGCTTGAGTTTGATGCCGAGGGCACCGCCGCCGGCGGTGGGGATTTCGCGGATTTTCGCGCTGATGATGCCGGCCAGCACGCGGCGGTGGGTGCGGGTGGTGGTGCCATTGGCCACCACCCAGGTGCCCTGCGGCACCGCGCTGGTGGGCGCGAAGGTCACCGGCGTCAGGTCGCTGGCGTCGATTTTCAAAAGGGCCACATCCCACTGTTCGTCGATGGCGACGGTTTTTGCTTCGGGGTATTTTTTTTCGTCCACGGTGACGGCGAGTTTCTTGATGGTCTTGAGCTCGCTGGCTTTTGTGAGGATGAAGCCATCGGGAGAGATCACCACGCCGCAGATCGCCTCGGAGCGGCCGTCATAGATGATGGCGCTGGATTTTTGGATGACCAGGCGCTGGGCTTCGAAGGCTGCCAGCACGGTGGGGCCGGTGGTGCGGAAGGCGGTTTCCAAGCTTTGGTCGGCGCGAGCGGGGGCGGCGAGGACGAGGACGAGAGTGGGGAGCAGGAGTTTAGCGTGCACCGAGTTTGAGTTTGATGGTTAGAGGTTGGCCGGCGCGGAGGACGTCGAAATTGAGTGGATCGCCCTCGGCCATTTCCTTGAGGAGATCCTGGAATTGTTCGCGGGTGGTCAGTTCGGTGCCGTTGAGCTTGAGCAACACATCGCCATCCCTGAAGTCGGCCTTTTCCGCCGGGGTGTCCTTGCCCACCTTGGTCACTGCCAGCCCGCCTTCCTTGCGCGCTTCGCTGGCCAGGCCGAGGAAGCCCTTGCCCTTTTCAGGTTTTTTGACAAACGGGCCCTCGCCGATGAATTCGGCTTTCAGCAGGCCGTCCCAGTTCTGCAGGAATACGTTGATTGGCACATGCATGTCGATGCCCATCCAGACGCCGACGCGAGAATGGATGCCGATCAACTGGCCCTGCAGATTGAACAGGGGACCGCCGGAATCGCCGCCAATGAGGGTGCAGTCGGACTGGATGGTGTTTTCAGCCGTGCGCACCAGGCGGCCGAGGCGCACCACCGAGCCGCGCTCCTTGTCGAAGCCACCGGAATGGCCCAGCGCAAACACCCAGTCACCCAAGCGGGTGGTATCGTGGCGCTCGATTTCCACGAAGGGAAATTTTTCCTTATCGATGATGCGGATCATGGCGGCATCCTTGTCGGCGACGACCCCGAGGGAGACGGCCTTGAGTTTGCGGCCGTCTTCGAGCACCACGGTGAGATCCTTGTTGACGCCACTGGCGACGTGGGCGGCGGTGAGTACGAGGCCGTCCTCGGAGACGATCACGCCGCTGCCGCTGCCTTCGCCCAGCTCGATGCACACGGTGGCATTGCGGGCACTGGCAAGAACCTCGGTGAGGGCCTGCTGGATGGCGTCGAGGTCCTTGCGGTTTTCAGGTGCCTTTTTGTCATTCACGTAGGGTCGGGCCGGTTCGGCGGTGGCGACCCATGGCAACAGGGCGGTGAGCAGGCAGGTGAGCAAATGTTTCATCTCGCGTAAAGAGCGGCACCCTAGGCCGGTCCCGTCTTTGAAGCAACCCCGCAGCCGGGCTTTTTCGGGGTGGCCGTCAGGCACGGCGCAAGAATTCAGCCACCTGATTGCGTTGGGACGCTGGCGGCAGGTCGGCGCTGGCAAAGGAAATGACCGCCCCCACTCCCGCAGCATGCTCGCCGCCGAGACGGGGTTCCACGGCGAACTCGGGAAACCGATAGATCGCCCGCCAGCGCCGCCAAACGATGATGCCCAGCAGCACCGCGAGCATACCCCCAAGCAACAGGCCGGGGATGGCAAGTTGCTCCACAAGCGGGCGCCAGCGCGCCCAGCGCTCAGCCATCGATGACGACTTCTTCGCCAGCTTGGCGGCCCGCGTCTGCGCTGCCTTCGCTTCGTCCGCGTCGCCCGAGATGCCGTGGAGCAGTTGCTCCATTCGATAGATGCGGCGTGCCATTTCAGCCGTAAATGCCTGCAATTGTTCAGTTTGGGCGGATTTTTCCGTTGCCTGAGTGATTGCGCTTTGGAGAGCGCGGCGTTGCTCGATGGGGGAGATGAGCTCCGGCAATGACGGGCTCACGTACAGCATTGCGCGCTGCGGGGCGGCCAAAAAGTAGTAGACCAGCATGGCCGGTCGGCCCGTCGCGAAGCAGCGCTCGGCCAATTCTTCGCCGCGCACCTCGCCGGGAATTTCCTGTTCCTTGGCGAACACGTAGACGAACAGGTCGATCGGCGAATCGGCCGCATGTGCGGTTAGGAAGGCGCGCTGCCCGTCTGCGCAGTGCGGGTCGAGCAAGCCTTGGGGATCGATCAAAAAACTCTCCGGGCGGGCGTCGAAGTAGGCCGTTAGGAATTGCTCGGGAACCGGCGTGGCAGGCGCTTGATCCGCCGCAAGGTCGGCGGCGGTGGGCGCTCCAAGGTCCAGCGGATGGGCTGGGGTGGGGGAGTCGGGTAGCGCGCCACTGCCCAGGATCTGGCCTCCCGCCAACCAGCCGGATTTCTCCATGGTCTGGCGTTCCGCCTCATTCCAGGTGGGCAGCGGGGCGGTGTTGCGGGCCGCCACGTGGAGGGTGACGAGGCTTGCCGCCACTGCCAGCCAGAGCACTCGTTTCATGGCGAGTCCTCCCTTGCGTGGGATGGCGGGCGTGCCTTGGCGGCAACTCTGGATGGTGGCAGCAGCTTGCGGGCAAAGCGCTGCGGATGGTGCCGGGCCTGCAGGCAGCGCTTGCGCAACACCCAGCCCAACTGGTCGAGCGCCTTGATCATGCCATCGGCGTAGCGGCCTTCCAGCCAGTGGGAATGGGCGCGCGAGAGGCACTCAAACGTGTCGGCCTCCTCCAAAAACGGATCCAGCAGGTAGCCGAAGGTCATGCCCGCCGCCTTGGTGACTGGATCGATGGTCAGCAGGATTCCGGCAGCGTTGGGGGTTTCAGGCGGCAGTTCAGCGAAGCTCGCCCGATTCAGCAGCCAAAACCCGAAGCTCCGCAGATGGGCCGCTTCGCCGAGTGCTCCGGTGTAGATCGCGGCAAACAATTGCGGAAAGCGCTGCCTGAATTCATCCAGCGCCGCGCTCACCCGCTCGCGCTCCTCGCGCCGCAGCAGGCCTGCGGTGTCCGCCAAACAGCGCAATCTCAACTCGCGCCCGCCAAATTGCCGGTCCGCGTCCGCAAGCGTGAAGCCACAGTGCGGGCAGGCGGCCGCCGCACGGTGAATCTTTTGCACGCATCGAGGACACTTCATTACCATCGGCCGCTGCCAGACTGTGCCGTCGAAGGTAGTCCGTCAAAGCGAAATTTCAGGAAATGTGAAGGACGCGGCACCGCAACAAGGCGGAAGTATTTCGTCATCGCCAGAGCCAACGGGCGGGTGTTGTCTAACTCCGACCTTTCGGCTCGGCACCTTTCGGCGGGGCGTCTTTGCGGGGCACCGGCATCTGCGCGCCGACTTGCTTGAGCCAATCATCCAGCCGGGAGGCCAATTGCTTGCGCTTTTCCGGATTGGCGGCGGCCAGGTCCTTGGTTTCCGCCAGATCGGATTGCAGGTTGTACAATTCCTCGACGCCGGTTTCGTAAAAGCGGATCAGCTTCCAATCGCCGGCGCGAGCCACGCTGTAGGGCGAAATCGCCCCGCCGTTCCAATAGTGTGGATAGTGCCAGAATAATTCCTGGTGTG
>CAIVSK010000258.1 GCA_903908495.1 Akkermansiaceae bacterium
ACCGGCCTCAGCCAAATCTACGACGGCTCGCCCAAGCCGGTGACCGCCGCCACCATGCCCACCGGGCTGACGGTCGCAGTCACCTATGACGGCTCGCCCACCGCGCCGAGCGCCGCTGGCAGTTATGCCATCGCCGCCAACGTGATCGACTCTAACCACACCGGCAGCGCCGCAGGCACGCTGGTGATCGACAAAGCCACCGCCACCATCGGCCTCACCGGCCTCACCCAAACCTACGACGGCACGCCCAAGCCGGTGACCGCCGCCACCACGCCCACTGGGCTGACGGTCGCAGTCACCTACGACGGCTCGCCCACCGCGCCAACGGCGGCCGGCACTTATGTAATCGCCGCCAGCGTGATCGACTCTAACCACACCGGCAGCGCCGCGGGCACGCTGGTGGTCGACAAAGCCACCGCCACCATCGGCCTCACCGGCCTCAGCCAAATCTACGACGGCACGCCCAAGCCGGTGACCGCCGCCACCAGGCCTACCGGGCTGACGGTCGCAGTCACCTACGACGGCTCGCCCACCGCGCCGAGCGCGACCGGCACTTATGCGATCGCCGCCAGCGTGACCGATCCTAACCACACCGGCAGCGCCGCGGGCACGCTGGTGATCGCCGCAACCACCACCAGTTACGCCGCGTGGTGCAACGCCAATTTCACAGCAGCCGAGCAAGGCGCGGGTCTCGCCGATGACAATGCGGATCCCGATGGCGACGGGCTTTCCAACCTCGCCGAGTACGCCCTTGGCACAGATCCCCGCCAATTTACCCCGCCGCTGGTCGCCACCCTTGACGCTGACGGGCTTTCACTCACCTTCACCCGCCCTGCCAACTTGCCGGGCCTCACCTATGCCGCCGAGTCGTCCGATGGACTCGGCAACTGGTCGCCGGTCCCGCTCGAAGTGTTGCAAACGGGGACCGTCGAAACCCTGCGGGCCCGCGACCCATTCACCACCGGCGACCCCACCCGCCGCTTCCTGCGCTTGCGCTTCGAGCGGATACTGCCTGCGGAATAGCCTGCTAAACCTCCCGACTTACTTGGCTGTTCCATTTTCCATTCTAAACTGCCGGCACCGGGCAGGATGTGTGAAATCCTCACGGCTTAGGCACCCGTCTCAGCGCGGTGGCGTGGCGAACGGTTGGGCACTGTTGCGGCGATTGACTTCGTCGGGCATCCAGGTCCACGGGTTGACCCCCTTCTGGGTGAACACGGCCAGACCGATGACCCCGACGTTGCGGGTGTCGCCGTGGCGGAGGGCGGCGTAGGAACTCGCCACGCTGGAAAATTTGAATGCCGCCACGCTGCGGGTGCTGGTGCGGAAGCCGTCGATATCGAGCGTCTCGCCCGCAGCGATCAGATAGCCGCGCTTGCCATAGGCGGCAGCGGCACCGTCCATCACATCAAGCCCATCCACACTCGCCACCACTTCCAAGGTGCTGCGCGAGCGGTTCTTGATCAAGATCGAATAGGTGCTGTCGGCCGCCCCGGCCACCAGGCGGCGGCCCGCACCCCATTCCTTGTAGGCGGTGAGCATGCCGCTGCGGCCCTTGATCCCCCATTCCACCAGCCCGCCGGCGGCCTCTTGCATGCCGCCGACCCGCGCCGGCGCTTGCGCCATTGCTTGAATCCCGGCCGGATTGTTGTAATAGATCGCGTCCACCCCGGCCGGCTTCGACGCCGCCCGCACAAACGACTCGGTGTAAACCGGGGAACTCTTCTCATGCCCCCAGCCGGTGGCGAGACCGGGCCGCTCGGCTGGCGTGCTTAGCATGCTGTCGATCTTGGCGCCGGCGACCTCGCTGTCCCCGGAGCGGAGTCCGTTGTTTGCCGCCGCCTTGGCCGCCTCGCTGTTGCGCGCCGGCGCCGGCTGATACCCTCCGCCTCCCGGCTGCGTGCTGCAGGAAAAAAGCCCGCCCAGTGCCAGAATGCCCGTCAGTGTGAGAATGAGTCTGCGTTTCATTGTGCTGGAAAAACAGCATTTGAGCACCGCGACGTCAAGCGCTAAATGCGAAAAAAACCGCATTTGGGTTGATTTATGGTTGCTGTGGGGTAAAATCCCCACCGATGAAGCGCTTTGAACCAGACCAGCTATCGCGGCGGGAGCGGCAGGTGATGGAGATTTTGTTCCGGCTGGGCAAGGCGACGGCGCAGGAGGTGCTGGATGAATTGCCGGAGCCGCCGGGCTACTCGGCGGTGCGGGCCATGCTGGCGACATTGGAGGAAAAAGGCCTGGTGAACCACGCAAAGGAATCGCGGCGCTATGTGTTCAGCGCGGCGGTGCCGGAGAAGCGCGCCAAGCGCTCGGCGCTCAAGCAACTGCTGACGACATTTTTCGATGGCAAACCGGAAAAGCTGGTGGCCGCCTTGCTCGATCCGCAGGACCAGCAACTGAGCCAGGAGGAGATCGAGCGGATCCGCAACTTGATAGATAACTAACCGTGATGCCATGACTGCAATGCTGATATTTTCCGGACTGGGGGCGGTGACGGTGTGGCTGGCGGGCCGGCGTGACGCGGCGCGCGACCCGCGCCTGACAACGCTGTGCCTGGCGCTGGTGGCGGCGTTTCCGCTGCTCGGCGCTTGGCTGCCCAAACTCCCGCTGCTGCCCGCAGCGGCAGACGCCGGCGGGTCGGGCGCGGGCGGCATCGCATGGCTGCAATGGGTGTGGGCGGGCGGGGCGGCGGTGGCGCTGCTGCGCTTGCTGCTGGCGCAACGCGGGATTGCGCGGTGGCTGACCCGCTCGCAGCTGATGGCCACGGTGGCAGGGGTGGAAATTCGGAAATTGGAGGGCTTGCGCGGACCGGTGGCCGCGGGCGTGTGGCGGCAAGTCGTGTTCGTGCCTGCGGCCTGGCACCACTGGAGCGCGGGTGCCCGGCAAATGGCGCTCGATCACGAACTCGCCCACCATCGCCGCCGCGATCCGCTCTGGCGCTGGCTGGCCGAACTGACCTGCGCTCTCAATTGGTTCAATCCGGCTGTCATTTGGATGGCGCGGCGCCTGGCCGTGCAGTGCGAATTTGCCTGCGATGCGGCAGTCCTGCGCGGCGGTGCGCCAGCCGGCGATTATGCCCGCTTGCTGTGTGCGTGTGCCGAGCGGCGGGCCCCGCGCGGTCCGTTGCTGGCGATGGCGGGGAGCTCGGTCTTGGAGTGCCGGGTGCGCCGCCTGGTGCGGACGACCGGCCCGGCCAGCGGGTGGAGGGTGGCCGGTTGCTGCGCCCTCACCCTGGCAGCCGCCGCCGCCCTGACCATGCTCGGGCCCGCGCCAGCAGCAGGCCCGACGCCCAAGCCCATATTCACGCCGCAGGAGGTGGAAATGCGCTGGTCGGCGGATCCATTCCCAGGGGAGCGCTGACTTCCCTCACAGGCGTGGGGACTGTTTTCCAATCATGGATCCGCCTGTCTAGCGGGTGCCTTGGACCGTCATCTCCAGGCTGAAGAGGGAGTCCATGGCGGTGATGAAGAGCGTCTTCATGCCGGGGCCGCCAAAGCAGATGTTGGCGGTCCAACTCTTGTCGATGGCGATGTTGCCGAGTTTCTTGCCGTCGCGGTCGAACACGGTGACGCCCTTGCCGGTTAGATAGAGGTTGCCTGCGGCGTCGCGGGTCATGCCGTCGGAGCCCATCTCGCAGAACAACTTGCGTTTGGTCAGGGAGCCGTCGGCGGCGATCTCATATTGATAGGTCTTGCCGGCTCCGATGTCCGCCACGAACAGCAACTTGCCGTCGGGCGAGCCAATGATGCCATTGGGCTGGACCAGGGTGTCATCGGCGATGACGGGAACCTTGGCGCCTTTGGGAAGAAAGTAGACCCGCTGTTTCTCCTGCTCCGGTTGGTCGCGGCCGTGCCAATAGTCGCGCTTGTAAAACGGGTCGGTGATGTACATGCCGCCGCCGGGGGCCACCCAGATATCGTTGGGACCGTTGAGGAGCTTGCCGCCGAACTTGTCTAGCAACACGGTGACCTGTTTGGTTGCAGGGTCGATCCGGCGCAGTTCGCCATTTTCATCGGCGCAGGCGATGAGCTGGCCGGCGCGGTCGAAGTAAAGGCCGTTGGCGCGGCCGGCGGGCTGCATGAACGTCTCGACCTTGCCGGTGGCGGCGGACCATTTCAGGATGCGGTCGTTAGGCTGGTCGGTGAAATAGACGTTGCCGGTGGGGTCGACCGCGGGGCCTTCGGTGAACTTATAGCCGTCGGCGACGAGTTTGAGTTGCGCGCCGGGCGCGGTGGGAATCTGGGCGTGGGCGAGGGTCGGCAGCAGGATGGCGACGAGGCAGGGGATGAAGCGAGGCATGGGACGGCGGGGTGGAGCTTAACTGACGATCTTGAAGCCGGCGACACCATCTAACAGCGGGATGGATTCCGTCATGGCGGACTTGATGTGATGGGCGACGTTGGATTCCTCGGCGATTTCCCGGATGAACGAGTTCACCTCGGCGGGCTCGCCCATGACCTCCAACTCGACGCGCCCATCTGCGAGGTTCCTGACCCAGCCGCGGACGTCAAAGGCGCGGGCGAGGTCCTTGACGGTGTAGCGGAACCCGACGTTCTGGACGTGGCCGGTGAAGGTGACGCGTTTGGCGATCATGGTTGGCACAAGGTCAGCGCCCGGCGGCGGGCTTGCTGCGCGGGTTGGCGGGTTTCGCCGGTGTGCCGCCTTGGAAGGGATTGGCCTGGACCGAGGTGTTCGAGCCGTAGATCTCTTCAAAGGTCTTGCCGGGCAGCAGGTTGTAAACGATGGGCGCGCTGCGCTTGCCCTGCGGGTCAATCAGATAGCGGACGACTTGCACCGGCATTTCCTCATCCGGGTTTTTCGGATTGGTGCGCCGCACACGGCTATCCCACATCTGCTCCATGACGAGTTGGCCGTCGGATTTGCGGTACCCGTAGGACACCTTGAAGAGTTCGCTTTTTTGGCCATCGTAGATTTTGCAGGAGACCGGGTTGCCGGCCGCATCCATCCGATAGACAGTGATCAACGTGAGCCGGCCGGCCGCCGAGTAGGTCTTTTTGGTCAGCACCTGGTTGTTGGGACTGCGCGTGAAAATGGTCTTGGAGCCGTCCTTGTGCTGCATGACGCGCACGTTGGGGCCATCGACGGCATCGAGGTCGCCCGCAGCGTGCAGCGGCAGCCAACCGAGCGCCAAAATGAGCCAGATGATTTTGCAGATTGCCAGCGGTTTCATGGCGCGCACAATACGGGCAGACGACGCCACCCGCAAGGCGTCATTTTCACCATGATCTGGAAAACCCGCAGAGGAATGCTCGAGCTGTCCCGCCGTGGACGGGTGATGGGGATATTGAACGTGACGCCGGACTCGTTCTCCGACGGCGGCCGGCACTCGGAGCTGGCCGGCGCGCTGGCCCATGCCCGCCAGTTGATTGCCGAGGGCGCGGAAATCATCGATATTGGCGGCGAGTCCACCCGTCCCGGCGCGCTGGCGGTGGCTCCGGCGCTGGAACTGGAGCGCACGGTGCCGGTGGTGGCGGCGCTGCGGGCCGAGTGGGACGGGCTCATCTCGATTGACACCACAAAGGCGGTGGTGGCACAGGCGGCACTGGAGGCCGGTGCGGATATCGTCAACGACGTGACCGGGTTGCGGCAGGACCCGCAGCTGGCGGCGGTGTGCGCGGCTAGCGGCTGCGGGGTGGTGGTGATGCACATGCAGGGGGAGCCGCGGACGATGCAGGCCCAGCCGCAATACGCGGATGTGGTGGCGGCGGTGCGGGGGTTTTTCGCGGAACGGCTGGCCTACCTAACAGCCT
>CAIVSK010000259.1 GCA_903908495.1 Akkermansiaceae bacterium
AGTCCTTGCCACTGGCATACCACTTGGAGCGCCAGTCCTTGTTGACAGCGAGGCGGAATGCGATCGGATTTACTTTCTGGCCCATGGTCGGTGAGGGATGAGATTAATGAGGGAGGGTTCAGGCTTGTGCTTCTTCTTCTGGCGGGGGCTCGGCAACCGGGGCTGCGGGAGACTTTTTCTTGACCACCTTGGCGATGGACTTTTTCTTCTTCTCGGGGGCGGAGCCGACGAGAGTGATGTAAATATGGCTGGAACGCTTGAGCAGCGGACCGGCGGAACCTTTAGCCCGCGGGCTGAAGCGCCGCAGGGTGGGACCCGCGCCGATGACAGCTTCCTTGATTACCAGGGTGTTGGTATCCAGCGAGTAGTTGTTCTCGGCATCGGCAATGGCGGTTTTAAGCGTCTTGCCAATCAGGGTGGCGGCTTTCTTCGGCGTGAAGGTGAGAATGTCAAGGGCGCTCGAAACGGGGAGGCCTTGGATTTCCCGTGCGACGTCGCGCGCTTTTTGCGGCGAGAGTCGGACGAATTTGGTGCTGCTTTTGACTTCCATAGGGCGGCGGACGTGAGGGGTTGGGGTGGCGGTGAGGCTTATTCGGTTTCGAGCACGGCGAGGTCGCCGGGGCGGGGAGAATCTGCGGATGAATCAACATGCTCGGTGAAGGCACCGCTGACGGCCTTGCGGACGTCAGCTAGAATGGCTTTACCGTAGGGCTGTTGACCCCGGAACAAACGGAAACTCATGCCGATTTTGGCACCCTGGATTTCACCCAGGTTGAGCACGAGCATTCCGCTTTCCTGATCGATGCTAACGATCTTGGCTTTTTGCAGGGAGCCGGCGACGACTTCTGCGCGGGGTTTCTGGCGCAAGCCGAGGACGGCGTCAAGCTCGCGTAGTGAAGTTTCCACTCGCAGGCGGGTTGCGGGGTCGGATACCACCGCTTGGCGGAGGAAATCGGTGACGGCCGCAGTGAGGTGCATCGAAGTGGTTTCGAGCTGGGTGATGCGCTCCTTGGACAATTCGATGTCGGCAGCGGCGCGCACCAGGCGGTCATCGCCGCCGTCGAGGAGGTTTTTGCCGAGGGCCTCGAGGCGGAGGCGGACTTGGGCGAGTTGCTCGGACGCTTGTTTCTCGCCGCGATTGGCCTCGGCGAGGCTGCGCTGGAGGGTGCGGTTCTGGTCGCGCAACTCGGACAGGGTGTCCTGAAGTTTCTCGAAGCTCTCATTCTGTTGCGCCGGGCACAATCCGCCCACGGCCAGCCACCCGAAGGTGGCGGCAAGCGTTGGCAGATGGAGCAAGGTGCGCATGAGGATGAGGAGCAGCGGGGACAACAGGTTACTTCTTACCGATGCCGCCGTGATTGCGGAAGATGCGGGTAGGAGCGAATTCGCCGAGCTTGTGGCCGACCATGTTTTCCGTGACGTAGACCGGCACGAAGGTTTTGCCATTGTGGACGGCAAAGTTGTGGCTGACGAAGTCCGGAGTGATCATCGACTTGCGACTCCAAGTTTTGATGGGCTTGCGGTCGGAGCCGGCCTCGGCCACGACGTCAATCTTGGCGAGGAGTTTTTGGTCAACGAAGGGGCCTTTCTTGAGGGAACGGGGCATGGGGATCGGTGCGTTAGAATGCGGGGCGTAAAGGGCGGGGGAAGCGGATTATTGCTTCTTGTGGCGGGATTCGACGATGAAGACGGAAGTGGTCTTCTTGACGTGGCGGGTCTTCTGGCCCTTGGCGTGACCCCATGGGCTGAGCAGATGCTGGCGACCACCACCGGATTTCGACTTACCTTCGCCACCCCCATTGGGATGGTCGACCGGGTTCATCGTCATGCCGCGGACGGTTGGGCGAACGCCCATCCAACGGGTGCGGCCGGCCTTGCCCGAAATCTCGTTCATGTGGTCGCGATTGCCGACCTGGCCGATGGTGCAGAAGCACGCTTCGTGGAAGCGGCGGATTTCACCGGAAGGCATTTTCACCAAGGCCCAGCCGCCATCGCGGTTGGACAGCACCGCCTGTTGGCCGGCGGAGCGGGCAACCTTGCCACCGTTGCCGGGCAGCAATTCGATGTTGTGAATCGAGGTGCCCAGCGGCACGCAGCTCAGTGGCATGGCATTGCCGGTCTTGGGGGCGACCTTGGCACCGGCGACGACGGTGGCACCGACTTCCAGGCCGACGGGGGCGAGGATGTAGTTTTTGAGGCCGTCCTCATATTGAATGAGGGCGATGCGGCAAGTGCGGTTCGGATCATATTCGATGGCAATGACCGCGGCGGGCATGTCATGCTTGCGACGTTTGAAGTCGATGATGCGATAGTGGCGTTTGTGGCCACCGCCGATGTGGCGGCAGGTGATGCGACCGGTGTTATTGCGGCCGCCGCTGCGCTTGAGCGGGGTGATGAGGCTCTTCTCCGGCTTGCTCTTGGTCACTTCCTCAAATGAGGGATGCGACTTGTAGCGGGCGGAGGGAGTAATGGGATTGAAGTTTTTCAGGGGCATGACTCGCGGAACGGTTCGAGGTTACGTTTGCTGCAACGGTAAGATTCGGCTCAGACGAGGTCGAGTGACTCGCCGGCATGGAGACGGACAATGGCTTTTTTCCAGTGAATGGTGCGGCCGGCATCGGCACGGCGGCGGCGGCGCGCTTTGCCGAGGCAATTGGCGGTGCGGACGGAGTCGACTTTTTTGCCAAACAGCGTTTCGACGGCTTGCTTGATCTCAAGCTTGTTGGCCCGACGGTCGACGCGGAGGACGACTTCGTTGTTGGTCTCCTGGAGGAGCGTCGCCTTTTCGCTGAGGTGGAGGTTTTTTACAACCTGGTAGATGTCTTTCATGGCTCGGTGAGGGGTCCGGGGTTCAGGCGGTGCGATGGGCCAAAGTGGTGACGGCATCACCCACGAGGATGACCGACTTGGCTAGAAGGAGTTGTTCGACGTTCAGATCGCTGGCGGTGACCAGTTGGACCCAGCTGACGTTGCGGCCGGCGAGGTAGGTGTTGTCGTCGAAGGTATTGCTGACGACCAGGATCTTGGCCGGTGGCGTGATGGCCGACACCGCGCTGATGAACGACTTGGTCTTGCCATCTTCAATGCTGAAGGCGTCGACGGTGCGGATGGTGCCGGCACGGGTGAGGTCACCCAGCACGCGGCGCAGCGCGAGCTTGCGGACGGTCTTGGGCACCTTCTTCGAGTAATCGCGCGGCCGGGGACCGAACACCACACCACCACCGACGAAGATCGGGGCGCGCTTGTCGCCATGGCGGGCGTTGCCGGTGCCTTTTTGCTTGAAGATTTTCTTGTTGTTACCGGACACTTCGCCACGCGTTTTGGTGCAGGCGGAGCCGGTGCGGCGGTTGGCACGATAGGCGGTCACGAGGTCGTGAACTGCCTGGCGGCCTTTTTCGACGCCGGCTAACACGAGGTTGGCGGCTTGGGCGTCTTCAACGGTGAAGGTCTTTGCGGACATGACTGGGAAGCTGAGTGAAAGGTTTCAGGGAGGGTCTGCGGCGGATCAAGCGGACTTCTTCTTCTTGGCGGGGCGGACGGTCAGATAACTGCCGGTGGCACCGGGAACCGGGCCGGAGACGAGGAGCACGCCGTCTTCTGGACGGATTGCGATGACCTTGAGGTTTTGCACGGTGGCGCGGGTGGTGCCGTGATGACCGGGCATCTTCTGGTTTTTCCAAACGCGGCCCGGGGTGGAGCGGCAACCGATGGCGCCGGTGCGGCGATGCATCATGGAGCCGTGGGTCTGTTTGAGACCGCCGAAGTTATAGCGTTTGTAAACCCCTTGGAAGCCCTTGCCGATGGTGGTTCCGATCACGTCGACCCACTGGCCTTCGGTGAACAGTTCCAAGCCCGGATGCACGGCTGGCGGCGTGGTGCCGTTTTCCAAACGGAATTCCTGGATGAAGCGCTTGGGGGTGGAGCCGGCTTTCTTGAAGCGGCCCATGTCCGGCTTGGACACGCGCTGTTCTTTTTGATCACCGAAGCCGACTTGCACGGCGGTGTAGCCGTCGCTGTCAGGGGTTTTGACCTGGAGCACTGTGTTGCCGGACACGTCGATGACGGTCACGGGAATCATGCTGCCGGCCGCTTGATCAAACAAACGGGTCATGCCGATTTTTTTGCCTAGAATTCCGAGGGACATGGCGATGGGGAGATAGAAGATTAAGGATGGAGGAACGAGGATGCAGTGAGCGGGACTCAGATGCGGATGGTGATGTCCACGCCGGCGGGGAGATTGAGTTTCTTCAACTCATCGACGGTGCGGGCGGTGGGATCGACGATGTCGAGCAGCCGCTTGTGGGTGCGGATTTCGAATTGTTCGGCGGACTTCTTGTTGACGTGAACGGAGCGGTTCACACTGAATTTCTCAATGCGGGTCGGCAACGGGATGGGACCGGCAACGCGGGCACCGGTGCGCTTGGCGGTCTCCACGATTTCCTGCGCCGAGCGGTCGATGGCACGGTGATCGTAGGCACGCAGGCGGATGCGGATTTTTTGGCTTTCCATAATAGAGGAGGGGGTGGCGGTTTGCGTGGGGGGATGAGGACGTGGCGGAGATGTTAGCCGAGGCGGTCGGTGACGATGGCCTCGGCGACGTTGTTAGGAACTTGTTCGAAATGGGAGGGGGTCATCGCGTAGGAAGCGCGGCCCGACGAGAGCGTGCGCACCGCGGTGGAGTAGCCGAACATTTCCTTGAGCGGCACTTTGGCGTGGACGATGGCGAGGCGGCCCTTGGTCTCGGAGTTGCCGATTTGGCCGCGGCGGCGGTTGAGGTCGCCCATCACATCGCCTTGATAATCTTCCGGGGTGGAGACTTCGACGGCCATGATCGGCTCGAGCAGGATGGGACCGGCATTCTTGAAACCGTCCTTCATGGCGAAGATGGCGGCCATGAGGAAGGCGTTTTCGTTGGAATCGACGTCGTGGTATGATCCGTCGGTGATTTCCACGGCGACGTCGACGACGGGATAGCCGGCGATGACGCCGTTGGTCATGGCTTCGGTCACGCCCTTGAACACCGAATTGATGTATTCCTTGGGGATCGAACCGCCGACGGTTTTGTTTTCGATGGTGAGGCCCTTGCCCTTTTCGTTAGGCTTCACATTGAGCACCACGTGGCCGTATTGGCCGCGGCCGCCGGACTGCTTGACGAGCTTGCCTTCGCCGGTGGCGGGTTTGGTGATGGTTTCGCGGTAGGCGATTTGGGGGGCGCCGGTGTTGGCGGCGACTTTGAACTCGCGGCGGATGCGGTCGATGATGATCTCGAGGTGGAGTTCGCCCATGCCGGAAATAATCGTCTGGGCGGTGTCCAAGTCGGTCTTGACCACGAAGGTCGGGTCCTCTTCGGAGAGGCGGGCCAAGGCGAGGGCAAGTTTTTCCTGGTCGGCCTTGGTTTTGGGTTCGACGGCCATTGAAATGACCGGATCCGGAAACGTCGGAGGCTCGAGCACCACATCGTGGCCGGGAGTGGTCAGGGTGTCGCCGGTGGTGACGTTTTTGAGGCCGACGAGCGCGGCGATGTCGCCGGCGTAACAGGCGTCGATGTCCTTGTGTTCGTTGGCCTGGATTTGGATCAGGCGGCCGACGCGTTCACTGCGGCGGGTGCGCGGGTTGTAGACCGTGTCGCCCTTTTTGACCATGCCGGAGTAGACGCGGAAGAAGACCAGCTTGCCGACGTATTTGTCAGCCCAAAGTTTGAAGGCGAGGGCAACGAACTTTTCGTTGTCGGAGGTCAGCACGCCGATGACGCGCTCGCGGTCGTCGGGGTCCATGCCCAGGGCCGGCGGGATATCCAGCGGGCTGGGGAGGTAATCGACCACCGCGTCGAGGAGGTATTGGATACCCTTGTTTTTGAAAGCTGAACCGCCCGCAACCGGGATCAGTTTGTTGGAAATGGTGGCGCGGCGGATGCCGTGCTTGAGCTCCTCGGTGGAGATCGGCAGCTCATGGACGAACTTGTCGGCGATTTCGTCGTCGACGTCGGCCACGGCGTGAATGAGTTCGTCGTAGGCGGCGGCGGCGATGTCCACCAAGTCGCCTTCGAGGTCGGCGACGCTGTAGGTTGAGCCGAGTTTGCCGTCATCGGTGAAATAGACGGCCTTTTGGTTGACGACGTCGATCTGTCCGATGAGTTGGTCTTCGGCGCCGATGGGGATGAGGATGCGCACGGCGTTGGCACCGAGCTTTTCCTTCATCTCATGGCAGACGTTGTCGAAATTGGCGCCGACGCGATCCATCTTGTTGACGAAGACGATGCGCGGGACATCGTACTTGGAGGCTTGTCGCCAGACGGTTTCGGTTTGCGGTTGGACGCCCGCCACGGCGCAAAACACCACGATCGCTCCATCCAGCACCCGCAGCGAACGCTCCACCTCGGCGGTGAAATCCACGTGGCCGGGAGTGTCGATGATATTGATGCGGTGCTTTTGCTCGGGGAACAACTTGACGGTGCCCTCTTCGACGCGCTGCCACCACTCGGTGGTGACGGCGGCGGAAGTGATGGTGATGCCGCGTTCGCGCTCCTGCTCCATCCAATCGGTGGTGGCCGCACCATCGTGCACCTCACCGATTTTATGAATCATCCCGGTGTAAAACAGGATCCGCTCCGTGAGGGTCGTCTTGCCCGCGTCAATGTGCGCGGCGATCCCGATATTCCGGGTGCGCTCGAGCAAGTATTGACGGTTTGGACTGTTGGGATTCACGGAGTGGTGCCTGGTCTGGTTCGTTGGATGATGAGCGGATTCTGCTTACCAGCGGAAATGGGCGAAGGCGCGGTTGGCCTGCGCCATCTTGTGGACATCGTCGCGCTTGCGCACCGCGCTGCCCTGGTTGTTCGCCGCATCCTTGATCTCGTTGGCCAGCGCCACATGCATGGGCGTGCCCTTGCGATTGCGGGCATAATTGACCAGCCAGCGCATCGCCAGCGACTCGGAGCGCTCGGGTGCAACTTCCAGCGGCACCTGGTAGGTGGCACCACCCACGCGGCGGCTTTTGACCTCGACGCGCGGTTTGGAATTTTCGACGGCACGGGTGACGACTTCGAGCGGATCAACCGTGTCGATGCCTTCATTGGCACGGTCGATGGCGGCGTAGACGATCCGTTGCGCTAGTGAACGCATCCCGGATCGCATCACCTTGCTGATGAGGTGACCGACGAGCGGGCTGTCGTAGCGGGGATCGCGACGGTCGGGCTTGGTAAAGACTCGCTTGCGGCGTGGCATGGCGGTATGAGGTGCGGTTAGGTTGGCGGTGGATTATTTCTTCTTGCCTTTGACCGGCGCTGCGGCCGCTCCTGGCTTGCCCGGCTTGGGACGCTTGGCTCCGTATTTGGAGCGGCTTTGGCGGCGCTTGTCGACCCCGAGGGTATCGAGCGAGCCGCGGACGATATGGTAGCGCACGCCCGGAAGGTCCTTGACGCGACCGCCACGGACCAAAACGATGGAGTGTTCTTGCAAATTGTGGCCTTCGCCGCCGATGTAGGCGATGACTTCGAACCCATTGGTGAGGCGCACTTTGGCGACCTTGCGAAGCGCCGAGTTGGGCTTCTTAGGGGTACGTGTCATGACTTGGAGACAAACTCCGCGGCGCTGTGGGCAGTTCACAAGTGCGGGTGACTTCGACTTTTCGGCCGGAGTGAGGCGTCCCTTGCGAACGAGCTGATTGATGGTCGGCATGATTTCCTGCGTGGTTCTGATTTTCCCGTGGGGACAAACCGGTGCGCCAGCGAGATTCCTCGCAGGAGCCTTTTTTCCGG
>CAIVSK010000260.1 GCA_903908495.1 Akkermansiaceae bacterium
CACCCGCGTCGAAATCGTCAGGCCCGCCGCAGTGAACAACGTGGCACCCGACTCGTAAGCCCCGATGTCCATGCCGCTGCCGTTGAGCCGTGGATAGCCCCGCTGGTCGGTGCTTGGCGTGTTGGCGCTTGCCACGCCGGCACCCACCGCCGGGCTGTTGCCGGGAAACGCCATGGTTTTTGTCAGGCCGCCGTTGTCGGCCAAAGCCGCCAGCAATGGGTAGCCGACCCGCACGGCGGACCCCGCAGCGAGCCCTGAACCAGTTAGATCGGCCAGCAGGTTGACTCCAGTGGGGGTGACGCTGCCACTGGCATTCAGGTCTGGGGAACTTCCGGAGTTGCCCGCCACCAGCGAGTTTTCCAAGGCCAGCGTGAGCGTGGAATAGATTCCTCCACCGGATCCACTGCTGGCGGTGTTGGCGGAAATCGTGGTGCTGCGCATGGTGGCACTGCCGGTATTGGACAAGCCGCCGCCATTGCCGGCCGCGGTGTTGCCCGAAAATGTGGTGCTGTAGGCACTCAAGGTGCCGGTATTGGCGATGCCGCCGCCGTCGGCTGCTGTGGTGTTGCCAGCCACGGTTGAGTTGGCAAGGTTGAGCGTCCCGGCGTTGAGAATGCCGCCGCCGGGACTGTTGCCTGGATTTCCGCCGCTCACCGTCAGGCTGTCCAGGGTCAGGTTGGAAGTGGCGGGGATATTGAACACCCGTCCCGCATTGTTGCCCGAAAGCGTGATCCCGCTGGCCAATCCCGAGCCTTCAATCACCAGCGTGCGGCCGGCTGGAATCGCCAATTGCCCGTCGCTGAGACTGATCGTGCCGCCGCCGGCAAAGCGCAGCCGCTGGCCGGAAAGGGACGCCGCGGCGATGGCAGTCCGCAGCCCGGCGTCAGTCACCGCAACCGTGACAATCGGCCCGGCTTCCACCGCCCCGATGTCCATGATGGCCGTGCCGGCTGCATCTCCATCGACCAACCGCGTGAACCCGCGCTGGTCTGTTGTTTGAGCGGTCGTGGTGGCCCCGCCCGCCGGATCAATGGCCGGGCTGCCAAACCGCGGGGGCATGGTCTGGGTTGGCCCGCCATAGTTGCCCAGCGGGTGGAGTCGCGGGTCGAGCGGACTGGCGGTGGTACCGGCCAGCGGACCAGCGGGAAACTGGCTGGAGACCGTGGTGTTATCGCCGATGAGGTTGATGCCGCCGGGGGTCAGCGGCCCGGATTGCAGCCAAATATCGGGCCCGGTGGGAGAACTGTTGCGCGCGACAATCGTGCCCGAAATGACAGCCGCCGTGCCACCGGCAAGCAAGCCCCCGCCGCCTGTAAGTGCCACATTGCCGCAGATCGTCGATTGCGAGATTAGAAACTGGCTCCCGGTATAGCTGCAAATGCCGCCGCCGTAACCGGCGATGTTGTTGGCGATGGTGCAGTTGGTCACGTTAAGAATGTTTTCGTTATTGATTCCCCCGCCCAAATTTCCGCCGCCGGTGGTGTTGCCGACCACGCTGCAACGGCTGATGTTGAGAGTGCCTGCATTCTGAATCCCAGCACCCGTGCCGTTGAACGAAGTCCCTTCCGTAATCGTGAGGCAGGACAAGGTCACCGTGCCAGCTGTGATATTTAAGACCCGCGAGGCATTGTGGCCTGAAAGGGTCAGCCCATTCGGCAGAGTGGAAGCATCGATCGTGAGGCTCTTGTTGATGAGCAGCTCGCCGGAGATGAGCGTGATGGCCTTGCCGTCAAGGCCGGGATCCAACAAGATGGAACTGCCGGCCGGGGCCGCGTTGATGATCTGGCGCAGCGTGCCGCTGCTGCCGTCATCCGCGGTTGTGGTCACCCTGAGCGGGGTGAGCACGACGTCATTGCCAGAGCCGCCGGCGTAAGTGATCGCCAGGGGGATGCCATTAAAGAGCAACACCGCACCCTCGGCCAGACCGTTGAAGGTGCCGCTGACCGGATCGATGCCGTCGTCGGCAACTATGGTAAATGCCTGTCCCACTGCGGGAACCAGACTGCCGCCAAGCGAGAGGGTGGCGCCGCCGAGATTCACACTGCCGTTGGCTTTGACTTGGTCGTAACCACTGCCCGCCACCGCTCCGTTGATTTCAATTTGCAGCTTGGCACCACTGTTGAAAACCGTATTGCCATTGACCGTGAGAATTCCAGTGCCGCCATTGCCAGGCGCCACCACGCCGCCTGTGTTCACTGTCAGCGCCCCGAGTACCGACCCCTGCGTGCCAGCGGCATTACCGCCAGCCAGCGTGCCGGTGCCGCTCACCGTCACCGGCCCCACTCCGGTGGCACTCCCCCCTGCGGCAATCGTGTCGCTGGCAACGAGCGTGCCGGTCGCAACGGTCGTGCCACCGGTGTACGTGCTGGCGGCGCTGAGGATCAACGTGCCGGCACCGACTTTCGCCAGGCCGCCCGGACCGCTGAGAACGCCCGAATACGCCGTGCTCGCTGCGTTGGCACCCACGGCCAGCGTGATGGCGGCGGCCGACAAGTCTTGGAGCGCAATGTTGCCCGCCGCTTCAAGTCCGCCGATGTTGATGGTGCCAAGACCGGCGCTGAATTTCACGGCATTGCCGAGGTTGGGATGGAGGTTGCTGTTCTGGAGGGCATTGGCGTGATTGAGCTGAAGGATGCCGCCATTGACCGTCGTCTTGCCGCCATACGTGTTTGCGCCGCCGAGCGAAAATGTGCCGCCGCCAAATTTGGTCAGGCCCGCCACCGCCGCCGCACTCCCGCTCGCCGAGATGACCCCGGTAAAGGCACCGCTGGAATTGTCCACGCCGACGATCAGACCGCCATCCTGCAGGGTCACGCTGCCCGCGCCGCTCAGGGTACTGACGACAAGATCCGAATTCACCGTCAGTCCGTTGGTCATGTCCGAGTCGATGTCCTCCATCACCACATTGCCCGGGCCGCTGATCTGGGCGTTCATGCCGTAGCCGCCAATTCCCTGATAGTATGCGGTGACCAAGGTGTGTGCGCCGGCGCCCAGCGTGACGCTGCCGCTGCGCATCGTAACGCCTTGGGAAAAGTTGTTGTTGACCACCAGAGTGCCATCAACCCACAGCACGCTGCCGTCGTCGCTCGAGGTATTAAAGGTGTAAATGCCGGGGGTGGTCACATTGAGAATGCCGGAGAAATAGCCCTCAAAGTTGGAGGCCCCGCTGTTGTAGGGTGCTGGGAAGCCTGCACCACTCGTGCCGAAGTTGAGCGTCGGCGCATTGGTCGCCACGCTGGCCGCGCCGAGCGAACCGAGATGAGCACCTAGCAGGTCGAGCGAATTGAAATTCACAGCCACCGGCGGGCTGTTGTAATACAGGCTTGCCAAGCCCGCGACGCCGCCGACGGTGAGCGTTCCCGCAATGCTGACAGCACCGCTGCCAAGACCGCGTCCCGCCGTGGTGATCGCCCCGCCGCTGAGGGTGGTGCCACCGCTGTAGGAATTGGTGCCCGCCAGCGTCAAAGTACCAGCGCCACTCTTGACCAGAGAGCCGGCGCCAGTGATCAACCCGGCGAAAGTGGTGTTGGTCGGCTGATTGAGCGTCAGCGCCACGCCCGTGCCATTGAGGTTCAAGGTGGCGACTCCGCTGCCCAGCACGCCACTCTGCAGCGAAGTGAGCAACTGCGAACTGTTGAGAATAACCGTCGAGGCCACCGCGCCGGTGGTGGTCAAGCTCAATGGCCCGGGGGCGGCACCACTCAGGGTGCCCCCGGCGACGGTCGTGCCGCCGGTGTAGCTATTGGCTCCCGTCAGCGTCAGGGCACCCGCGCCGGTCTTGACGAGCGCACCGCTCCCGGTGATCACTCCGGCATAGGTCGTGTTGCCCGCCTGATTGACCGTCAGCGTCCCTGCATTGAGGGTGAGCGTGGCGGTGCCGCTGCCCAGCGTGCCGGTGGCCAGGGAGCCGATGGTTTGGGCGCTGTTTAAAATCACCGCAGAGGTGACCGCGCCCGTGGTGCTTAAAGTCAGGCCGCCAGTGGCTGCGCCGAGGGTGGTCGCGGCACCGACGTTGAGGGTGCCGGCATTGACGGTGGTGCCCATGGCATAGGTGTTAGGGGCGGAGGCCCCCAGCGTCATGCCGGTGGCCGTGCCACCGCTAGTCGTGCTGGGTTTGCCGGTGAAGTTGATGCCGCCGTTGGCCACGATCGCATCGATCGTCAGGTCGCCGGGGGTGGCACCGTTGTTTTGACCGGCGATAGCGATATTGCGCAGCGCGCCGCCAAGATCAAGCACGCCACCACTCGCCGCCGAGAGGGTCGCCCCATAGTTGTTGCCGGCATTCGCGGTGGTGTCCAGCAGGTTGAGGTCGCCGGCCAGCCTGAGCGTGCTGCTGCCAACAACCGCGACCGTGCTGCCTGCATTCTGCGCATAGATCGTCAGGCCGGAGAGGGTGTGGGCGAAGCCGCCGGTGTCGAAGGTGCCGTTGCTGGGGGCCGCCGGCTGCCCGATGGTCAGGGCTGTGCCGCTGGGCAGCGCGTTGGCGATCCCGGCGGCGAGGGTCCCGGCGGCGAGGGTCGTCGCGCCCGCATAGCTGTTCACACTGGAAAAAATCAGCGTGCCAGTGCCGGCCTTGAGGAACGCCCCTCCCCCGGTGATCACTCCGGCGTAGGTCGTGTTGCCCGCCTGATTGACCGTCAGCGTCCCGGCATTAAGGGTGATCGTGGCGGTTCCGGTCCCCAGCGCACCGGTGGTCAGCGACCCGATGGTCTGGTCGCTGTTGAGAATCACGGCGGAGGCCACCGCCCCGGTGGTGTTCAACGTCAGGCTGCCGGTGACCGCCCCGAGGGTGGTCGTGGCGGCCACGTTGAGCGTGCCGGCATTGACAGTGGTGCCCAGGGCATAGGTGTTAGGGGCGGAGGCAGCCAGCGTCATGCCGGTTAGAGAACTGCTGGCGGTCGAGCTGGGTTTGCCGGTGAAGCTGATGCCGCCGTTGGCGACGATCGCGTTGATCGTCAGGTCGCCCGGGGTGGCGCCGTTGTTTTGACCGGCGACGGTGATGACGCGCAGTGCGCCGCCAAGATCGAGCACGCCGCCACTCGCCGCCGCGATGGTGGCCCCAAAACAGTTGCCGACGCCCGCGGTGGTATCCAGCAAATTGAGATCGCCGGCAAGTTTAAGCGTGCCGCTGCCAACTGCCGCCACCGTGCTGCCTGAATTCTGTGCATAGATCGTCAGACCGGAGAGGTTGTGGGCGAAGCCGCCGGTGTCGAAGCTGCCGTTGCTGGGGGCAGCCAACTGCCCGATGGTCAGGGCGGTGCCGCCGGGCAGTGCGTTGGCGATCCCGGCGGCGATGGTCCCGGCGGCGATGGTCGTGGTGCCCGAATAGGTGTTGGCATGAGTAAGCGTTTGCGTGCCGGTGCCGGCCTTGACAAAATTCCCCACCGCGCCGGCATCCGACAGGACACCGCCAAAGGTGCCGCTGCCATTATCAACGCCAAAGGTGAAGTTGACATATCCGGCACCCGGATAGCCGCTCCTGATCGAACCGCTGCCGGTGAGCGCATCCACCCTGACGTTGGACTCCACTCCACTGAAGGTCGCGCCTGAAGCCACGTTGAGATCCGCCAGATTGTTGGTCCAGACGTCGTTGGCATTCGACCCGCCGGTCAACTGGCCCGCCTGCACGTCTATCAAAGCCCCCGAACCCAGCGCGAACGTCGCGGCACCCGTTCCCCACAGGGCGGTTCCGCCGCCGGTCTTGCGCAGCGTGCCGCCACCGCTGAAACTCGTTGACGCATAGTCGCGCGAACCGCTCGCAACGTTGAGTTCCAATGTCGCACCACTTGCAATGGCATGGGACGGCGAACTATATGCCCCCTGCAGTGCCAGCGAACCGGAGCTCACCGTCGTCGTGCCCGTGACGGTCAACGCGTTGGTTGCGCCGATGGTCACCGCCGTGCCGTCCTGGACCGTTAGATTGTGAATCGTGAAATCCTGACCGAGGGTGGTGGTCTTATTGCCCGCGCCGGTGACCGAAAACACCACATCCATCGGCGCGTCCGGCACCGCCGTGGAAATCGCCCCGGCCTGATCCAATGTCCAGTTTGCGCCCGTCCAGTTGCCATTGGTATTGCCTTTCCAATAGACCGCACTACTGAACAGGAAGTTGCCAATCGCCGCCGAGGCCGACGTGCTGGCAAGGAAACCTGCACTGCCATTCAGCCAGAAACCCATCTGCCCGCCGGCCGCGACGGAGAACGCGGCCACACCGTTCTGGTTCGCAGCACCATTGTTGGTGACTTGGAAAAGGCTGCCATTCTGCTCATAACCAAATTGGTTTTGGCTCGAATTCGATGTGGCGAATGACCAATTGAAAGCCACCCGCCCGCTCGCCGGCGCAAGTCGCACAAAACGGAGGGCATAACTCGACGGACCTATTGGCACCGACCCGTTGAGCTGGATGGAACCCGGCGCATTGTTGTTCAGAGTGCCCCCGGAAAGCTGAAAATTCCCCGGCGCAAAGTCACCGGAAAAATCCGCCAGCACTGGCTCCCGACCGAGAGCGAGGCCAAGCAGGCTGGCGACGAGGACACCTGCGGCACGGCGGCGGAAGGTCGAGAGGCGAATCTTCATGAGTGGGCGTGGATAGCGGTGGCTGGCGCAAGCGTTGGAAACAATCAGGAAATCGTGCGCTTTTATTCCGCTTCTGCCTATCGGGGCAAGACCCCGATTTTAGGGATGGGGAATCCCCCGATCCACCCCATGGGGAAACCACCCATCCGGGCTCGACGATTGCCGCAAGATGCACGCTGCCACCCAACCCGCGTCCATCCATCCTTGCGCGATGCCCACGCCACCCCCACTGTGGCCCGCATGAGCGCTTGGACAGAATCAACCTTGCGGGGCGCGGCCTCCTGGCAGGCCTTCAAAGCGGGCCAAGCCCTGTGCGCGGCCGGGGCCGCCACGCTCGCCAAGTCCGGCCCGGCCGGCTGGCAAGGCAGCGTGCGCGACGGCCAGCGCTTGCAGCGCGTCAGCGTGCGGGTCACCTCCGCGACGGCGTTTGAAACCCGCTGTTCCTGCCCGGACAACCAAGCCAGCGGTGCCGTTTGCGCCCACGCCGTGGCGGTGGGCCTCGCCGCACTCCGCGGCACGCCCGCCCCAACGAGCCAGCCGCCGCCCGGCAAATCGGCACCACCCACACCATCAGCGCCAGCGGCGGCCTGGGACATTTTACTGGCATCGAATTGGCGCGACGCCCTCGCCCGTGGCCGCCTTGCCGCCACCCTCAGCCGCAGCGCAGTGGCCACCGCCGCCGAGCCCGCCCTCGCCGCCTGGCTGACCACCGCTGCCGCCGACCCCGGCAAGTCGCCTCTGCACCTACAACTCGAGGGCCCGCCACTGGCCGCGTTCTTGACGGCCCTCGTCGGCCACCCGCGCGTCGCCGTCGGCAAGCAACGCGCAGCCTTGGAAATCCGCCCCGCCGGCCGCATTCCGCTGCGCGAACTCACTCACCACCCGGCCACCCTGCGGCTGGTCCCGGAGCCGGCCCCCGACCCGCGGGTCATCGTCGCCGGCCATTGCTGGCAGCTCGCGCCCAACGCCCTCACCCATCTCGGCAGCGGCGCAATTCCCGGCGATTTCGTCGCGTCTCTGGCCGAGCTGATTGCCGGCCACCCCGTCGAACTGCCAACCGAGCGATTTCTCTCCCGCCTTGAAACTTGGCAGGAATGGCTCACCATCCCCGCAGATTCATGGTTCGACTCCCTCCACTTTGTCGCCGCCCCGTTTGCGGTGGCCCTGGCGCTGGATGGCTCACTCCAGCAACTCGAGGCCCGCCTCACCATCCACTATCCCGGCGCGGCTGCCGTCCCGCCCGGCCACGCCAGCGTGCCCTCACTCCCCCGCCTCACCGACGCACTGCATTGCCAAATCCGCGATCTGGAATTGGAACATCGCGCCCCCTCTAAACTTACCCGCGCCGGATTCGACCCGACAGATCCCGCCTCCGGACATTGGACGCTGCGCGGCGAATCCGCCTGCCTCCACTTCCTCACCCACACCCTGCCCGACCTCCACCGCTGCTGGAACGTCAGCGAAGGCGAGCGCTTCCGCCACGCCCAACGCCAGATCGTCCTCGTCGAACCCAAAATCGAAATCCTCGGCTCCGGCGAAGATTGGCTTAGTTTCAATCTCTCGTTTCAATCAAGCGTTGGAGAAGTCATCCCACCCGCCGATGTCCACCGCCTGCTGCGCTCCGGCAAAGGCCAGGGCGCAACTCAAAACGCCCGCCGCTTGATCGTATCGAGCGAGGTCGCCGACCTCATCGAGCCGCTCTTCGCGGAACTCGATGTGCACCAGCAAGGTGGCCACTTCACCGCCTCCGCCCGCACCGGCGAACTGATCTATGAACTCCGTAATAAACTCGATAAGTCGCTCGACACCAACCGTATCCACGATTTAGGAGACGCCCAAAAACCGGCCGCGATCCACGCCGAATTGCGCCCCTACCAAGCCCTCGGCTCCAGTTGGCTGTGGGACCGCGTCGAACGCTTCGGCGGCGCCCTGCTGGCCGATGACATGGGGCTCGGCAAAACGCTGCAAGCAATCGTTTTAATCGAACGCATGTTTGAAAATCTCACCCCGGTCCCAGCCGCCGAGGCGGTGGTGCTGGTGGTGGCCACCACCTCGCTACTGGGCAACTGGCGGGCCGAGTTGGCGCGCTTTGCGCCAGGCCGGCGGCTGCGGACCCTGCACGGCGGAGGCCGCGATGCCGAGCGCGACAAAGTCAGCGGCGGCGAGGTGATCCTGACGAGTTTCGCCACCTTGGCGCGCGACTTGGCCTGGCACCTGCGGCGCGAGTACGCTCTGGTGGTGGTGGACGAGGCGAGCCTGATGCGCAATCCCGACACCGACCACGCCAAGGCTCTGGCGAAATTGCGGGCCACGCGGCGCATCGCCCTGACCGGCACGCCGGTGGAAAACGGCGTGCGCGACCTGTGGTCGATCTTCCGCTTCATCCTCCCCGGCTGGCTGGGCACCCGCCAGGAATTCCGCGAGCGCTACGAACTGCCCCTCGCCGCAGGCGAGCCGGCGCCGGCCCTGCTGGAACGCCTCCGCCTCAAAACCGCTCCATTCCTGCTCCGCCGGACCAAGGAGCAGGTCGCACCCGAATTGCCATCCAAGCTCCTGATCGACGAATTTTGCGACCTCAGCCCCGAACAGCAAAGCGTCTATCGCGAGTTGCTGGTGGCAGGGCGCAAACAAGTCGAGGCCAATCAGGACGCCGGCAATCAAGGAGCCGCCCGCATGCTCTTACTCACCGCCCTGCTGCGCCTGCGTCAAACCTGCTGCGATCTGGCTCTGCTTGGAAACGATCGTTTTAATCAATTGCTTGTGGCGCAGCGCTCGGCCAAACTCCAGCGCCTCTTGGAGTTGCTTGAGGAAGCCATTTCAGGAAATCACAAAGTTTTGGTATTCAGTCAGTTTCAGACACAATTACGTGAAATCGAGAAATGCCTGGTGGAGCGTGGCTGGGGCAGCCTGCGGCTCGACGGACAAACCCGCAACCGTCAGGAATTGGTGGAGCTGTTTCAATCCGAGGCGGGTCCGCCGATATTCTTGATCAGCCTCAAGGCGGGGGGCTACGGCTTGAACCTAACAGCGGCGGACACGGTCATTCACTTCGACCCGTGGTGGAATCCGGCGGCCGAGGCGCAGGCGAGCGACCGTGCCCACCGAATCGGCCAGACCCGGCCGGTGACGGTGTACCGCCTGCTCACCCGCGGCACGGTCGAGGAAAAGGTGCTGCGCTTGCAGGCGAAAAAGCGCAGCCTGGCAGCGGCGATCGACGAGTCGGGCCTGAGCGAGGCACCCGGTCTGAGCGACGCGGATCTGCGCTCGATCATGGACGAGGGGCCGGCATCGTGATAAGCAGCAGAGCGTCTCACAGCCGCTTGGCCCAATACACCACGGCCTCACCGATCAACAGGGCCACCTCCCGCTGCGGCAGGCGGGCGGTATTGATCACCAAATCGTACTGGAGCACGTCATCGATATCCGCGTGAAAATGATCCTTCAGGAACCGCTTGCGGCCGAGGTCACTCTTGCGGATGAACTCCGCAGCCGTCTTGGAGTCGAGTTGATTGCGCTCCATGACCTGTGCCACACGCATGTCCAGCGGTGCGACCAAACGGACATGGAAGGCGTTTTTCATGTCGCGGGTGATGACGTTGGCCGCGTGCCCAATGAGGATAACGTGGCCGAGGTGGGCCAGATGCATGATCGTATCGCTGGACAATTGCAGCAACTCCTTGGTGGGCGGGTGCAGGCCCAGCAACTCCTCCACGGCATCCTGGATGGCCGAAACACGGTCCTCCGGCATGTACTTGGCGACCTCCATGGGCAGCTTGTGGTCCGCGAGGACTTGCGCCACCAGATTCTTGTCAAAAACCGTCCAATGGCACGGCTTGGGCTGGCTGGCCTGCAAAAACACCGCGAGTTCCTCAGCGATGGCCATGGCCCCGGTGCCGGTCTGGCGGGAAATGGTGACGGTTGGCGGCGACTTGGTGTGGGGCTGCCACTGTTTGGCCTCGGGGCTGATTTGACAGCTGACGAACGAGAGGCACTTGTCGGCATGATTTCCGATCTTCATAACGAGTCCTTTCCGGCTGAATGTTCACTTGCGCCCGCCAAGACATCCCCCACCCCGCGATGAGACTGCCAAGCGCTCTGCCATGATTGGCAGACCCGACCCAAGGGAGGCGCGTGCCCGGGCCGACACTCCCAACCTAGCACAATTTGGCCGCCAAGCCAAAATTTTGCTGAAATTTTCCGTGCTGTAGGCCGCGGGTAGCCGCGTCTCTCGCGGCCACGCCATCAGCGCGCAGGGTGTGATGGAGTTCGCCGAGCCGCCGCCACATGAGCGGGGTCACCGCCTTGCTGAAGCCCCGGGCATTGAGCCAGTCTTCCAGCGCGCTGAGGTCGTTCTCATCGCCCAACAACGCGGCCAGTTGCACGCAGGTGTCATCCGCCGGTTCCCCCAACAGAGCCTGCGCACCGAGCCACGCTTTCACGGCCTTGCGGGCTTGGTGAAAAGCAGGCGCATCGCGACGCCGCATGCCCAATTTGCCCAAGCGTTTGTCCATGCGACGCCTGAGCCGGCGCACGCCGTGAGGCAATTTCTCAAGCAACCCAGCCTCGGTCTGGCCCGCCAAGGCAGCGCGCACTTCGTCAATCCTGGCCACCGCCCAAGCGACGGCTTCCTGCGGCGGCCTGCGTCCGGCCGAATGCGCCAGTTTTTCCAGCATCGCGGTGACCGCGCGCACTGCGGGAATTTCCACCTCGGATTGCGCGTCGTCCCAGCCGAGGTGCCGCCAGGTTTTCAAGCACGACACGGCGTCGCGCGGACCTGCCAACAAGCGTCCGATGGCGGCAACGGCGCGCAGCGATGGCCTGTCCATCCCGACCAGAGCCAAGCCGCCCCGCAATGCCTTGCCGAGCTTGCGAATCTCGTGGACGTCGTCGACCACGCGCCGCTTCGAGTCGCGCAAGCCATGAAGGCGCGCTTCCATCGCGTCACAAAGGCCCACGAGGCGCTCGCGCAGGCCGGGACCCATTGCTGCCACTGCCATATGCATCGGCCGACACAGTACAGCGCCTGGCCCGGCTTGTCACCAGGGAAGTCAAGCGGGGTAAAACCCACATTCGTAGGCGGTATCGAACATGGCCAGAATGTTTTCCGGGGGGACTTCGCCTTGGATGTTATGGCAGTTGTTGAAGATGTAACCGCCACCGGGCATGAGTGCCTGCACGTTGCGGCGGACGTCGGCCGCGACTTGCTCCGGGGTGCCGCCAGGCAGAATGTGCTGGGCGTCCACGCCGCCGCCCCAAAACGCGAGTTGCTTGCCGAAGTTGCGTTTGAGCTCCGCGGGGTCCATGTTGCGGGCGCTCAGCTGCACCGGATTGAGGATATGCGCGCCGTTATCGATAAGTTCCGGAATAAAGTCCACGCAGGAACCACAGGTGTGATACCAGATTTTGGCCTGGGTCCGCGAGCGGATATATTGCACCAACTGCTTGTGGCGGGGCTTGACGATGCGGCGGTATAGGTCCGGGTGGAACAGCGGGCCGTTCTGCCCCGCAAGGTCGTCGCCGATCATGATCACATCCACCACATCGCCCACCTCGTCGAGGAACAGGCGGAACCAATCCATCCAGAACTTGAGCGTCTGGTCGAGCATCGCCTCGCAAAACTCCGGCTCGAGCATCAAATCGCAAAACCATTGTTCGAGCCCGCGCAGATACCAACAAATCTCGTAAACCACGCCGGAAATGCCGCTGACCACCGCATAGGGTGTGTCGTTCCTGATGGCCAGCGCCCGCTCGCGCAGCCCGGCAAAGCGGCTCGGGTCGTCGCCCTTGGGCCACGCGTAATCCTTCACATCGCTCAGACTCGCGTCGGCCAGCGGGTGGCGCGTGATGTCCATATAAAAGGGCGCGTCATCGGGCATCGACCAGCGGATCCCGAATTCATCCGTTAGGTCCTGCCAGCCACGGCCATCGCGGGTGGCAGCCACGATGCCGCCCTGCCAACTGTCTGCGGCACCGGCGCGGATGTAGCGGGTGTCCACGTGCAGGCGCTCGAGCACCGCCTCACAGGGCACTGCCAATTGTTGCACCGCGTCCATGATGCGCAAGTCATCGGCGATGCCGAGGTGCCGCACGAGGTTGAGGTAGGCGTGTTTGTGGATGCCGGTCTGGTTGCCGCCGAGGTCAATCGGCACCCGGTCCGGCGTGGCGTGATCGAGCGCGGTGAGGACCCGCTGCCTGGAAGTCATGGTTTCGTGCTTGGACATGGGGGGTTTTGGCTTTTTTATGTTAGAAACTTTCTACAACGCGAGTCTAGCGATCCTACCGGAGTTGCCAAGACCGAATCCCCCGACAGACCGAATCCCAGCCCCCCGCCCAGCCCGCGCCTCAGCCACCCACCGCGGCGGTGAGCCCGTGTTGGGCGAAAACCCGCAATGCCAGATCGATGTCCGCGGCGACTGGCTCCTGCATGTCGCCACCGTCAAACATCCGGCCGAGTTTGCCGTACTTGTGGCTGGCGATGTTGTGGTAGGGCAGCAGGCTCACCCACTTTTTCTCACCCGCGAGCGAGGCGACGAATCGGGCCGAGAGCAGGAGGTTGGCTTCGTCGGCATTGACGCCTTTGATCAAGGGGATGCGGATGTTGATGTTGGCACCGCTTGCGGCGAGCAGCCTGAGGTTTGCCAGAATCCTCTCGTTGCTCACGCCGGTGAACTGCTTGTGCCGCGCCGCATCCATCAACTTGAGATCATACAGAAACAAATCGGTCCGCTTGGCGACTTCCAGCAAGGTCTCCGCGGTGGTCAGGCCCGTGGTATCGACCGCCCGGTGGATGCCTTCGCGACCACAGGCATCGAGCAGATCTATCAAAAACTCCGATTGCATCATCGGTTCCCCTCCGGAGATGGTCACGCCGCCCTGCGAGTGGTCCATGGTCACGGTTTCACGGCGGATCACCTTCATGATCTCCTCCACCGTCACCTGCCTGCCCGACATCTCGATGGCCTTGGTCGGGCACACCCCGGCACAGATGCCGCACACGGCACACAAGTTCGCATCGGTGACGATCCCGTCCGGGGTGAGACGCAAGGCTTGCTGCGGGCAATTTTCCACGCAGGTCGAGCAGCCGATGCACTTGTTTTTCGCATAGAGTTTTTGCCTATGCGGCGACATTCCTTCCGGATTGTGACACCAGGCGCAACTCAGCGGGCAGCCTTTGAGAAAAATGGTGATTCTGATGCCCGGGCCATCGTTGATGGAATACGGTTTCACATCGAATATCACAGCCATGGTGTTGACGCCTGGGGGGGGGAATTACAGGGTGTTAGGTCCGCGCTGGCAGATGGGGCCGGTGGCACGTTCAGAACGCCTCATTTTGCGTCCGGTCGATGACTTCCTGCTGCAAATCGCCGTTCATATCGTTGAAATAATCGCTGTAGCCGGCCATTCTAACGAGCAAGTCCTTGTATTCCTCGGGATGCTGCTGGGCCATCATCAAGGTGGCGGTATCCACAATATTGAACTGCACGTGGTGCCCGCCCAGGGTGAAGTAGCTGCGGATGAGCTGGCCCAAGCGCAGAATATCCTCGTCCCGTTTCAACAGGCTCGGCAGAAAACGCAGGTTCAGCAAGGTGCCACCCGATTTCGTCTGGTCCAGCTTCGAGAGCGAGCGGATCACGGCGGTCGGGCCGTGGGTATCGCTGCCGTGCGACGGCGAAGTGCCGTCTGAGATGGACTTGCCGGCAAGCCGGCCATTGGGGGTGGCACCCATCACCTTGCCAAAATAGATGTGGCAGGTGGTGGACAACATGTTGAGGTGGAAACTTTCCCCCTTGGTATTGGGTTTGCCGTCGATGGTCCTGTACAAATCCTCATACACCCGCAGGGCGATGGAGTCGGCATACTCATCGTCATTGCCGAAAAACGGCGTCCGATTGAGGATGAACTGGCGCAATTTCTCCTCGCCCTGGAAGTCCTTCGCCACCGCAGATAAAATCTCATCCATGCTGTGGGATTTGTCCTCAAACACATGTTTTTTGAGGGTGGTCATGCTGTCAGTGACGGTGCCCAGGCCGGTGCACTGGATGTAATTGGTATTGTAGCGCGGTCCGCCATCGTAATAGTCCCGGCCCTTCTTGATGCAGTCATCGATGACCACCGAGAGGAAGGGCGCCGGCGCATACTTGGCGAACATCCGGTCGATGTAGTTGCTCACCCTCACTTTTTGATCCACGATGAACTCCAACTGCCGCAGGAATGCCTGATAGAGCTGCTCGAAACCGGTGAAGTCGCGCGGGTCCCCGCAATCGATGCCGGCGAGAGTGCCGGTGACCGGGTCGATGCCGCGATTGAGGGTCACCTCTAACACCTTTGGCACGTTGAGGTAGCCGGTGAGCAAGAAAGCCTCCTTGCCGAAGGCGCCGACCTCGATGCAGCCGCTGCAACCACCCTCGCGGGCATCCTTGATGGATTTGCCCATGCCGATCATTTCCATGACATAGACATCGGGATTGAAGACCGATGGGTAGCCGTGGCCCTGGCGGATGACCCGGCAGGCGGCATTGAGGAATCGCACGGGGGTCTTGGCGCTGATATGCACCGAGTTGCCGGGCTGCAGGACATGCAGTTCCTCCACCACTTCCAACAGGATATAGGACACCTCGCTGACGCCATCGGAGCCATCGGCCTTGATGCCGCCGATGTTGATATTGGTGAAGTCGTTGTAGGTGCCGCTCTCGCGGGCGGTGATGCCGACCTTGGGCGGTGCCGGTTGGTTGTTGACCTTGATCCAGAAACAACAAATCAACTCCTTGGCGGCATCGCGGGTCAGGGTGCCCGCGGCAATCTCGCGCTCGTAGAAAGGCGTGAGATGTTGGTCGAAATGGCCCGGGTTCATCGCATCCCAGCCGTTGAGTTCGGTGATGGTGCCCAGATGCACAAACCAATACATCTGGATGGCCTCGTGGAACGTGCGCGGCGCGTGGGCCGGAACCCAACGACACACTTCGGCAATTTTCAGCAGCTCGGCCCTGCGTTGTGGATCGCTCTCGCCCTGCGCCAACTCGTCCGCCAGCGCGGCATGCCGCTGTGCAAACACGATGACCGCATCGCAGGAGATATCCATTGCCTTGAGCTGCTCGGCCTTGTCGGTGGCTTGCGGATCGTTGAGATAGTCCAACGACTCGAGATGGGCTTGGATGTCGCGCTTGAAATCGAGCATGCCATTGGCATAGATCTTGCCGTCAAGCACGGTGTGGCCCGGGGCGCGTTGCTCCATGAATTCGGTGAACAGTCCCGACTCATAGGCGCGGCGCCAGGCGGCGGGCACGTGGCTGAAGATGCGCTCGCGCATGGTGCGGCCCTCCCAGTACGGAATGACATCGGCGGCGTAGCGGGCGATATCTTCGGCAGCCACGTGATAGCGCTGCTGGTCACGGGTGTTGAGCACATGGAAATCCTCGACCGAGTGGCAGGTCAACTCCGGAAACGTTGGCACCGCCTTGGGCCGCGGGCCGCGCTCGCCGACGATCCATTCGTCAGCGCCGAGGTAGAGGGTTTTCCTTTCGCAATGATCCAGAAATTGCAGGGCGCGCATCACCGGCACCGAATAGCGGCCGTTGTTGGCTTGATAGAACGCGGTCTGGTGCAATGCCCGCTCAATGCTGATGGACGGCGCGGTGTCAAAACTCAGCTTGCGCAGGCGCTGGATGCGCGCGTTCATGCCCGGGCCGGTGCCGGGCGGCTTGACGACATAGAAATTACCCTCGGCATTGGGTTGGCGCTCGGGCAGACAGACAGGGGCGACTGGCGATTGTTGAAGAGGCATCGGAGTGGCGGTTCAGGGGTGATGTTACTTGTTAGGGTCGGCGCTGCGATCCCAGAAGGCGAGGAAGAACAAGCAGGCAATGGCGGCCGCCATGCCGGAGGGAATCAGCCAAAACGTCTTCCACTGGGCGGAGGCGGTGGCTAACAGGGTGGCATCCACCTTCGGCAGCCCGACTGAGAACATCTGCCCGAGTTGTGCGGCAAAGCTCAACTGCGGTTGCGGGCTCGCCGTCGCGATGGCGAGCGCGAGCGGGGCATGGCCGCTGACCTTGGATTGCATCAGCACATCGGCGATCCAATAACCGAAGTACATGCCGACTCCCTGGGTGAAAAACACGAGCATTGATTGCACCTGGTTGCGCACGGTGACCGGGGCGGCGCGATCGGCATAGATGAATCCGGTGACGAAGAAGAAGTCATAGCAGACGCCGTGCAGCGCGATGGCCACCAGCATCATCCACACCGATTGGCTCGGCGCGCCGCAGGCGAACAGGGCGTAGCGCAGAACCCAGGCGCCCATGCCTATCAGAATCATCCATTTCACCCCCAGGCGGCGGAAAAACGCCGGGATGAGCAGCATGAAGATGATTTCCGACATTTGGCCGATGGACATCGATGAGGCGGGCTGTTGGAAGCCCATGTCTGACAGGAAGATGGAGGTTGTGCTGAAGTAGAAGGCGAGCGGAATGCACACCAGAATCGAGCACACGATGAACACCATAAACGCCGGCTTGGCGAGCATTTTGAAGGCATCCAGCATCAACAGCGAACTCCAATTGAACGGCTGGCCTTTGGCCGGCGGCGGGGTGCTGGGGAGTGCAAAAGCAAACCCGCCCAACACCAGCGAGGCTGCGCCCGCCAACGAGAAAATGTGCAAACTGGTGGACCAGCCGAGGAAGCCGACGATGAGGCCGGCGGCGATCCAACCGATGGTGCCCCACACCCGCAGGGCGGGGAATTTGCTTTGGTCGCTGATATTGGCGAAGGCGATGGAATTGCCGAGGCCGAGGGTGGGCATGTAGCAGAGCATGTGGACGATGAAGAGGTTTTTGACCATACTGGCATCGCCTTTGGCGGCAAACCCCGGCACCGCCAGCATCGCAACCCCACCCAGCAACAGCAACACACCCATCACTTTTTCGGAGGGGAAAAACCGGTCCGCCACCAAGCCGAGAAACAACGGCGCGATGATCGCCGCAATCGGCGCACTGCCGTACGCAGCACCGATGATGGAGGACAAGTGGTTCGCATCCAAACACGCACCTAAACTCACAAACCAAGCCCCCCAGATGAAGAGTTGCAGAAACATCATCACCGAAAGGCGCAGCGTGGGCGTGGATGGGGTTGGGTTCATTGGCAAGTTCTCCGATACGCCGGATTGCCGCGGCAATTTTCAGTCACGTCGGTGGGTGATGCCGATGATGGAGGCGAGCTTGATGGAGGCGGAGTTGAGCTCGGGGTCGGCGCGGATTTCCGCCAGAGTCCAGGGCAGGCGGAAGCGCCAATTGTCACCGCCGTAGGTACCGGGGCGGTTGATGCGGTCATCAAGGCCGAAGAGTTCGGTGACAGCGAGGGCGACGTAGCGGGAATTGGCAGCGAAGAGCACCTTGATGAAGCGCCATTGGATGCCGTCGGTGAAGCGCGGCCACAGGCCGTTGGCAGGAATGGGGATGTCAGCGAATTCGGCCAGGATGCGCAGCGCGTGATCGGCATTGCGGGCGGCATCGGCCTCCTCCCGGCTGGAATAATGGCCGTAGTGGAGGTTGGTGGCGCTTTGGCAGCCGTTCCAGATGGCACCCAGCGGGTCGTGGTCGTGGGTGGAATAGGTGGCGAAGCTGCATTCCGGGAACAAGTTGCCGCGCAGCGGGTGGCCGTGCTCGTTGCAATCCCAGTGCGGGATGCGAAACCCGGCGATGCCCAGCTTGGCCAGGTGGGGCCGCACGTAATCCGGCACCCAGCCGAGGTCCTCGGCGACAATTTCGTTGGAGCCGGCGGCTTCGACGATGGCCCGCAAGCGTGCATCGCCATCGCTGCGGTTGGCGGCCTTGTTTTCGGCGGTGTCGTCGGGGCGCATGAACCAGCGCGGCAGGCGGCCGCCGCTGCGTTCGGCGGCGGCCTCGTGGCTGAGATCGGCGAACTCGGCATTGCGTTCGGGCCGCCACGGGAAGGCGTAGATGCGATAGAAGCCGAGGATGTGGTCGAGGCGGAAGATGCGGAAAATCTCGGTGAGGCTGTGGATGCGTTGCTTCCACCAGGGGAACCCCTGGACCTCCATTTCATCCCAGCGATACAGCGGAATGCCCCAATTCTGCCCCCATTGCTGCAGAAAGCGGTCATGCACGAACATGCTTTCAGGCGGCGAACCGCCCCACCAGTCGAGATGGAATGAATCGCGGCCGAAAAACGCGTCGCTGGAATGCCAACTCACGCCGATGGGCACATCGCCCATGAGTTTGACGCCCCGGCTGTCGGCGTGGGCGCGCAAGCCGCGCCACTGGCGGAAGCAGAGCCATTGGACGAACGCGTAGTAGCCGAGCCGGTAAACGACGGCGGGCGCGTCGAGGGCGCGTTGCTGGGCGAGGAAGGCACGGGCTTTTTCCGGGGTTTGGCAGGAGGCCGGCCAATGGTCCCAGGTGAGGGACTCGCCGTGCCATTCCATCAGCCAGCGAAACAGGCAGTAATCATCCAGCCATTTGGCCTCGTCGCGGGTGAATCGCGCAAATTCGTCGCGCAGGGCGGCATCGGCCGCATCGAAGCGGGACCAGGCCAGCTCCAACAGGGTGCGCTTGGCGAGCCGCACGGCGGGGTAATCGACGAGGCGGGCGGCGCGGGCGGCGGCCAGGTTGAGGCGGGCGTTGGCGACCTCCGCGGTGGAGAGTCCGGGGATTTCGCTGGCCTCGATGGCCAGGTAGATGGGATCGAGCGCGATGGAAGAAAGCGCGCTGTATGGGCATTCTTCGGCGCTGTTTTCGTTGATGGGAAGGAGCTGGAGAAAGCCGACCTGATGGTCAGCGGCCCAATCGACCCACTCGCGCAGGGCGAGGGTATCGCCGATGCCCAGATCGCCCTTGCGGCGGGCGGAGAAGGCGGGGAGCATGATGCCGGCGCAACGTTTGTGGGATGACTTCACGGGTGGCAGGTTCGGTTTGAGTTCACACGCCCTGGGGCTCGAGACTTTGCTCGTGGAGACGCTTGAGGACAGCCGGCGGCATCATTGTGGGATCGGGATATTCAAACACCGCGCCCTCGTAGTTGCGCAAGGTGACTTTGCCGGGGGAGCTATCGATGATGTACTGCGGGTTGAGCGGGATTTTACCACCGCCGCCGGGCCCATCGATCACGAATTGGGGGATGGCGTAACCGGTGGTGTGGCCGCGCAGCCCGTCGATGATGGCAATGCCGTCAGCCACCGGCGTGCGGAAGTGGGACGAGCCGTTGATCAGGTCGCATTGATAGAGATAGTAAGGGCGCACCCGGCACATCAGCAGCTTGTGGACCAATTCCTGTTGGACCGCCACCGAGTCGTTGACGCCGCGCAGCAACACGGTTTGATTGCCGAGGGGGATGCCCGCATCCGCCAGCATGCCGAGGGCGTCGCGCACCTCGGAGGTGAGTTCGCGCGGATGGTTGGTGTGGATGGAGATGAACAAAGGGTGGTGCTTGCGCAACATCGCGCACAACTCCGGGGTGATGCGCTGCGGCAGGAAGATGGGAATGCGGGTGCCGATGCGGACAAACTGGATATGCGGAATGGCCCGCAAGCGGGTGAGGATGCGGTCCAGGCGATCATCGGAAAACACCAGTGGATCGCCGCCGGAGAGCAGCACGTCGCGGACTTGCGGAGTTTGCTCGAGGTACTTGAAGGCAGCCTCCCACTGGGTTTCCAGGTGTTGTTCTCCCACTCCGGACACCACCCGCGAGCGGGTGCAATACCGGCAGTATGAGGCACAGCGGTCGGTCACCAAAAACAACACCCGGTCGGGGTAGCGGTGGACCAGGCCTGGAACCGGCATGTGGGAATCCTCGCCGCAGGGATCGTTGTATTCCTCGGGCGCGTTCCAGCCCTCTTCGATGCGCGGGATGACCTGCCGCCGGATCGGACACTCCGGATCATCGCGATCAATCAAATTGAAAAAATGCGGGGTGATGGACATGGCCAGCTTGTTGCCGGCCAATAGCACCCCGGCGCGCTCCACATCGGAAAGATTGAGGCGCGCCTCCAGATCGGCCAGCGAATCCACGCGGTTGCGAAGTTGCCAGCGGGCCTCGTGCCAGTGGGGCAGGGCTTCAGCCGGCCAGTAACCGGGCGCATGCGAGCGAAACGTGATGTCGGACATGATGAGAAAGGGCTTGGTTTTAGAGACGGGCGGCTTTGTCCTTGGCTTCGGCGGCGGCTTCTGCGGCATCCTCTGCGGCATCCTCGGCCTCGGCCTCGGTTTCGGCCTCCACTTCGATTTCCTTGCGCCACGCTTGGGACAGCCACGGGCGGATCAAGCCGTAGATGAGATAACTGCTGAACACGACCACCGGGGTGATGTAATGGAACTTTACGGCCATCACCAGAATGAGGGCGGCAATGACCAGGGCGCCCAAGGTGCCGCGGGTGCGCCAGCCGACTTTCTTAAAGCTCGGGTAGCGCACATCACTGATCATCAACCACGACAGCCCCAGCATGGCGCCGGCCAGCGCGTATTTCCACGGGCCAAGCTCGCGGTCATTGTCGTAGATTTGAATGATCAAAAACGTCAGCGACGCAATGAATCCCGCCGCCATCGGAATCGGGATGCCGCGAAAGTCCGACGAGGCCCCGGGCTTCTTCGGCAGCGCAGCCAGACAGTTGAAACGGGCCAGGCGCATCGCCCCGCACAGCAGGTAGACAAAGGCGATTCCCCAGCCGACGTCGCCGAGCGGAAACAACACCGCCTTGGATACCAGCATCGCCGGGGCCATCCCGAACGACACGATGTCCGCCAGCGAATCGAACTCCCTGCCAAACGGCGACTCATGGCCGCCGAGCCGCGCCAAACGCCCGTCCAACAGGTCAAACAGGCAGGAGCCGAAAATCAGCAGAATCGCGTACTGGTAGTATTGCCGTGAAATTTCGAAGTACTCTTTGGCTGGCAGCGGGATGCCGTAGGGCATTTTCTGGGCCTCCACCTGCACCTCGATGAGACCTTTCAAAATCATCAGCACCGCGAAAAACCCGCAAGCCAGATTGCCTGCCGTCATCAAGTTCGGCAAAAAGTAGATTTTCGGCTCGTCCGGGTCGCGTTGTCTTGCCATGCGCGGGAAGAATCGCACGAATCCGACAAAAAAACAGCCCAATTTCGCCGCATTTTCACAAGCTGCCGCCGCCGGGCTCCGCTGCGGGTTGAGGCCCGCTCACTCGTCGTGGTAAAACCACAGCAGCACCAACAAGCCGACCCCGATGCCCCACAGCAGCCACAGGTTGCTGACCAAATACGGGTAGGTCATCAGGCACAAACCAATCGCGATGGGCTGCCACAATTCCAGCTTCCTGCCGTAGGAAAACGCCCCGAATCCAAGCGTCCCGAAAATGATGCCGGCCAGAATGTTGTAGGGATCGAAGTTCACGCTGAGCACCCCTACGCCAGCTTCGAAGGCTTCACAACGGAATTCAAAAGGACGATTTCAGGCCGCCATCTTCTTTTTCTGAAATAGTTCTTGTCGTTGCCTGCGAATAAGTATATTTACCACTTTAAGCCCAGTATGAATATCACTCCTTCACCGTCAGTGTATTTACTAGCCACCGCATCACGCCCGATCAGGCACGTCTATTTTCGGCGATTTTGCAGGCTCGCGCTGCTTGTGTTGGGCGGCTTGGCGTTGCTCGCCGCAGCGTGTCACGGGCAGGTTGTTTACAACTTTGGCAACCCGACCGGTGAGGAGCAACTCTACCTTGAGCTGGCTAACCGGGCCCGCGCCAACCCCACCGCCGAGGGGGCCCGGCTCGCCGCGATCACCGACCCTGACGTCCTCAGCGCCTATGCGCAGTATGGCGTCAACCTGACGCTGATGCAGAGCGAATTCAGCGCGCTGCCGCTGCTGCCGCCGCTGGCCCCCAACGCGAGCCTGACCACCGCGGCGCGGGGCCACTCGGCGTGGATGCTGGCCACCGCCACCCAGTCGCACGACGAAACCAACCCCGCCAACACGTTTGTGACCCGAATCACGGCGGCCGGCTACTCGTTTTCGACGATCGGGGAGAACGTGTTTGCCTATGCCAAGAACAGCTCGTTCGGCCATGCCGGGTTCGATGTGGATTGGGGCAGCGGTGGCACCGGCGGCATGCTGGCCGGACGAGACCACCGGGCCAACATCCACAGCGTGGCATTTCGCGAGGTTGGCATCGGCGTGGTGCTCGGCACCAATGGCACGGTCGGTCCACAGGTGGTCACCCAGGATTTTGGCACCAGCACCGCCAACCCGACCTTCGGCACCGGAGTGGCCTATTATGACCTCAACGGCAACAATTTCTATGACGTTGGCGAGGGCATCGCCGGCCTCACCGTCAACGTGAGCGGTGCCAGCTACGCCTGCACCACGGCGGCCGGCGGCGGCTGGACCGTTCCGCTGCCGAGCAGCGCCGCCACCCGCACGGTGAGTTTTTCCGGATTAAACCTGACCCAATCCGTCAGTCTGGTGCAACCGGCGTCGACCAATGCGAAGGTGGACTTGCAACTCAGCTACGTCCCGCCGGTGATCACCAGTGCCGCCAACGCGGTGGCGGACAGCCCGCACACGGTCATTTTCAACCCGGTGGGAGGGGCGAGCGCCTACAAATGGAACCGCTGGAACCTTGCCACCAGCACCCCTGAAAATTGCGAATCCCTCGGCAACATCACCACTGTAACCACCGGCACCTATTCCGTGCTCAACCCGAATGTGACCCAACAAGGCAGCGCGGCCTTCCACCTTGAAAACTCCACCGGCGCCAGCCAGTCGCTCCAACTCAACCCCCTCTACTACGGGCAAACGTCCCCCACCCTCTCGTTTCAAAGCTGCATCCTCTACGCCACCTCGTCCGAACAATTCAAAGTCCAGGTCAAGGAGGAAGGCAGCCTCGTGTGGCAGGATGTCTACACCCAAACCGGCACCAACGACTCCGGCGAAACCGGCTTCACCCTCCGCTCCGCGCCGCTGCCTACCATGGCGGGCAAGGCGTTCCGCGTCCGCTTCCTCCTGAGCTACGGCGGCGGCGGCTACTATGCCACCTCCGGCGACATCGTCGGCTGGTTCATCGACGCCATCGGTTTCGCCGGCATGGCCACCCTCACCAACAACGTGGTCCAGACCCTGAGCGGAACCTACGCCACGTTCACGCCCAGCGCCGGGACCTATCTGATAGGGGTGGCGCCGGTGGTCTCCGGCCGGGATTTCCCCGCCTCCTATCAGACACTGACGGCCTCGTCGGGGACGCTCACGGCCCCGGCCATCGTCATCCAACCGGTCCCCGTCACCATCGCCAGCGGCACCACCGCCACCTTCAGCGTCGCCACCTCCGGCACTTCCCCGACTTTCCAATGGTACGCGGGCAGCTCGGGCGTCACTACCAGCCCGCAGGCCGGCGCCACCGGGAATTCCTATACCACCGCAGCACTAACAACCACCACCAGCTATTGGGTGCGGGCCACCAACGCGGCCGGCAGCGCCGATTCCACCACCGTGACCGCCACGGTCGTCGCGGCCCCGGCCATCACCACCCAGCCGGTCCCGGTCACCATCAACAGCGGTGCCACCGCCAGCTTCAGCGTCGTCGCCGCCGGCACCGCGCTGACCTTCCAATGGTACCTGGGCAGCTCCGGCAACACCACCAATCCGCTCGCCGGTGCCACCGCAAGTTTCTACACCACCGCCATCCTGACGTCCACCACCAGTTACTGGCTGAGGGTTACCAACGCCGCCGGATCGGCCGATTCCACCACCGTCACCGCCACGGTCATCATCCCTCCGCTCATCACCACCCAGCCGCTCTCGGTGAGCGTCACCAGCGGCAACACCGCCAGCTTCACCGCCGCCGCCTCCGGCACCTCGCCCACCTTCCAATGGTATGCAGGCGTTTCCGGCAACACCGGCAACCCGGTGTCCGGTGCCACCGCCAGCACCCTCACCACCAGCGCCCTGACCTCGACCACCAGCTATTGGCTGCGCGCCAGCAATGCCGCCGGCAGTGCCGATTCCAACACCGCCACCGCAACCGTCACCTCACCCGCGCAAATCACCAGCCAGCCGGCGTCCATCGAGATCATGCGGAGCTCCTCCACCACCTTGTCGGTCGTGGCCACCGGCAGCGGCACCATGACCTATCAGTGGTATAGCGGAATTTGGCCCGACACCAGCACGCCGAAATCCGGTGCCACGGCCGCCACCTACAACACTGGCAACCTGACCAAAGCCGCCAATTACTGGGTGCGCGTCAACAATTCCATCGGCACCGCCGACTCCACCACCGCCTACGTCACGGTGGTCACGACTGCCACGCGCCCGACCATCACCACCCAGCCGGTCCCGGTCACCATCACCAGCGGCACCACCGCCAGCTTCAGCGTCGTCGCCGCCGGCACCGCGCCCACCTACCAGTGGTATGCTGGCACCTCCGGGGTCACCACCAACCCGATCTCTGGTGCCACAACCAATTCCTTCACCACACCCAACCTAACAATCACAACCAGCTATTGGCTGCGGGCCAGCAACTCCGCCGGATCGGCCGACTCGACCACCGCGACCGCCACAATCGCGGTGAAAACGACCGCAACCGTCACCCTCGGCAACCTGGCCGCGACCTATGACGGGACCGCCAAACCCGCCACCGCCACCACCACACCCGTCGGCCTGACGGTCACCTTCACCTACGCCGGCTCGGCCACCGCTCCCACCAACGCGGGCACTTATGCCGTCGTCGGCACGATCAACGACGCCAATTACCAAGGCAGCGCCAGCGGCAGTCTGGTGATTTCCAAGGCGGCCGCAACCGTCACCCTCGGCAGTCTGGCCGCGACCTATGACGGGACCGCCAAACCCGCCACCGCCACCACCACACCCGTCGG
>CAIVSK010000261.1 GCA_903908495.1 Akkermansiaceae bacterium
ACCCGCTGGAAAATCGTCATCCCCGCCATCGGCTTGCTCAAAGACGAACAAGCCGCCCTCAGCCGCTTCGTCGGCAGCGTGACGGACGTCCAACTCTATCTGCGGACATACTCGCATGCCGGGAACTAATGAAATTCATGAAAAAGTTCCAGCTGCTTCTCATCGCCCTCGCAATCGTGTCGCTCGCCTGGCTCGGTTGCCGGCGGAGCGCCGCGCCGCCAGCGCCGCGGGTGCAGCACGTGGACAAGGCGTCGACCACGGCATCGAAGGAGGATCCGCCGACGAATATTGAGAACGATCCGGTGAGGATCTTCCAACGGGCATTTTGGGCGAGTCCGACGGGCGAGGATGAGATCTTGCATGCGGAACGCCGCGAGTGGATAGATAGCGACAACGTGCAAAAATGGCAGTGGTTCCTGGTGGTCAAGCCGTCGCCCGCCTTGCTCAAGCGCTTGCGCGATGACAACGCCTTCGGTCTGATGCCCGCCGCCGCGGTCAACCTGCCAAGCGACGCGCCGGAGTGGTTTGCGTTCAACAAGGACGAGGTGAGCGTGCTGCATGCCCCGCAGGGGAATCTCCAACTGATTTTTTCCAAGGACAAGCACACGCTCTACGCCACGGATGGCGGACTGGGCTTGCGGCCCGGTGCTCCCGCTCCCGTCCGGCCCCCTCCACCCGCCCGCCCCGCCCCGCCGCCAGGACGCCTGCCTTCGGCTCACCCACCCATCTCCGACCCGCCTGAACCGGCTGCAGATGGGACCACAGGCGTCCCGCCCGTGAGGGAAGACAGCGCGTCCCGCCTGTCTGCGCATGAGACGACAGGCGGGACGCCCGTCGTCCAAGACAGGCAGGATGCCCGTCCTCCCGCTCTCCCCGCTCTCCCAGCTCCTCCCCAATGACCCTTCTCAACCATCTCGCAACCACCCGCCAGCTTGTCTTTTGGACGGCCTGCCTGGCGCTAACTTTGTCAGCAATGGCCGCCGTGCCGCAGGCCCTCAATCACCAGGGCCGCATCGCGGTCAATGGGGTGAACTTTGATGGCAATGGCCAATTCAAGTTCGCACTCGTCAATGCCGATGGCACCCAGAGCTATTGGAGCAATGACGGCACCAGCCAAGCCGGGGCCCAGCCCACCGCCGCCGTGACGCTGGTAGTGACCAAGGGACTCTATGCCGTCTCGTTGGGAGATGGCACCTTGCCAAATATGACGGCAGTGCCCACCAGTGGCGTGGACCACGCCGACGTGCGACTGCGGGTGTGGTTCAACGATGGCAGCAACGGCTTCCAGTTGATGACCCCCGATCAACGCTTGGCGGCCTCTCCCTACGCATTGGTCGCTGGCACGGCAGGCACCGCCACCACGGCCACCACCGCTGGCAGCGCGACGAATTTCAGCGGCTCGTTGCTCGGTGACGTGACTGGAACCCAGGGCGCGACGGCGATTGCCCCCGCAACGGTCACCGGCAAGGCACTCACCGGCTTCGTCTCCGGCACCGGAACCGTTACTGCGGGCGACACCCTTCTATCAGCAGTACAAAAGCTCAATGGCAACACGTTGCTCAAAGCACCGCTGGCCAGCCCGGCGTTCATCGGCACGGTTGCATTGCCAGCAGGCAGCAGTTCGGCCGCACCGCTGCAGCTCGCGATGGGCACCAATCTCACCACAGCGGTGTTAGGCTCGGTCGAATTTGACGGCAGCAACCTTTATCTAACAACCAACGCCGCCAGCCCGACCCGCAAAACCGTGACGCTCTCGGACACGGGTAGTAGCTCGCAAATCGCACTCACGAGTGTGGTCGCCGCGCCGGCCAAGCCGGTGGTCGCCTGGGGCAACAACAGCAACGGGCAGACGACGCTACCGGCCCTGGCTAACGTCGCGGCGGTGGCTGCGGGTAGCGCGCACAGCTTGGCCCTGCTCAACACCGGGACGCTGCTCGCATGGGGACTCAATGACAGAGGGCAGACGACGCTTCCCGCCGCACTGAGCGGAGTGACCGACATTGCGGCGGGCGCTTCACACAACCTCGTCCGCAAGAGCAACGGCACGCTGGTGGCTTGGGGAGATAACTCATACGGCCAAACCACCCTTCCGGCCGGCATCACCACCGCGACCAAGGTTGCCGCCGGTGAAAAACACAGCCTCGCCCTGCTCGCCAACGGCAGCATTCAGGCCTGGGGCGATAACTCCTTCGGCCAAACCACCATCCCCACCGCTCTAACGGGTGTGACGGTCACGGCCATTGCCGCGGGCTACGACCACTGCCTGGCGCTGACTTCCGGCGGCACGGTGGTGGCGTGGGGTCGCAACGATGCCGGGCAGACGACCCTTCCCGGCAGCTTGACGGGGGTGGTCGCCATCGCCGCGGGGGCCTATCACAGCCTCGCATTGAAGAGCGACGGCACGCTCGTGGCCTGGGGCTGGGACAGTGGTTTGCAAGTTTCCGGGATCCCGGGCAACCTCGCAGGAGTGGTGAAAATCGCCGCCGGCTACAGCTTTAGCATGGCCCTCAAGTCCGACGGCACGCTGGTGGTTTGGGGGGATAATACCGACTTCCTGCAAACCCTCCCCGCCGATGCCACCCAAGTCACCGCCATCGCTGCGGGTGCCTATCATGCACTCGCGCTCCGCACCAATTTGATCCCGGCCCAGGTCGCCCGCCTCGATCAAGATAACATCTTCACCGGCAAGGTCGGCATCAAGCGCAACCCCGCCACCAATGCCCTCGAAGTGGAAGGCGATGCCAGCAAGACGACCGCGGGGTCTTGGCTCGCCAACTCGGACCGCCGGATCAAGACCGACATTGAGTCCGTCACGGGTGCCTTGGAAAAACTCGACCAGGTGCGCTTGGTGGACTTCCGCTACACCGATGAGTATCGCGCGGCCCATCCGAGCATCGAGGATATCCGTTACCCCAACGTCATCGCTCAGGAGTTCGCTGAAGTGTTTCCTAACAACGTAAAAAGCAGTGGCGAACTCATGCCCGATGGTTCCCCGATTCTGCAGGTCGACACCTATCCGCTCACGATTTATTCCGCGGCGGCGGTGCAGGAATTGCATCGGGAAAACCAAGCCTTGAAAAAACAAGTCAGCGATCAGGAACGCCGCCTGCGCAAACTCGAGGCCATCCTTGCCAAATAGCCGGATGAATCCGCCCCGCTTCCTCTTCTTGTTGTGTGCGTCCCTGGCCCCGCTGGCGGCACGGGCGGCAAGCAGCGCGAACTATTCGTTAGGTCCCGCCGCACTGGATAACGCCGGGCTAACCACCACCAGCGCCAACTATCATTCCGACACATCAGCCGGTGCAGGCGCGGCCAGCAGTTCCGTCAGTTACACCTCGCGCACAGGTTTTGTCGGGCAGCTCAACGATGGCGTGGGCTTGTCGATCCATGGCAGCGCCCCGCTGTTGACGGTCAATGAGGGGGGCTCCATTCAACTCAGCGCCTCTCTCGTGTACGACGACCAGTCCACTTCCCCGCTGCCCCCCGACGCCCTCACCTGGAGCGTGTTAAGCGGCCCGGTTGCTGGCGTGAGTGCCGCCGGCCTGGCCAGCGCGGGCACGGTCTATCAAAATGCCGCGGCCGTGGTCAGCGGAGTTTACCAAACATTTTCCGCGACGCAGGAGATCTCCGTGCTCAACACCAACGGAGACAACTTCGGCACTTATGCCAACGACGGGCTGCCCGACACATGGCAGGTGCAATATTTCGGCTTGCCGCCCAACGCCATGGCCGCCCCATCCGCGTCCCCCCGGGGCAACGGCTTCAACAACTTGCAGGAATTCGCCTTCGGGATGAATCCGACGCTGGGGACCACCTCGCCGGTGACGTGGAATGGCACGACGAATGTTGCGGGCGGGGCCCCGACCCAACTCGCCACCAGCAGCAGCGGAACTTTCACGTTCCGGGCGGTCTATGCCCGCCGCAAGGATTATGTGGCCGCCCAACTCAGCTACACCGTCGAGTTCAGCGGCGACCTGCTCTCTTGGAAGGCTTCTACCGCCACCCCGGCGCTGCTCGCCGATGACGGCCTGCTGCAAGCGGTGTCCGTACCCTATCCATTTTTTGTGGCCGGCAAAAAGGCCCGCTACTTCCGCGTGAAGGTGGAAATACCCTAACTCTTCTACCATCATGAATCTCACCCCCGCCTGCTCCTGCCGATGGATGCTTCTGCTTTGCGCCATGCGCCTGCCATGGTCGCAATGCGCACAGGCGGATGTGATCTATAGCGGCATCCAGGACATCGCCATCCCGGCCAATTTCGACGGCGTTTACCTCAATATCATCACCCAGCAGCACGCCACCGCCGAAGTCGCCGGCTGGGACGTCAATCCGTTTTTCGGCGGTCTCGGCATCGCCAACGCGCCGGGTTTTCAACCCGTACGGCTGGGTACTGGCAGTGAGGATTCGATCGTGCCGCTGAGCTTCGGCAGTTCCATCAGTGGCAGCCTGACCTACTCCTCGGGCTACGGCGGCTCCGGTGCCGAGGATTTCTCGGGCCACCTCGGGCCGGGTCCGTCCCAGTTCACCGACGGCCAATCCGCCTATTTCGGTTTTCAAGTGACGCGCAACGCCGCCGTGAGCTACGGCTGGATGCAGGTGACGCTGACCCGCGATGGCAATGGAGTCATTCAGGATTGGGCCTACGATACCTCTGGGGCTGCGATGCTCGCGGGAGCCACCGGCAGCGTGGGCGCTTCGCCGCTCATTGTCCAAGCGGGTGCCCCGCAAGCGGCCTCCGCCAGCAATGCCGGCACGGCGGTTTTGGTGGGCAAGGATGCCCAGTTCACCTTCCAGCAGAGTTCCACTCAGGGCGATTTTTCCGGCGTCATCAGCGGCGGCGGCAACGTCAAGGTCTCCGGCTCCGGTGGCGTGCGCTTGAGTGGCACCAATACCTTTACCGGTACCGCCGCGGTGCTCGAGGGCAGCAGCCTGACGGTGACTAAAAAGGAAAACCTCGGCGCGGCTGCCATCGACCTGAGCCCTGCCGCAGCGCTGGTGTTTGATTCACTCGCGGCGAACAACGGCGCCGACAATACCTACTCCAACCCGATCACCATCAACTCAGCCAGCGGCACCCTGAGCAACACCGGCAACGGCGCGGTGGTCCTCGCCGGCTCCATCAGCGGCGATGGCGGCATCAATGTCTCCGGGGCCGGTGGCGTCCGCTTGAGTGGCACCAATACTTTTGCCGGTACGACCGCCGTCCTCGACGGCAGCAGCCTGACGGTGACCAAAAAAGAAAACCTCGGCGCGGCGGCCATCGATCTGAGCCCTGCCGCAGCCCTGGTGTTTGATTCACTCGCGGCGAACAACGGGGCCGACAATACCTACTCCAATCCGATCACCGTCACCTCTGCCACCGGCACCCTGAGCAATACCGGCAGCGGCACGGTCGTCCTCAGCGGCACCCTCACCAAAAGCGGCTCGGTCTTGGCCTTTGCCGGTGGCAATTTCGAGGTCAGCGGCACCATCCTGGGAAGCGCGCTCAACTCTGACTTATTGGTGAACGGAGCCACCGTCACCTTGTCCACCTCCAACTCATACAACGGGCCAACCATCATTCGCAACGGCGGCAGTCTCACCGCCAACGTCACCGGCGCGCTGCCGACCTCCCCCCGTTCGGATATCGTCATGGACGACTCCGGCAGCGGCAGTTCCCACCTGATCCTGGGAGCCAGCCAGCAAATCGCCTCCCTCAGCGGCCCGTCGTCCTCCACCGTGGCACTCGGATCCAACACCCTGATCATCGGCACGACTTCCGGCACCACCACCTTCGCCGGGGTCATCTCCGGCAGCGGCGCATCCCTTGTAAAGGACGACGCATCCACCCTGTTGCTCTCGGGGACCAACAGTTACAGCGGAACGACCGTGGTGAGCGCTGGCACTTTGGTTGTCGACGGCTCGCTGGGCAGCGGTGCCGTCTCCATCTCCGGCACCCTCACCGGCAACGGAACCCTCGGCGGAGACACCACCATCCAAACCGGCGGCATCCACGCGCCGGGGGGGCTCGGCAGCGTCGGCTCGCAAGCCATCGGCGGCAACCTCAGTTATGCTAACAACTCGATTTTCCAGTGGGACCTGAATGCCAACGGCACATCCAACACCGGCGGTGGCTTTGACACGGTCTCCGCCGGCGGCACCATCACGGTGGGCACCACCGGCAGCGTTTTTAAAGTGATTTTCGGCAGCGGCGTGGATGTCACCAACATGGCAGACGCCTTCTGGAACGCCCCACACATCTCCCAAAACTGGCCACTGGCCTCAATCTTCGGCAAGAGCTTCTATGCCGGCACCTTCCAAAGCGTCGAAACCAACATCCCGGTCTCCTCCTACGGGTCGTTCTCTATCAACAGCACCAACCTCACCTGGACCGCAGTTCCAGAACCCAGCAACGCACTCGCCTGCCTTCTGCTCGTTGCCGGCCTGCTGCGCCGACAACGTCACTCAACGCCATCCACTCACCAGGGGATGAGATAGCGGCCGGTCGTTGAGCCCGAGCGTCAGCGGACCGGCCGACTCGAACTCACGGAGGATGGCGGCCACTTCAACTATGTCGGCCGCCGAACGACTCGACGGGTCCACAAGGTCGATGAAAAAATGCGGCCACTGCGGGAGTGGCGCAAGTTCTGATAGATAGGTGGTGGTGTTCATTTTGGGATTCGCGGTTGGAATTGCAATCCGGGGTTTCTCTTACCACGGTTTCTCATTTCGGCAGGCAGCAAGCGTCGGGGTCGGAAGGATTGTGGGAAATCGGGTTCAGCGGTAGCTCATCTTGTTGGTGGTGAGTTGCAGGTCCTGTTGGAGTGAGCGCTGGGGGCGGATGCCGGTTTGCTGGAGGACGCCGTGATAGGCTTTCACGGCATCCGGCGGGGTGATTTCGCCATCCACCACGCGGCGGAGGAACTCGATGAACGCGAGCGGGCATTCGGATAGATTGATCTTGCGGCCGAACAGGGCCACCCGCGCGCCGTGTTTGCGGGCGTCGTGAATCAATTGGAACGCATCGAGCGTGGTGCCCGCGCTGCCGCCGAGGATGCCGACGACCATGTTGGAATCATAAGCCACAAGTTCTTCCAACGGGCCGGGACCGTTGTAGGGGATTTTCAGAAACACCGGCCGCCCGGCATCGGTTACTCCTGCCAGAGTGCGGATGATGTGGTCGTTGAGGAACGCGGCCACCTTCTTGTCCGGAATGCCAGGATTGACGTTGGGGTTGAACACCTCGAGGAAATAGCGGAAGCGCTTGCGCTCGGCCTCGATCCGGAAGTCATGAAAATCCTGCAGTGCCTTGTAATCCCAATCGATGTTGTTGGTGAAGGTGATCGAATACAAGCCGAGGTCCGCGCCGGTGAACGGGCGGCTGTGATCGTCGGTGAGGCGGCCGTATTTGATGTGGTCGAGCGTCGCCGAGCGGAACGAGCGCGACGGGTGCTCGGTGGGATATTTGCCGCCGCGCACGGCCCAGACGTCCGAGGTGTCGTTGGCGCGGGCCGCTGGCGTGATGTCCGAGTGTTCAAACAACCGCTCCTTGATGCCGAGTTGTTCGACGTTGGAGGCGGAGAGCAGGACGATGTCCACGATATCCTGGGTGATCACCGCGCGGATCTGTTCGCGGTATTGGGTGAGGGTTTTCCAACAGCCTTCGCTTTCGTTGTAGCCGTGGCGGCACGATCCCGGCTGCGGGCCGGGGGCGGTGATGCCGAATGCCATGTCCGCATCCTTGGCATCGGCGATGATGAAATCACCGGATGCGGTGGACCCGTTGCGAAGGTTGGCGAGTTTTCTATCAAGTCGCTTCATGCAATAATGAGTTTGGGTGCGTCGTCGTCCGTCGCTCGCAGGTGCTTGAGCCGGCGGTAATCTGTCGGGCTGCGGCCGAGGATGCGGCGGAAGATGCGATTGAAGAAGGAAATATGACTGAATCCGCAATTCAGCGCGATTTCCAGCACGGAACCGTCGGTTTCCACCAGTTCCCGGCAAGCGGCTTGCAAGCGGATTTGGGTGATGAAGTCGCTGAAGGTCTTTCCGGAATGTTTTTTGAACTGCCGGGCGAACGTCGGCTTGCTCATCCGCGCAATCCGCAGCACCTCGTCCAGCCGGACTTCATCCCGGAAATTGTCCATCAGATAGCGCATGACTTCGGCCATCGCGTCCTGGTGAATTGCAGAATCCGCCAATGCAAACGATCGCGTTGAGAGGTCGCGCAAATCCGAGTCCGGGGCGTCCACCATCAGGCCCATCAAGCGCAGCAATCCACCGAGCCGGTCCGCACCGTTGCTAACAACAAGTTGATGCAACCCGTCGCGGATGGCATCCGCCGTCGGGCCGCTGTATTGGATGCCCCGCCCGGCCCTGTGAAACAACCCGTTGCAGGCGGATGTTTCGGGAAACGACCAGAAGGCATGCCCACACGGAAAGCTCCATTGCACCGAGAACCCGGCCGACGGCCCGCGCGTGTGCCAGTAGTGGGGGAGTTTCGAACCCAGCAACACGACGTCATCCGTGGCAAACTGCCCGATGTGATCACCGACGAATCGCGTTCCCTCACCCGCGGCGAACATGGTCAACTCCATCTCCCCGTGGTAATGCCAGTGCATGCCTTCGCCGGTGATCCGCTCGCTCCGGTCCGGTGCCAGCACCGATTCCACCTCGCGAAGATTTCGCGTCCAGCGGAGCACTCGGAACGAATGCCCGCGCGGAAGACGGATTTGCTCGCGACTGCCTTGCACGGCGCTTTGGTAGCCGCTCAGCCTGCGAGTTGCAAACCAAACTGCAGACAATCGCCATACAACTGAGACAATCATCTCAAAAAATAGAGACCAGCGGCGTAGCACTCCACGATGGAATCTGCGAAAACCCCGACCGTCGCCTTTCAAACCACCCATCCATGAGAAACCCACCGCACCTACCCGGGATTGCCCTCCTATCCGCCCTGCTGCTGGCGTCCGGCCCGCTTGCATCCGCCACCGTGTTGTCTTACGACGCATTTTCCGGTTATGGTGCCGCGAACCTGTCCGGCCAAACCTACAAGGGCACGGGATATGCGAGCGGCGGATCCTGGAGCGGGGGCACCAGCACGGTTTCCACCACGGGGGGGATTACCTACACCTCCGGCCAAACGCTGCCCGTGGCCGGCGGCAAGGTCACCTACTCGAACAGCGGTGACTGCACCGCCAACCTCAACACCACCGCGGGCGGCTCCTTCGGTCTGGCGGGCTTGACCGGTTCATCTAAGATTGGCGGCGCGGCAGGCACGCTTTACTACAGCTTTCTCTATCAAAAAAATGCCACGATCGCCAACAACTGGGGTGGCTTTGAACTCTACAACGGCGGCACCGAAATTCTCGGCATTCCCACCAGATCGGCCAACCCCAACACCTTCTCGTGGTTCGGTCGCACCGCCGGCGACCTCAAAAACAACCTCGGCTCCGGTTCCACGTTCATCCAGGACGCCAACGTCCATCTTTTCGTCGTTAAAATCGTCTTCAATGGCAGCGGCAGCGATCAGGTGACCATCTGGATGGACCCCAACCTCAATAATCCCGAAAATAATCAAACTTCCAGCACCACCTATTACACGACCACATCGGGTGATTTCCGGTTCGATAACTATCACATCCGGGGCAGTTATGCGTATTTTTGCGATGAACCCCGCTTCGCCACCACCTGGTCGGACTCCGTCGGCGGCCTGATCCCGCCCGTCGCCACCTGGAACAATGCCAGCGGCGGCAGTTGGGCCACTAATACCAACTGGACTCCCAACACCGTGCTCAATCTGGCGACCACGACAGCAGACTTCAGCACCCTGAACGTATCCGGCGACACCACCGTGACCCTCAACGGCAGCTACAGCGCCGGCCCGCTGGCGTTTGCTGACACCAGCGGCGCAGATGGCAATTGGATCCTCGCCCCTGGCAGTGGCGGCACCTTGACCATCGCCGGCCCGGTCGCCGTCACGAACCAGGCCACCACCATCAGCGCCGCCCTCGCCGGGACCGGCGGGATGACGAAATCGGGCGCAGGGACACTCGTACTCTCGGCAACAAACACCTACACCGGCGGCACCACGGTCAATGCGGGTGCCGTCCGGTTGGGCGCCGGCGGATCGCTCGCCGGTGCTAACAATCTAACCATCGGCAGCGCCAGCTTCGACCTCAACGGCCAAAACCAAACCGTCGCCAATTTGAACGCCACCGCCGGTACTCTCACCAACGGCGCGGCCACCGACTCCACCTTGACCGTCAACAGCGCGGCGAGTACCGCTGCCAACTGCACAGCCACGCTAACCACTCCGGGCAGCGGCAAACTCAATCTATATTTCAGCGCCCCATCCGCGCTGTCCTCCGGTTGGTGGTGTATTGGATTAAACAACTCCGCCAACACCTTCAAGGGTGATATCACCGTCGTCGGCACCACCGACGAAGCAGGCTCGGACGGACACGGAGGCGTTCTCGGCATCAATACCGACGGCGCGCTTGGCGATCCGGCCAATTCCATCACCTTGAGCAATGGTGGCATCCTCGCCAATCTGTATAACCCGAACGCCGGAGGAGGCTGGCCTTCCCATATCGGCTACACGCTCGCCGCCACCCGCTCCATCACACTGGCCGGCCCCCTCGGCGGCTGCTTTCGCATCGGTTATGGCGAAACCTGCACCATTAACAGCACGATCACCGGCACCGGCGGCCTGAATCACAGCGACGGTGGCAACCTGATCCTCAACGCGGCCAACACCTATTCCGGTGATACCAAGGTCAGCGCTGGAACCACCACCCTCGGGAGCCCCCTCGCGTTGCAAAACAGCACGCTCGACTACAGCGGTTATGGCGGCACCATCAGCTTCGGCAGCCTCACCGCCGCCACCCTCGGCGGCCTCAAGGGAAACGCCGCGCTGGCGATCCCGAACGGCTTCACCCTGAGCGTCGGAAACAACAACCAAAGCACCAGTTATAGCGCGATTCTCAGCGGTAGCACCGGCAACCTCACTAAGATCGGCAGCGGCAAGCTGACCCTTTCCGGGACCTATACCTATGGTGGCTCAACCCTCGTGAATGCCGGCACCTTGGAAATCACCGGGTCTCTCAGCACCGGCCCCGTCACGGTATCCGGCGGCACACTCGCCGGCACCGGTTCACTCGGCGGCGCCACCACCATCCTGTCCGGCGGATCCCTCGCTGCCGGCACCACTGGCATCGGAGCTCTAACAGTCAATAACACGCTCACCCTCAACCCGGGAAGCACGACTTCCCTGCGTATAGCCAAAACCGGCGGCTCTCTAACCAGCGATAGCATCATCGGACTTTCCGGCGCCAGCTACGGCGGCGTTCTAACCGTCATCGATGTCACCAGCGATGCCACCCCGCTCGCCGTGGATGACAAATTCTTTCTCTTCACCAAGACATCCGGCAATTTTGCGGGAAGCTTCACCACCCTCAATCTGCCAATTCCTCCGGTTGGATTAAAGTGGGACACCACCGGACTGACGGTGGATGGCAGCATCCAATTGATCTATGCCAACCAAACGTCTCCACCAACCTATACACCGGCAGGCGGCGGATATGTCGGGGCGCAGACGATTGTCATGACTTGTGCTGACAGCGACTCGACGGTTTACTTCACTGCCGACGGCAGCACACCGAACAGCGGATCCCCCCATGGCACTGCCGGCAGCGGCCTGGCATCGGTGAGCGTGCCTGTGAACACCGCTGCCATGACCATCCGGTCCTTCGCCACCAAAGCAGGCTATGTGAACAGCACCTTGGTCAGCGCTACCTACAGCAGCGTGGCCACTCCGGTCTGGATCAATGCCGCGGGCGGCAATTGGTCGACCGCCGCCAACTGGACCAACAACGTCGTGGTCAATGGCGCAGGCGTCACCGCGGATTTCAGCACGCTGAGTCTGACCGCAGACGCCACGGTGACGCTGGACAGCGCCAAGACAGCAGGCAACCTGCTGTTTAACGATCCGGGTGGCTACAGCTGGATCATTGCCAACGGCAGCGGGACTCTCACCCTTGCCGTGACCAGTGGGTCGCCCACCATCGCGGTGAACAATGCGCTCATCACCGCAACCATCGACCCCGGGATCGACGGAACCAACGGCTTGAATAAGACCGGTGACGGCACCCTGGTACTCGGCGGATCTAACACATTTACCGGCGCCACCAAAATCAGTGGCGGCACGCTGGTCCTAGCCAACCCGCTGGCCTTGCAGAACACCACGCTCGATTACAGCGGATATGGCGGCACCCTTGACTTGAGTGCCGTGAGCACCGCCACCCTCGGCGGCCTGAAGGGCAACCAGGATCTCATCAACTATGCGACCATCACGGTCGGCAATGACAACGAATCAACCGTGTATTCGGGTCAATTGAATGGCGGCGGCGGCCTGGCCAAGGTTGGTACCGGCACGCTCATCCTCTCCGGCGCAAACGGCTACTCCGGCCCCACCACCGTGAACGCTGGCATGCTCAAATTGGCAAGCGGCGGCCAGCTCGGAACCAACTCCCTAACCATCGGCAACGGCACTTTCGACATCAACGGCCAGAACCAAGCCGCAGCCAATCTCACCGCCACCGGCGGCACGCTCACTAACAGCGCTGCCACCAACTCCACCTTGGTTATCAACTCCGCGGCCAGCACCACAGGCAACTGCGCGGCCACGCTGACCACCCAGAGCACGGGCAAACTCAACCTGGTCTTGAATTCCTCGGTTTCACCCGGGACCGCCAACTCCGCCGTCGCCCTGGCCAACACTGGCAACACGTTCAGCGGTTCCATCACCGTCAACGGAAACGGCTTCAATGATGGCGTGGATTGGCACGGCGGCCTACTGGGCATCAACACCGCCACATCTCTCGGCGATCCGGCCAATCCCATCACACTCAACAACGGCGGCGCATTATGCAACATGTTCAACCCCAATCCTGCTGGCGGCTGGTCCGGTCACGCCGTCTTCACGCTCGGCGCGGGACACTCCATCAACCTGACGGGGACCGGCGGCACCATTCGCCTCGGATACAATGAAACCTGCACGATCAACTGCGGAATCACCGGCGAGGGCGGGCTGGCCAAGGCCGATAACGGCGCGCTGGTGCTGGGCGGCAGTCTGTCTAACACCTATCTAGGGGCTACCACTTTGGGCGGCAACGGCAAGCTCGTTCTGGCCAAAACCAGTGGAGCCATCGCCATCGCCGGCAATATCATCATATCCAGCACGGAAGGGAACGGAAACAACACGGGCATCGTCCTCGCGGGTGACGAGCAGATTGCCGATTCGTCCGTGATCGCTTGGACCAGTGGGGACTATGGTGGCTTCTTCCGCCTCAACGGCCACACCGAAACGATCGGTGGTCTGAATTGCACGGCTACCGGGCTGGACCCGGAGATCGAGAACCGCGGTTACCTAGACACCGCCGCCTATGGCAACTCAACGCTAATCATCAACACTGTCGGTTCCAACACCTACAGCTATAACGGCGGCATCCGCGATATGGACCAAGGCACTGGCGGCGGCTACATCACGCTTGTCAAGACCGGCACCGGCACCCAGATCCTCAATGGCCACATGCCCAATAGGGGCACGACCACGGTCAATAACGGCACCCTGCAAATCGACTGCGTGTCCTCCGCCACCGCCACCACCGTGGGCAGCGGCGCGACCTTGAAGGGCAGCGGCGGAGTCGTTGGCACCCTCTCCATCAGCACCGGAGGCACCTTGGCACCCGGCGACGGCGTGGGCACCTTCAGCGCGGGCAACACCACCCTTGCCGGCACCTACGCATGTGAGTTCGATGGCTCCATCTGCGACCGCATCGCCGCAACCGGCAGCCTCGATATCACCGGTGCCACCCTCTCAATCACCCTCCTCTCGCCAATGCTGGAGCCAAGTTATGTGCTCGCGACCTATACCACCACGCTGACAGGCACCATCGCCGCCGTGACCGGCCTGCCATCTGGATGCTCCTTGCAATATGATACAGTCAACAAGCAGATCCTGTTGATAAAGGGCGGGTATGACTCGTGGGCCGCTGCCATGGGCCTGACCGCCGGTGTCAATGATGGCAAAATGCAGGATCCGGATGGCGATGGTGTCTCTAACCTGATGGAATACGCGCTGGGGGGCAATCCGCTCAATGCCACCGACAATGGCGTCTCCTCCGGCACCCTTCAAACGGTGGACGGCAGCCCCACTCTGGTTCAAACCATCGCCACCCGCTCCGGGGCCGCGTTTGCCAGCGGTACCAACGGCTCGATGGCGGCCACCATCGACGGCATCATCTATCGGTTGGAAGGTTCTCACGGCCTCGATGCCTGGACTGATACCATCAGTGAAATCACGCCCATCACCGGCGGCCTGCCGGTGGTTCCAGCGGGATATGAATACCACACCTTTCGCACTGCCGGGCCGTTCGCATCAACGGCCAGCGACTTCATCCGCCTCAATGTTACGGAAGCCCCCTGAGACAATTATCGCAAAAATAGTGATTCGCAGCGTAGCTCTTCAGGGCGGAATCTGCTAAATTTCATGCCGATGAATCCATCCACCACTCCCACCAATTACCGCTTTTCATTTGGTCCTTGGAACATCAGCGAAGGTGCCGATCCGTTCGGTCCTGACACGCGCTCGGTGTTTCCGCATGAGAAGAAATTCGCCCTCTATCGACCACTCGGCTTCGAGGGTGTGCAGTTGCACGACGACGACGTCGTTCCGGGCCTCGACGACTTGACCGCAGCGCAGATCGCAAGCCAGGCGGGACACCTCAAGTCCGTTTTAGCCAACGAGGGATTGACGCCGGAATTCGTCGCCCCGCGCTTGTGGTTCGCCGAGCGGACGATTGACGGTGCCTACACATCTAACAGCATTGTCGACCGTGCTTATGCCTGGGATCGGACGAAGAAGTGCATCGATATCGCCCGCGCCATCGACTGCAACGCCATCGTGCTGTGGCTGAGCCGCGAGGGGACCTACATCCGCGAGGCAAAGGACGCCAAAGTCGCTTACGACCGCCTGCTGGAATCCATCAACCAGATGCTCGATTACGACCCGGCCATCGAAATCTGGATCGAGCCGAAGCCTAACGAACCGACCGATCAGGCATACGTTCCGACCATCGGTCACGCCATTGCGCTGGCCTATGCCTCGAATGCGCCGCAGCGCGTGAAGGGGCTCATCGAATCCGCACACGCCATGCTGGCTGGCTTGGACCCGAGTGACGAGATGGCATTCGCCCTTGCGCATGACAAGCTCGGCAGCGTTCACCTCAACGACCAGAACGGACTCAAGTTCGATGAGGACAAGAATTTTGGCAGTGCCAACCTGCGGGCTGCGTTCAATCAGGTCCGCGTGCTGGAGGAAAACGGTTATGGCCGGCGCGGGGAGTTTGTCGGGTTGGATGTGAAAACGATGCGCACCCAGCGCGGATGTCCGGTTACCGCCCACCTCAGCAACAGCCGCGCGATGTTCCTGCATCTCGTCGACAAGGTCCGCTCGCTTGACCCCAAGCTCGTCCAGCAATACCGCGATGCCCGGGATTACGAGGCGCTGGAGCTCCACATCCTGGAACATCTGTTAGGTAGATAGCGCCTTCCAAGGTCTATCGTCCTGCAGGTTCAACGCCCTTGACCGGCAGGGGAGGGGTCGTGCTGCGCAGGACGGGCCGGCTGGTGGCGGCAGTGATGGACTTGATCGCGTCCTCGACGGCGCCCACCCGGCGGGCGTTGAGTTCACCGGCAGGATATTCGCCGCGCTGGCATTGTGCGTTGAACTCGTTGATGAGTCCTTTCAGAGCGGGGATCGAGCGCTGGGCGGCGGTGCCGTAGCTGGTGATCTCCCGCATGATTTCCCCGGTCCGGTTCTCACTGCCGTGGCCACCCTGGGTTTGCGCAAACACAACCCCGGCGTCGATCGCTTCTTCAAAGTGAAATTTAGCCAACGCTCGGAGTCCGCCCATGCGGATTTCATTGCCAAACATTGTATCGGCCGGACAGCGGGTCCTGACGGCAGCCAGAATCTCGGGTGCCAGCGCCACCACATCCGTCTCGGTCAGGTGGCTTTGGAAGTAGCCGCGCAGGGTGGCGCGGGCCATGCCATCGGCATTCCGGGAGATCGCCCGGATGGTCGGATAGAGCAGGCTCCGCTGCGTGCTCTTGAGCACATCCTGCAGCGGACCATCGAACAATGTGGCCGCCAGTTGACCGTGAGCGAGTTGGATGGGATCCGCCCAGTTAATGGGTTGGAGAGGCTCGGCAGTCTGCGCAACTGCGGTTAGGATGGCGGGGACGGCCGGAGCGGCCTCGCCGCCGAGCTTGCGGATCGCCTCAGCCGCCTTGAATCGCAACCAGCGGTCGTCATGGGAGAGCAGCCGGACCAAGACCGGCAGCGCCTCGCGGCTCTTGAGATCGCCGAGAGCTTCGGCGGCCCCCTGGCGCTGGCGGGCATCCCGTCCCTCGGCCAGCGCGATGAGCCGCTGCTGGAGTTCGATGCCGTTAGATCGGCGGGCCAGTTCCTCGGCGGCCCAGCCACGGGCGACGGGCGACCAGTCGCCCAAGGCGGTGATGAGTTCCTCGGTGCCAAGGGTCTTGCGCTCCGTGTCGAGGCAGCCGGAGGCGATCGCCTCGTTCACGTCCTGGCGGCTGAGCCAGTCCGCTTGATTCGCGGCTTTGCCGGTGATCCACAACTTTTTAAGAGGAAGCGAGTAAGTTAACACATAGGTGGCTGCCGGACTGAGGCCGTTGTAGCAGCTTTTTCCGTAGTAGGTGTTGTCGTCGGTCTGGCCGGGGCCATATTGTTCGCCGCCATCATAGGTGAATGACCCGTCGCAGCGCCGGACGAGATCAAAATGCCAGGATGCCTTCTTGAAATACGCCGCCAGGGCATCCGGTCCGCCGGTGTTGGCACCGAGTGCCCCCCACAGATAACTGAAGCCTTGGCCGGTATGGCCGTATTCCCGGTTCTGATAGGAGGCGGTGACCATCTTGGCGAAATACCGGGTTTCGGGGATATTGGTGCCTTGCATCGCAAACAAAATCGCGGCCATCGCGTTTTTGCCGTTGTTCTCATGATTCATCCATGGGGCGTGTTCACCATAGGGAATGGCACCTTTGTCCACATAGTAGCGGAAAAAATTCGCCGCACGTTCGATAGCGGGATTGACTTCCGGATCGATCACGCCGCACTTGCTGCCCATGACGATGGCGATGTTGCCCACGAGGCCTGCGGCATTGACCGGGCCATAGGGCGGGATGGAACCATGCAGGCTGCCATCGGCATTGCGCTGGGAAATGCCGTGGCCGATCGTGCCATACATGCTCTGGCCTTTGGCCAGTGCGACGGTGTATTCATGGATCGCGGGCAGGACCGCCTTGTCGCCGGTAAGGAGAAAGTACTCGCAGAGGAACAGAGTGCGATAGCCCCAATCCCAAATCACCATTCCACTCGTCGTCTCGATCTTCACCGTTTCCGGGCCCATTTTATGGGCATGCTCGCGTATCCGCGGGATGTATTTCGCCTCGCCGGTCGCCATCAGCGCCAGCGCATTGATCGCGCCGTGCCAATTGTCTTCTAACGGTTCCTTTTCAAGCACCTTGCAAGCATCTTCCAGGATCAACTTCGACTTCGGGCAGTTGTAGGGAGCGGTGGCGCTATAGGTGCCCATGACCCGCAGTTTGAGCTGAACCTCCGCGACCTGGCCGGCGCGCCAGCGGGTCAATTGCAGGGTGCCACCGTGTTCTGCGGTCTCCGCGTCTTGAATGGCCTTGGCGATGCTCTGGCGGGCGTCGAAAGCAAACGGTCTGCCGCCGACGCCGAGGATCACATCGTTCACCTGCATCAGGCCATCTGCAGGCGATTTGGCTCCCACATGGGTGACCAGGATTTGCCGGCTGGCTGTCGTGGTGCGGCCCTGCTGGCTTTCGAAGAAGTCCGCAGCCTTGGTGAATATCCAGCCGCGCAGTCCGGTGGCGCCGAGGTTATAGGTCAGCTTGCGGTCGATCTCCGGATTTTGTGTTAGGTCTGGCGGTCCGGGCGGCGGTTCTGCCGCAGGCAGGTGACCGGTGGCCGCTACCAGCAGGCAGACGGCATTGAAAACCGTGTGCGAGAAGCTATCGTCGAGATTGTCGATCACGTCGTTGATCGTCGCCTTCCATGCTCGGATTCTGGGCGTCCAGAATCCATCGTGAGCAGCCACCTGTTGAATCGGCACTGCGGTGAGGCGCTCGGGTGCCTGAGCGACAGCCACCGGGACGCCGCAAGCGAGCGATGCGTCAGGATTGGCGGCAGGATTGGCATTGATTGGGTGGTGAGTCATGGTTGAGCAAAGTTACGTACCCGTGACAACGGGAGTCCCTTTCAAAATGTGGCATTCTGGAAAATGAACTCAACAGAAGCGGCCCACAGCGGGGTGGCGGGCTAGCCCCATGCGACCCGAATGAATCCGCGCGATGACCGGCACATTCTCCAAACATGGGCACCCGGGCAAGGATGCCCAGGCCACATGCCAGCCACGACCTGCGGTTGGAAGCCGCTGGCACGCTTCATCTGCGGTTAAGATATCATCTCTTCCCGTGTAATTAGACGGGATTTGACACTATATACACCCTTTATGATTCCTCTTTGCTGGATGGATCTTGCGAGCGCTGCGGCTTGTCTTGCGCGGCAGGCCTGATCTGGTTAGCGGGGTGTGGTGTGGGCATCAGCGCCTGCACAGACTTGCGCCAGGCCAGCAGATTGCTGCGAAGTTCCTCCACCCTTGCGGGTTGCTCGGCAGCCAGATCATTTTTCTCGCTGACGTCATCGCGCAGGTTGTACAATTCACAACGGCCATCCTCAAACGCCTCGATGAGTTTCCAATCGCCGTCGCGCACAGCACCGCCAGGTCCTCCACCCTGGTTGCTGTAATGCGGGTAGTGCCAATAGAGCGGGCCGCGGGGCAATTTGCCGCCCTTGAGCAGCGGCAGCAGGCTCACGCCGTCGAGGTGTTGTTGGGGCATGAGAGGCAGTCCGGCGAGTTCCAGCAACGTCGGATAGAAATCGGTGCTTATCACCGGCGTATCGCAGAGGGTGCCGGGCCGGGTGACGCCCGGGGCGCTGATGATCCAAGGCTCGCGAATGCCGCCCTCATATAGCCAACCCTTGCCGCCCCGCAATGGCAGATTTGACGTAGGGTGCCCCTCGGCGGTGGCCAGACCGCCGTTATCCGAGGTGAACACAACAATGGTGTGATCACTCAGACCGTTGCGCTCCAGGGCGTCGAGCACCCGGCCGATGGCGCTGTCCATCTGCTCGAGCATGGCGGCATAGGCGGCATGGTTCTGCACCAAGCGCACCTTGCTATCTCGCTCCTGGCCCCAAGCGACGGGCGGAGCGGACGCCTGCTTGCGCCGGTATTTTTCTATCAATTCCGGTTTGGCTCCGATCGGGATGTGGACGGCCAGAAACGGCAGATAGGCGAAAAACGGCTGATCCTTGTGGTCACCGATGAAGCGCACGGCCTCGTCGGCGATGCGATCCGTGGTCTTGGGATCATCCTGTGGATCGGGCGGCGGCAAAGCGGAACCGGGATAGTAAAACTGGCTCTTACCCGACAATCCCGGACCAAACCCGTGGGCATTGGGCGAGTACTCGCCATCACCCAAGTGCCACTTGCCTGCAAAAAAATTGCTATAACCGGCGGCGCGCAGGGCCTTGGCCAGGGTGACTTCAGTGAGTGCCAGATGGTTCAGGTTAGGAGCGGGCAGCAATTTGCCCGTGCGGTCACCGCCGATGAAATTGGTGATTCCGGTGCGCGGCGGATACTTGCCGGTCATGATGCTGGCACGGGTGGGCGAGCACACCGGACAAGCGGCATAACCTGCGGTGAAGCGCATTGAGCGAGCCGCGAAGCGGTCAATGTTAGGCGTCTCGTAGAACGTTTGCGGATTGTTCGCGCCTATATCCATGTAGCCGAGGTCGTCGGCCAATATAAACACGATGTTAGGCAATCGCTTGGCCTCCGCGGCTTCAGCCAGCGGCACTGCGCAGCAGCAACTGATAACGAGGATATGGAGCGGACGTAACATCATGCTGACAATTAGATTATTTATACCGCAATGTCCGGGAGTATCAGGGGTTCTTATCCGCTCCGGCAACACTCATTTCGAGGATTCCGCCCGACCATCCATCCTGCAACTGCACCACCACCCGGATGGCCGTGGTGTCCACGCCTTGGAAGGTGACGCGATTGAATGCATCGATCGCCGTGCCGTAACTCGTCGCGCCTTTGACCGGTTGCCAATTGTCGTGCTCGAGGTATTCGACGTGCCATGACCTGGGTACCCGGCATTCACGGTTGATCCGGCGCTCGTCCCACCAGTAGACTCTGGCTCCGCTGAGCCGGCGCGATTTGCTGAACGTGAGCTGCGCCCACTCGTCGGTGCCCTTGTGATTCCACCAGGTCATCCGCGGGATCGACGCGTCATCGGATTTTTGCGGGACGATGCCGTCGTTGAGGGCCGCCACACTGTCAGTCGGGTTGCAATACGAGGCGGACGCCTTGTCATCGGCGACCGGTTGCACGGCGCTCATGTCCGCGGCGATCCAAACATCCATCGTGGTGGGACCCCGGTTCGAGTTGGTGAAAAACGGGATGGCCCGGAGGCTGGCCGGCGCTTTTCTAACATCCGTGCCGAAACGGCGCAGCAGCGTGGCCTGGCCTTCAATCGCAACCACGCCTCCGAGCAGATTCTCGCGGTAGGTTGCGCTCAACGCGTCGGTCGGACTGAGAAGGATGCCCTTGTTGGAGTCATCGTTATCCATGCCCTCGAAGCAATAGACGATCGGGCCGCGCATCAGCGCGACGCGTCCGGCATCGGCCGTCACGCGGGGGTCCGCCGTCACGCGTTGGATGGGCATCGGCAGTTGCAGCAGCACCGTATCGCCAGGGTTCCACTGGCGTTTGATCACGGCGTAGTGATTGTGAATGAGGACGTCCTGCGCGGGCTGGCCGTTGATTTGGAAGTGCGGGTCCTTGGCCCAACCGGGGATCCGGAGATTGAGGGCAAACTCGCCGGGGGATGCCGGAGAAACCGCCAGGTTCACGCTGCCATCCCACGGATATTTGGTGGTTTGTGCGAGTTTGACGTGCAGCTGCGAGGTTGAGATGTTGGCCTCGCTGCCCACATAGAGGTTGACGTAAACCGCGGCAGCTTTCGTTGCGTAGATATATCCCGGCATAGCGCCCATGAGTTTCAGGAACATCGGCGGGCAACATGGCGTGGACCCGAGTTCATCGCCGCGCCAGGGCCAGCGCTGGTGCGAGGGGCCGGAGGTCAGCGGGTTTTCGTAGAAATAGGAATTTCCGGCAAGCGAAGTGCCGGAGAGCGCGCCGTTGTAAAGTTCCCGCTCCAGGGTATCGACGTACTTGGCGTCGCCGGTGAGCAGATTCATGTTATGGCTGAAGAATCCGCCGGCCACCGCCGCGCAGGTCTCGGCATAACCGTCGTTGGGCAACTCGTAGTCGGCACCGAATCCTTCGTGGGCAGCCACGGCCCCCAGCCCTCCGGTAAGATACATCCGCGCTCCAACCATATTGTTCCACCACCGCGCGCCGGTGTCCCGATAGTCCTGGCGCCCGTTTTCTGCGGCTGCCGCGGCCACCCCTGCGGCGAGTAACGCGGAACGAACGGCATGGCCTTCCAGGGTCGCTTGTTTGAAGATCGGGACGTCATCCTGGTTGTATGCGCCTTCGCTGGCGCGCCCCTCGGCATGGCCGCGGTTCTCGATCCAGAAGCGGGCGAGATCGAGGTACGCTTGTGGGTCGACCGGCATCCCGAGTTTATCCTGCAAGCCCGGCTCATCCCGGAACAATCGATAGAGATGGGTGAGTGCCTCCTCACCCACGGCATGACCGGGGATGATATTCTGCTTCGGCGGCGGCCCCATGATGCTTGTCATGTAGTTGGCCATGCGGGTGGCGACCTTGAGCAACTTGGCGTCTCCCGTGGCCTTGTAAAGGTGTGCGCCCGCCTCGATCAGACAGCCCGCATTGTAAACCGTGTGCGGAAAGTTGTCGTCGAACTTGGCACCCGGAAGCGGTGAACGACTCCACCGCACACCCACTCCATCCAGCGTCTGGGCCGTGTTGACGTAGCCCTCCGGATCCTTGTCGGCGGCTGCGGCAATGCGATCCACCAGAGCCGCGATGCGCCGCTGCAGTTGAGCGTCCGGATTGGCTGCCAAAAAGTCAGCCGCGCCACGCAGGGTCTCGTAAATCAGACCGTCCCACCATGGTTCGCCGTGGTGGCCGCCCGTGGCACCGGCGGCCACCCGGTCGAAGTTTTTGAAGCCGCCGTAATGGTCAAACTTGTCGAGGACGTCGTTGATGGTCGTTGTCTTCCAAACCTGGATTTTAGGTGACCAGAATCCATCGCGAACCGTGACCTGTTGAATCGGCACCGCAGTGAGGCGCTCGGGAGCCTGGCCGACGGCCACCGGGACGCAGCAAGTGAGCAGCGCGGCCCATACGGCGGAATGGGGAGCATGGAATGAGTGGCGAGTCATGGTTGAACGAAGTCACCTACCCGTGACAACGGGCGTCCCTTTCATGAAGTCGAGCCATGGGTGCGGCGCCGTCAGGAACTTCGCGAGGGGGGCTGAAGGGGGAATTGGCGATGTTCCGAAAGATGTCTGTTCCGCGAAGGAGGCAATCAACGACATGCGGATCATCGACTCAACACGGATGTAGGGTATGTTAGCCAGTTCATTCGATTGACATCGGGCGGTCCGCAGTGACAATGCCGCGATGAAGCGAAAGGTTTCTAGCAAATCGGTCACAGGCAGGGAGAGTCTGGTCATTCGGCCGGGGAAGGACGCGCCGCTCAGCCGTACCCAGGTGGAATTCAACCGCCTCATGAAAAATCTCGAAGCTGCCAAGTTGCGTCATGCGGGTGAGCAGGAGCGGCTTGACGAGGTTCTTGCCATTGCCATTGGTGAGTTGATGCCGCTGGTCGAGGACCTTCGCCGGTTGAACCGCGATCTCGTCTTCATGGGTCTTAAAGCCTCGAAAACCCTCAGGCTTAAACCCCAACGCCGTCACTGGCTCGGCGACTTTCTGAGTGGCAAGGCGGGTGATCTGCTGGCGGATCCCGCGGGTCTGAGCGCAGAGGACATCGGGCTGCTGGAGGCCGTCATTGAGGAGCTCAGTCCTTGCGAGGAGAGCCAACGGATGGAACCCGGCGAGGTCGGGCCTCTCGCCAATCTGCGCAAGATGATGGAACAGGTGGCGCGCGAGGCGGGGCTCGAACTGGACCTCAGCGATCTCGACACGATTGGCTCCCGCGAGGAATTCGAGCGGGCGGCGAACGAGCGCCTGCGGGCAGCATTCGGCACTGTGGACAGGACGGGCGACGCCTCCGCGACCCCGCCCCGCCGCAAACCATCGAAAGCACAGGCCGCGAAGCAACGCGCCCAGCTCGCTCTGGAGGAAGCCAGGAACCGCGATCTCAAATCCCTCTTCAAACAACTTGCCAAAGCCCTGCACCCGGATCTCGAACAGGACTTGCTGCTTAAAGAGCACAAGAAAGTCTGGATGCAACGCCTCAACACCGCTTACGCCGCCGGCGACCTGCGCGAAATGCTCCAGCTCGAAATGGAATGGCTGGGCGAGGAAGCGAGCAACCTGAGCAGCGCCGGCGACGACAAGCTCAAGGTTTACTGCATGGTGCTCAAGGAGCAGATCGCCGATCTCAAACGGCAGACCCACTTGCTGCCGGACGAGCCGCAATACTGGCCTCTGAGCCGTTTCAGGCATCCCTACTACGGCACCATTGCCAATCCGGTGTCGATCAAACGCGAACTCCTGGAGGAAATGCGCCAGCTCCGCGAAATGTTGGAAATCCTCGCCGCCAACGATGCCGGATCCCGCCGGCTGATCTACCAATGGGCGGACGCCCACTGCCACTCCCAATACGACCCCCAATACCTTTGACTTGGCACCCCATCGGGTATGGGCAGCTGCCCAGTCAACCTCCTTGGGCGGGGCGCGCCGCCATCACCGCCTTGGGCGGGGATGCCTCAGCCACGAAGAGGCGACGCGCGCTGCAACGGGTGGCGATGCCGCCTACTTGATTTCCATGCCGCTCTTGGGCCAGACCCAACGGACGACGGAGCCGTTTTGGATGAGGGCTTTGGCCTCGATGGTTTTGACGCCGAAGATGGTTTCCGCCTTGTACTTGACCACGCCGGTTTGAAAGGATTCACCGTTGACCACTTCGTCGGCACCCGCATTCCATTCAAGCACTTGTCCGAAGGTGAATTCCTTGATCGCACCGCCACGAATGTGTGATTTCATCATCTCCACCGTGCCGGTGGCGGCGGCGGATGCCGGCTCGGCGGTGGGTTGGGCCGGCGCGGCGGGCTCGGTGGCCGGTTGGATCGCGGCGGGCTCGGTGGTCGGCGGGTTCGCGGCGGGCTCCTTGAACTCGCTATCGGTCGACGTCGGGGCGGGTTGAACGGTGGGGGTGACCGGCTCGGGAGCGGCAGCGGGAATTGCGGCGGGCTGCGGCTCGGGAGTAGGAGTGGTGACGGTTGCAGCGGTGGGTGGATTGGCCTCAAGTTGTTCCATCAGGTCGGTGCCGCTCACTGGCACGCGGCCTTCAAACGGGCTGGTGCCGGGGCTGACAACCACTTGATCGCCCTCGAGCCGGACCAGTTTGAGGCGGTTGCCGGGGTCGATCTTCATTTTCAGACCGGAGGCGTCGGCCACCTCGGTGGTGATCTTGAGGGTGACTTGCGCGGGCAGCTGGGCCGGGGTGAGCTTGGCAAGGTCGATGACCGGCGGGGTGAGCGCGGCAGGTGCCACGGTGGCAGGGGTGACTGCAGGAGGGGTGACGGGTTGCGGCGCGGTCGCGTCGGTAGCCACCTCAGGATCCTTGACTGCGGTGGGCTTAACAGCGGCTTTCGGGCTCAGCCCGGTGAGCTGATAGCGCAGGGAAGGATAGCTCAAGTAACCAACGAACGCAGCGGTTAGACCCAGAATGCCAATGACCCATTTCATATGTGTAAGGAAATACCTGCGGTGTTTTAGAATTGCTGTTAAATATTACAAGACAAATAAGCGGGGAACTTATCAGGGATTCGGGGTGACGGCCAAGCGATAGAAGCCGGGGGAGGCCGTGGTGGGGGCTATCTCCCAAACACCGTCCGCGCCCACGGTGATGCGGGTGGCTGGCACCGGCAGCCAGGTGGCGAGGTTGGAGGATTCCTCCACTATCAGGGTGGCGAAGTTCAGGGCGGCGGGCGACGGGGTGAAGCGCATGCGGCCATTGGTGGCAAAGGCAAACGGCGAGCTGGCGTGGGTGGGGGAGGTGGCCAGCACGTATTCGGCCAGGTTCGGCAGGCCGTCGCCATCGGGATTGGCCAGGAAGCCGACGGCACCGGCCGCCCAGTCGAGGTAGGGTTGGTCGGGATTGAGGCCGAGGACGGGGCCGAGGATTTCGCGGTTGGCAAAGCGCGGGATGGTGGCGGCGGTGGCGCGGTTGAGCGCGTCCACCAGGATATCGGCGATGAGGGCTTGGGCCATGGTGGCCGGGTGGAAGCCATCCTTGCAAAACAGCGGGCGCGGCGAGTTCACCGGGCTGGGCGGATAGATGAAGGAGGTGCCGTTGAGTTGGAATGGCACCTGGTCGAAGACCCGGTCGGTGAGTGCGTCGATGCGCGCGACGGTGGCACCGCGTGCCACGGCCATGGCACTCAGCGCCGCGTTGGTCGCGGCGATGCGGCTGCGGGCCTGCAGGCGGAGCGTCGGATCGGTGTACTTGGCGGCCACGTCAGGCGAGGCACCGATGTCCGGGATGGTGGCGATGATGATGGGCAGGGCAGGGGCATGACTCCTAACAAAATCGTGGATGGTGGCGAGGTTGGTGACGGCCTGGCTGAGCAGGGCCGGCGGCTGGGGGCCGCTGTAGATGCCGGTGTAGTTGGATTTGAGGTCATTGCCGCCGAGGAAGATGATGACGGCATTGACCTCCGCCAGATTGTTGATGAGATCATTGCGGGTCGGGTAGCGCAGGGCGACGATCGGGTCGCTCGAAAACAGGTCTGCAACGGTGGATTGACAGACGGCGACCCAATCCGCGGTTTTGAATCCCGGCACGCCATAGTTGTATTCAAAGCCGCCATCGCGGAGATCGGCCCACGACAGCATGGCGGAGCGATAGGAGCCCAGGGTGAGCCAGGCGGCGCGGTGGTTGGTGAGGATGTCGGGCCAGTTGTCGGTGTTAGGGGTGGCCGGGTTGGAATCCGGCGCGCTGAATGTCAACTCGAAGGCGTATTCCTCGGTCATGCTATCGCCGATGGCCAGCACCCGCAGCGGCGCGGCGTCCAGTGCCGAGCAAGCCAGCGCAGCGCCCGCGCAACAAGCTATCCATCCGTGATTTCCGTGTTGCATGGCTGGAGCATACGCGTGCACTGGGCGGCGTCCATGGCATGGGAGGCGATTGGCCGCGATTCGAGCAACGCGCCGCGGGCCGGGGCGAGATAGGGGGGGGCGAGATAGGGGATTGCGCCGTCGTGATTGATGCCTTATGCTCCGGCCTGAGAGAGAGCCAATGGATCAATGATGACATTTCTTTTCAGCTGTGAATATGCGACCTGCGCGGTGCCCGAAGCCTATCGGGAGTTGTTTCATGGGGCGGAGGATGTGGTGAGCTCGCCGGCCGGTTGGGATCCCGGGGCGCTGAATTTGGCGCAGGGGTTCTCGATGAGATTCCGCACCCCGTTGATCCATGGGCAGCGCACCCGCTTGCTCATCGATTTGGATGCCGAGGGGGCTGCCCGCTGGAGCCGGTTTTCCAAGAAAATTCCGGAGGCGGGCCGGCAGAAGCTGGTGGATCGGGAGGAATTGTCGTATCGCACGGCGCTGAGGCAGCGCATCGAGGAGGATTTGCGGCGCCATGCGGCCACGACGCATGTGATGGTGCGCACCGTGGAGGGGCACGAGGGGAGCGTGGTGTTGGAGACCTTTGGCAAGGCCGGCTTGGGTGAATCGTTGGCCGCCTCGTGGCGCGGAAAATTGCTAGTTCTGGGCTTGGACGTGCGTCACCACAAAGGCGCGAAAGGGTCGGCGCTCGCGGCGGAGTTGGGCGGGCTCTATCCGGCGGAGAACTATGGCTTGATGCGCATCAAGGTGGCGCAGGCGTTTTTCCTGGAGGGCCGGCCGTGGCGTTGGGAAGCCCTGAAGAAAGCCCTGTTTGAGAGCCTCACGGAGGTGGCGGCGGAAGCATAAACCTAGAAAGGTCGATGGAAACCACGGATTTCACGGAATGCACGGATTAAGAAAGAGTTATGAATTATTTGGTAGACACCTTTAGGGTGAGCCGAGGAGTAGATAGATTGAGGTCGCATTCTCCGTGTAATC
>CAIVSK010000262.1 GCA_903908495.1 Akkermansiaceae bacterium
CCAGGGCGGCGGCACCAGACCTGGCCACCTCGGGGGCGAATCCGGCGGCCCCCAGCATCATCGAGAGCATTTCGGTGTTGGTGCTGTCATCATCCACCACCAGCACGCGGCAGAGTGGCTGATCAGTGGCGAGGTGGGTCACCTCCGCAGGCTTGGGCGTGACGTCAGCAGCTGTCGAACTGGCGGCCCGGAAGGTAAACCGGAAGCAACTGCCGCGGTCCGGCTCGCTGGAGACGACAATTTCGCCGCCGAGCGCACGGGCGTAACGGCGGCTCAGGAACAAGCCCAACCCGGTGCCCTTGCCACTGTTGCGCCCGCTCGCCGACTGCTCGAAGATTTCGAAAATGCGATCCAATTCAGCGGCGCGGATGCCAGATCCAGTGTCCTTGACTTCGACCGCCAGCAGAAGCTGACCGTTCTCTTTGCTGGTGAACACCGAGGAGGTCACGAGAATCCCGCCGTTACGGGTGAATTTAAAGGCATTGCCGATGAGATTAACCAGGATCTGCCGGATCTTACCCTGGTCGGCATGGATGAACTGTGGAAGATCAGGCGCGACGCTGAAATCCCAAACCAAGCCCTGCGCTTCGGCGCGGCGGGCGAACATGAGGCGCATGTCTTCGAGCATGCGGCGAAAATCAAAATGCTCGGGAACGGGCGTGACACTGCGGTCATCGTTGCGGACTTGTTCGAGCAGGTCGTTGATGAGCGTGAGCAGGTGCTCAGCGCTGCGGGTGATTGCCCTGAGCCGCCCGCTGTTGGGTGAATTGCGGTCCTCAAGTTCCATGATTTGGGCATAGCCGAGAATGCAGTTGAGCGGAGTGCGGATTTCATGGGACATGTCGCCGAGGAACAGGCTTTTGGCCCGCGCGGTGGCCGTTGCCTCATCGCGGGCCGTCACGAGCCGCTCCTGAAGTTCCCGGGTCGCAAGCTCCGCCGCCACCCGCTCGCTGAAATTTGCATACAGCTCGGCCAGCACCCGCAGCAGGCTGATTTCCTCGTCCGTCCAAACGCGTTTCCCGCGCAGAGACTCAAAGGCGACAAAGCCGGTGCACTTGCCGTTCTGGAACATGGGCAAGGTAACCAGGGACTGGATGCCTTGCAGCTCGAGAATCGGGCGCAAGTAGTGCCCGGCAGGCAGTGAGGCCACGCTGACCACCATGAACACTCTGCCGGCGAGGTGGGCTTCCACGGCGTCACGATATCCTTCCAGTGGCAGACGCTGGAGCCCCTCGCGCCGCGGAATCATCCCGTCTGGGCACCATTCGTGGGTCATGGAAACCTGGCCCGCCGCAAAATCATAGGAGAACAGGCAGGCGTGGTCAGCGCCGATGAGCCCGCCCATGGCTGCCAGCGATTGTTGAATCGCCTCGGTCTGCCGCTCCATCGGAATATTGACGAAGGTTGTTGAGATGCGCACCAGTTCGCGCTGGATGTGGGCTGCCCGGCCGAGCTCCTCCTCAAAGCGCTTGCGCTGCGTGATGTCCAGATGGGTGCCAAACACCATCGCGGGCTGGCCGTCGGCCGTCCACTGCGCGACCCGCCCGCTGGAGAGCACCCAAACCCAGCCGCCATCCCGGTGGCGCAGCCGCAATTCACAAACATACTGGCTGGTGAGCCCGCTGAAATGTTCCTGCACCCGGGCCGCGACGCGAAGCGCATCGTCGGGGTGGACGAACTCGCCCCACTTCGAGCTGGTGATGGGTAGGAGGTCCGCCAACTCGTGGCCCAGGATCTCCGCCCAGCGCTCGTTGACGATGACTTCGCCGGTTTGGAAATTCCACTCCCAAGTGCCCACGTTGGTTCCACGGATGATCGAATCAAGCCGGTTCCGCTTGTCGATCAACTCGCGCTCCGCGCGGATGCGGGCGGAAATGTCATGCACGATCGTGTGGATGGCGGGGCGCCCTTGGAAGTTGATTCTGCTGGCCTGGACCTCCACGTCCCTCAGCGAGCCGTCCGCCAGCCGCTGCCGGAACTGGACCAGTTGGACCAGCCCCTCGCCGACGGCGGCCATGGTGCTGCGAATTTCGTCATCACCCAGCGTGTGGATTGTGCCGATTGGCATACCCTTGAACCGGTCCATGGGATAGCCGTAGAAGGATTCCGCCGAGTGTTTCGCGGCGATGATCCGTCCGCTATCGGGATCGATCATCAGCATGACCGCCGAGCTGTGCTCAAACTGGTTGCGATACGACTCCTCACTGGCCCGCAGG
>CAIVSK010000263.1 GCA_903908495.1 Akkermansiaceae bacterium
CCAGCAGAGCCGCGTGAAATTCGCGGAAGACGGCCGGTTTTACCCGCAAAGACAGCGCACGTCTGCCGAGGTGATCCTCGTCGGCGGAGATCGTTTCAAGCATGAGGCGGGGAGGATTGTCTTTGCGACCTCCGACAATACTGATCCGCGCCAGAACGGGCGGACCTACGTTGTATATTCGCCGAGACTTTATACCCGGACCATCGGTGTCGTGGCCGCGGTTCTTTTTGCCGGGTCTGTCTTGGGCCTGTACTGGCTGAACCGCGGCCGGAAGGTGCTGCCGTCAGTGAAATCCGGGGGCGTGTTGGCCTGGCGCTGGCAGATCACCGCCGCTTCCGTGCTTTTCCTCACCGGCCTTTATTGCAACACCGGCACCCTCCCGCCCTACGCGAACACTTATCCTCCCCGGGTCAACAAGGTGACCGGGTATTTATACAACGAAGATCATGTGCACTTCCGGGTACTGTTCGATTTCGTGGACGGAAAAGATCGGGCGGTATGGGACAAGGCGCTCTTGCTCAGGCGCGTCCTGTTTCCAGTGCTGGCCTGGCCGTTGATGAAGGGCGCGGGCTTCGAAGTCGGCGGCACGATCGCGAGTCTGGTCATGAACACCCTCGCTTTCATCTGGGCGATGCATCTGCTGCGCCGCCGGGTGGGCGAAAGGGGGGCGGTCTTTGCCGCCTGGATTCTGGCTTTGTATCCGGGCGCCGCCTATTGGGGCGGACTGCCTTATCCGTATGCGTTGATCTTTCCCGCCAGCCTGCTGCTGATGCTGGGGATGCTGGAGCTTGAGGCGGTGCGCAGGTGGAGGACGGTGGCTGGCATCTCCCTTGTCATGGGAATAGCTTATTTGGGATATGATCTGATGGTGTTCTTCCTGCCGGCGACCGTCCTGCTTTTGGCCTGGCGGCGCCGGTTTGCCGCCGCCGCCGTGTCGGGTCTTGTCCAGGTGCTGCCGCTGGGGTTGTGGTTGCTTTTCCTCGCTCGGGGATTGCACCAGTCACTGGAGAACTCCAACACGGCGCTGTACCGGACGGTCCTGTTGTCCTTCTTTCACCTCAAGGATGTCGCGCAATGGTGGGCCGGGGTGTCGGACTTCGCCGATATCGGCCTCGACGTCTTCTTCGCCTCCAATTTCCTCTTTCTGCCGGCGCTGTTTCTGGCAGTGGTGGCGCTCAATCCGCTGACGGCGCGCATCCGCTTCCTGCCGGCCGAGGGGTGCGTGCTCCTCGTGGTGCTGGGGCTGTTTCTTCTGAACAATCTCGCACCGCCCTACGGCGGATGGAGTATGCGCGGTACCTGGATCGCCCGCCTCTATCAGCCGGTCTTTCCGGTCTTTGTGCTCTATGGGGCGCGGTGGTGGCAGCAGCTGCCCCCCTTGCGGGGAATGGTTTGTGATCTGGTCCGGGTTGTCTTGGTGGGCGTCATGATTGGCAACGCCCTGATTGTTTTCGGCCCGATCCTGGACAATCCGTTCAAGCTGTCCGAGTACGCCTTCTACCGTTTCTACAATCACACCGACTACCATCCGATTTATGAACTGTCCCTGAAGAATTACGGGCGCCGACCATTGGGGTTTCCGCGACCGCAACCCTGACCACAAGAAGCAAACATCACCTGAGCGTCCAAACCTTGGATTCGGCAGCGGCGCGCATACTTTGGGCAGCAACCGGAGGAGAAACGGGAGCAAGGAGCCGGAAAGGACTGCGGACGACGAACAGTATTCTGCATTATGTTGTTCAGCAGATCGACATCCCCGGCAAGCCGTTCATCTATGCCGCATTCTGAATCTGACTTTGCCCTGAGCCATTCGCAGCCCAAGGAAGCCGCCGTCATATCCGGACGGGTATTCCCGCGGTGACGATGCGGAAGAACGGATGAAGGCACACCGTCCGGCCGCGCAGCCGGGTGCGGCTCGTCTGCCGGGAGTGGATACACGTCCCCGGCCAGTGGCAATAATGCGGTGAACATTCTGGGCGTGACGCGGTCGATGTGACGTGAGGCCATCCCGCGACTCTCGGAGATCCTCGCCCGGATTTCAGGGTTGCAATCGCGAGCAAAATGCCGCGGTCTGACCCTTCAAATTTCACTGCTTTTGCGTATGATCATGTTTCCCCTGTCGGGTCGTTTTGTCCGCATGCTGGCCTTGGGTCTGCTGGGCATGCCGATCGCTGGACGGGCGCAAACCGCTTCTGACCTGCCGCCGTTGCCGGAAGATTTGATGCCCATGCTGCGGCCCATGCTGGTCACCGCCCTCGGGCAATCGCCCCAGATGATCGTCCAGAACATCAATATCGCCACCGCGGAAGCCGTGCTGATCCAGGATAGGGCGGGCATGCTGCCCGGGGTGAGCGGCTCCGCCCAATACTCCGCCAACAAAACGGCCGTTGCCCAGGCGTCGAGCATTTCGAGCAGTTCCTCCGGTTTGTTCTACAGCCTTTCCTTTTCCCAACCGCTTTTTTACTGGGGGGCGCTCAAGGCCCGGACGGACTCCGGCAAAATCGGGATTTATATCGCCGAACACCAGTACGCCGACGCTTACCGGCTGATGGTCGTCAGCCTCCGCACGCAATTTCTCGCCTTGGTGACGAAGAAGATCACGCTGCGCAACGCCGACTACGCGTTGAAACAGGCCGAGGAGGCCCTGGCCACCGTGGAGGAGAGGTTCAAGACCGGCCGGGCTTCCACCGAGGATGTGACGGAACCCCGGCTGGCGGTGGACGAGGCGCGGCTTGCCCGCGACCAGGCGGTGGAGGATTTGGAGAATTCGAAGCGGCTGTTTCTGCTCATGGTGGGGAAGGCCGATCTCGATCTGGAGGTGATTCCCGAGGAGGTACCCCGGCCGGTCTACGCCCCCGAAGTGGTGGCGCGACTTTTGCAGGAATTCGTGCAATCTGACGCCGAGCAGACGTATTCAACACGGGTCTATCGCGACTACATCAAGTCGGCGGATCTCGACTATCGGATCGCCCGCGTCAATTTGCTCCCGAAATTCAGTTTCAGCGCCAGCATCAGCCAGGCCAACGTGACCAGCGCCAGTGTGAACTCGGTGAGCCAGGTCGGGGTCAGCTCCAACGGTTGGAACGTTATCGGAAGTTGGTCGATCTTCGACGGTCTGGCCACCCGGGGCGCCAAGCTTTCCATCTTGCACCGCAAGCGCAGCTATGAGCGCACCCTGCGCACCAACATCGACCAGACCATTGCCCAGGTCCGCGACCTCGAGAAACAGCTCGGCTTTGCGTGGCGCAGTCTGGAGATCAGTCAGAGCCGGTGCGACCTCAGTGAAACCACATTCAAGCGGCTGGAGGAGAATTTGAAGCTCGGCTCGGCTTCCCAGACGATGGTCAATAACGCCCAGTTGAAGTTCTATAGCTCGGAATTCACCCTGGCCTACGCGCGGAGCGGTTATTTGAACTACTGGTCCCAGTATGTGTCCACGCTCTGCGTCGACCCGATCCTTAACGTGATGCCCGCAAGTTATCTGAAAGATGGCAAATAATCCTTCCCGTTTTGGTCTCAAGCTGGCCGTCACCGTGGTGATTCTGGCCGTGGTGGGCGTCGCGGCGGCGTATCTGCTCCGCCCGGTGGCGCTGGTGGCGGTGGTGAAGCGGGGCAAGGCCATCGATGCCAAGCCCGGCAGCGTGACCGTGCAGGCCGAGCGCGAGACGGACCTCAAGTGCGAGTACAGCGGGCGCATTTTGCGCAGCACGCTCCTCCCCGGCA
>CAIVSK010000264.1 GCA_903908495.1 Akkermansiaceae bacterium
CACTGTGCTGTCGCGGGCACAAGGGAACCGCACATGGAGTGCGCTCAACACCACCATAACCTTCCCCAAGGGGGCGCAAGTCGGTTGCTACAACTGCCACAATGGTCCTAACAGCGATTCCAGGAACACCAGCATCGCTCCCACGACAAGTAACTCAGTGGCTTCCACAGCCAACAATCAATCAGTGATCCTTACCCTGCCTGCCACGGGTACGGGCTTGACCTTGCGCATCATCTCCCAGCCCGCCAATGGTTCGGTGGGTTTGGTCAACAATGTGGCGACCTACTTCCCGAATCCTGGCTTCGTGGGCACCGATACCTTCACATACGCTGCTTTTGATGGCTCGAAAAACTCAAACATTGCGACAGCCACTGTGACCGTCGCTTCTGGACCATTTTCCATTACCGCAACCGCGCAAGTCCCCCCATCCTACCCGGCAGGCTGGCCCGTCGCATTTGCCGTGGTGCCGAGTGTGACCAATACCGGTGCTCTGCCATCTTTTGATTGGAATTTTGGTGACGGCACGGCGCACGGCACCGGGCAGTTTCCCGCCCACACCTACGCCGCCGCCGGCAGTTACCCGTGGTCGGTGGTGGTCAGTGTGGCTGGCGCGGCCACCTCGGCCAGCGGCACCATCGCTATTACCGCGCCGGTGGCGCTCGCCATCGGCCACGACCCGGTGGGCAATACCGTAACGCTGTCCTGGCCTAACACCACCGCCGACACCCTGCTGGAAACCAGCGACTCGCTCGGCGTCACGTCGCCATGGCAGTGGTTGCCCACGCCGCCCACGCTCAACGGAAACACCCTCAGCATCACCGTCCCCGCAACCGGCAAACAATTCTTCCGCGTGAGCAGGCCGTGGTGAGCAGGCCGTGGTGAGCAGGCCGTGGTGAGCAGGCCGTGGTGAGCATTGGCGCGCGGCCACCGCAGATCCGGCTATCCTGATTTTTTTCAGAGGATTTGTAACTTATCCGGCTCCCGTGTCTCAGTATCACGTGGAAGCAATAAAATCCGAAATGAAGAACATGATTGAACTAACTGAAGCAACCTTTGACACGGAAGTCCTGAAAAATGCCGGACCTGTTGTCGTGGACTTTTACGCACCATGGTGCGGCCCGTGCAAAATGATCGCCCCGTTGCTCGAACAGCTCGCTGGCGGGTTTTCAGGCACCCTGAAATTTGCCAAGCTCAACGTGGATGACGCGCCTGAATGGGCGGGGCGCTATGGCGTCCGGGGCGTACCGACGCTCATGTTGTTTGGTGCCGGGAAGGTGATTGACCAAGCAGTTGGCGCTGGCGCTCTGAAAACCTTGCAGACATGGATCGAACGCGCCGTGGCGGCAGCCCCGCAAGCCGCAGTTGCCTCAGATACTTGAAAAGGAGATTTCCCATGATCATCAAACTAGTTATTGGAATTTGCGTAGGAGGCGTGCTCGGCTTCAGTTATTACAAATTTGTCGGGTGCTCGTCCGGGACCTGTCCACTGACCAGCAACCCATATATCAGCACGATCTATGGTGCGGTGATGGGCGCGTTACTATCTAATATCATACATTAACAATCGACCCACCCAACATTATGGAACGCATCATTCGCCGGTTTGCCGGCACATTTATCCTCATCAGCCTTGCCCTCGCCCACTACCATAACCCCAACTGGTTATGGTTCACGGCATTCGTGGGATTCAACCTGCTCCAGTCGTCATTTACCAACTTCTGCCCGCTGGAAATCATCCTCAGAAAAATCGGAGTCGGCCGATGAGTGAGCGGCGCGTTTTGCGCCAGACTGATGCCGGTCTGACCTGAAAGTTCCAAAGTCTGCCGAAAGAAAAGGTTGACCGCTCTCGTTATGGGCATACGCTCAATATTAATGAGCGACAACAACCGAACTATCCACGACAGGAAGATCGTCAAAATTGCCACTCCGATGGCAGATGGTGCTTTCAGCCAACATTTTGGCGGCACGAAGGCATTTCATATCTATGAGGGGGATCGCAAGACACTCCGTTTGGGAAATCAGGAAGTTTCCACCGCGCCAGAGCACAAACCTGGATCGCTGCCGAAGTGGCTTGAGCAACAAGAGGTGGACGCGGTGGTCGTTTCCGCGATTGGCGACCAAGCGGATTCTGCTGGCGGATGCGGGCATTGAGGTATTCCTGCCGACGGTAACGTGCAGCCCTCCGCATTGGCAACCGTCTTCCTGTTAGGTAAGTCGCCGTGAAGGCGAACTGGATGCGTGATAACATTTCAACATTCATGTGGCAGCAACCGGCTGTTATGAGCGTGCGACCAAAACAACAACTAGACAAGTGGTAAAATAGGCGATCTCAAAACTGGCCAAACGCGCTTCCATGAGTCATGTTGGTCCGCAGATGGGGCGACTCCATCCGACCCTATTGCCGCGACTTACCCTTGGTATCAAGGTGAATGACTCCCCCCTCGATGCGAACGGCCATCCCTTGGGTCAGACAAGTTGCCACGGTTTGCCGGGCACGCGCCAAAATGCGGCTGAAAGTCTGGCGCGAGATTCCCATGAACCGGGCGGCCTCAAGCTGGGGAAGCCCTTCAACGTCGGCCAAGCGCAGGGCCTCGAATTCATCGAGCGAGAGGACGCGTTCCTCCAAGTCGCGCAGCGGAATGCCTGCCGGCTTGAAAAAGACGACACCCGGGAGCGTGGCGATGCGGCGGGGGCAACAGGGACGGGCCATGCAGTGACGATAGGCTCGCAACAGGGCCGTTGGCAAGCAGCATGTAATCAGCCGCCTCACCGCCGCTGCAGGGAATTAGAGCCTCCCGCGCCATCCTCAAGGGCGTGGAGTCTTGCACTGCCTGCGGGCCTTCACCCCGAGCGAAATATTTTGCATGAAGTCGGTTTGTGCTTGGTGCATCTACGCCGGTCCACTTGAATACACCCATGACGAGCAATAACCCAGGTCCGGTTCCAGCGAGCGGCACCCAGACCCGACGAAAGTTTTTGAAGTTGAGCGCCGGAGCGGTGGCCGGGGGGCTTGTGGTGGAACGCACCTACCATTATTGCACCGAGAGCAAGGTGAAAGCCAAAATCGTCATTGTCGGTGGCGGTGCCGCCGGGGTTACCATGTCTGCCTATTTGTCGAAGCTGCTTCGCCACGTGGATATAACAGTGATCGAACCTAGCGAAATTCACTACTATCAGCCCGGTTACACCCTGATCGCGGCGGACGTGTTCACGCCCGGGGACATTGCCAAGCCCACCAAGGATCTCATTCCCTCACCGGTGAAATGGCTGAAGGATTCAGTGATCGAACTCAACCCGGATGGTAACTCGCTGGTAACCAGCGCCAACGGCAGGGTGGCGTATGATTTCCTGGTGCTCGTGCCTGGCTGCCAGATGGATTTCAACCTGGTTGAGGGGCTGTCCCGGGAGACGTTGGGCGAAGGCAACGTGCACTCGATCTACGATTTCAAGGGAGCCGCGTTGTGCCGCGACGCAATCAAGCAGCTGGCGGTCACCAAGCAAGGGCGCCTGCTGTTCACCAACACCTACACCAAGATCAAATGTGGCGGAGCACCCAAGAAGATCTGCCTGCTCACCGAGGATTATTTGCGCCAGCGCAAGCTCCGCCAGTACTTTGACATCACCTATCTGGCCAACCAGAATGAGTTGATGAAACCCAAGGTTTATGGCGACCGGTTGCTCGAGATTTTCCGCGAGCGTGCGATTCCCATCAAATACAAACATCGCTTGGTGGCGGTGGACACCGCGGCCAAGAAGGCCGCGTTCGAGGTGTTGCCCGAGCCCACCGGAAATCCCATCGCACTGGACGCGCCTCACGAGAGGCTGGTACTCGACTATGATTTCCTACACGTGGTGCCTCCGATGAGTGCGCCAGACTTTGTGAAGAACTCCGCGGTGGCAGTGCCCATCGACAAAGTCAATCAAGGTGGCTGGGTGAAGGTGGATAAGGAGACGCTGGTGCATGCCAAGTTCAAAAACATCATCGCACTGGGCGATGTCGCCGGCATCCCCACCAGCAAGACGGGAGCCGCCATCCGCAAACAAGCGCCCATAGCCGCGGCCAATCTGGTATCGCTGATGGAGGGTAGGGCTCCGGCGTTGAAATACAATGGTTACTCCGCCTGCCCGGTGATCACCCAGTATGGCAAGGTGCTGATGTGCGAATTCGGCTATGATGACAAATTGATGCCGACCATCCCGTTTTTGGACCCGGCGGTGGAACGCGAGATGTGGTGGATGCTGAAAGTCCACGGCCTCAAGCCTTTGTATTATCAGGGGATGTTGAAGGGGCGCGTCTAAAATTGCCAGGGGTGCCCAGTGGCCGATGAACCGACTTTGACCGTGCTGCCGGTGATGCGTCCCGAGGCGTCGCGGTAATCGGTGCTGGCACTGCTGCCCGTGTTGGACCCGGTAGACAGAAGGACGACCTGTTGTGGCAGTTCACTCAGAGTCGCGACGGGCAGTCGGCCATCGGTGTGCCACGAGTCGCCACCGCCGTTGCGGCCTTGCATGATCTTGTGAAAGCCCCCGATCCAGTGAGTGGTGAGAAGAGCGCTTGCTTTAGTTAGATCGGCAGGTAGCAGATCGCGTTCCGTATCGACATCTGCAGCGATGCGGTGAGTCAGGGTGTTGCCGCGGCGTCCGTAGGCAAAGGTGACGATGAAGCCGTCTGCCTTGGGTTCGATGGCGGCGTGGTATTCCTTGTCGGACGGTCCGTCGCGGAAATAGAGGGATGTGGATTGGATGCGGTCTGTGGTTGTTGGGGTCATGATTTTGGTTGGGTTGTTGTTTGGTAGGCATGGACATAAAGAAGCCGCCGGTTTGATGGCGGGCGGCCGGGGTGGGTGGCACGGAAATTCAGGATGGCTGAACGTGGGCGCTGAAGGTGTGGAAAGTGTGCATGGCCGCACGTCACATGAACTCTCACGGGAGAGTCATTGAAGCGGAAACCAAGGACCTATAAGTGGGAACTACACTTCCGATTTTAGACCTAGGTCGCAGGAACGGCCTCTTTGGCATGTCCCTTGGTCCTTGGAGCGAGATGCTATCTGGTCGTTCTTAACATGTGCCAGCGGTGCGGGTCACAGCATTCAGGAAGAATATTTGTCTGGTTCTAGGCCACCAGGGGTGACTGCTGTCAGACTGGTAGAAACCGGGATAAAGCTATGGCTTTGACATGGCCGATTTGTCATGAAATTCGACTGAAAATACGTTGCGATAGACGCATAATCAGCTGGTATTTCGCCTCGATGTTTGACAAAATCTCCACGTGAAAAACAAGCTGAAATACTGGTCGTTGACGGAGGGGAGAATACATATGGCAGAGACCCTGAGCCCTAAGGTTTCCGAGGTCATTGCCGCACTGGAGGCGATTAGGAACGATGAACTGGATCCGTTCATAATTCTGGAGACTCCTTGGAATGAACAGGGTTGCTCAAGTTTCTGCCAAGCAAGGGCAGGCACTGGGGGGTACAAGTGCGAAATCCGGATCTACAGCGACGAGGAATTCCGTCACAGCAAGTCCTTTCTTCGAGACGCGCACGGTTGTCTCGGCGACAAGAATGACCCGCAGTTGCCGAATCTCAGCCAAGTGATCCGAATTTTCACCGGGTTTATCGCCGATCCCGGCAGCCTTCCGTCAGTGCCTGACTTGGCGTGGTTGGATCTGGACTGCGATTTCGAGGTGGTGCCCGAGTAGGCCATCGCCTGTCCGCAGGCGGGGGTCACGCATCCCGCAGGAAAACGTGTGCCGAGACATGGAGCCAGTCACCTTGCCATTCCTTGGACTCAAGGCGGGCATAGAGGAATTTGCCGGCATCCATCAACCGGGCGAGGACCTCATTGCGGTCACGTGGAATGAAGCCGATTTTTTCCCCACCTTCAGTGTGAATGGTGATGGCGAGTTCGTCGTGTGGGTTGCCCGGTTCGCGGCGCATCACGAGTGAGACTCCGTGCGTTAGAGTGGGCTCGATCTGACGGATCGGGGCGTGTGAGGTGCCGGCGACATGGGTTTCCACGAGGAATATTTCCCTGGCGAAGGGTGCCGACAATCCACCTTCGGTCTGGAAATGGGCGTGGAGCAGGGCCAGTTGATGTTGTTCGAGGTGCGTGAGGGAGTAGTTGCTCATAATAGTCAGTGGTCGAGGAGTTGGTTGAGCCATTGTTTGCGTTGATCACGGGTGGTTTCCTGGGTGATGATACGGGCATTGAGTTCCGCCTGCCGTGCAGTCGTGGCGGCGGTATCATTGAGCACCACCAATTGATCGAACGGCCACTGCTGGTGGAGCTTGGCCATGGAAATGAGGAAGCGGTCGAGTTGGTCGCGGAGTTTCTGCAAAGTCCCGCGCAGGGCTCCCATTGAATCAGGGACGGGGGTTGCGTCAGTGTCCCGGCTCAGTATTTCCAATGCATCAAGCTCGTCGAAGTCGCGGTGGTCGTAAGCGGCGGTGACGCGGTGCCAGAGTTCGGCGTGGACCTGCGACTGCAATGGGTTCAAGTCCGGGTGAAGGCGGCGGGCCAGCACACGGAACAGGCTGCGGAGTTTGCGGGAAGTTGCCGCGTCCAGAAATTCAGTGGTTTCCAGCATGCCCCAATGGTGGGTTAGGTCATCAATTTCGGCGGTCAATTTTGACTGCCATTCTGCGAACTCCGCGTCGAGAGTGGCGTGAATCAACTCATAGTCCAGTTCCCTGCCTGAGTTGATCGCGGCCTGCACCAACTCGATTTCGCGTTTCATCCGGGCTGATTCGATCTCTGCTTCATGCAGGCGAATGAGGAGGGTGCTGAAGGCTGCTGCATAGCGTCCGATCACCACCGGCTTGGAGTCATTCAAGCCGTGAATATCCGTCAGAACCCCGGCGATTTGCGACTCTAACGCGTCGCGTATTTTCAGCAGATCGGTCCATTCTGGGTGAGGTATCGGGGGGGATTTCGACATGGCCAATTAGGCCCTAAATACCCCGAAAACGCAAGCAAAGTTTCGTGAAATAGCGCTTCAAAATCAGCAATAAATTCAGCCCTCCGGCGCTGATTTTTGAGCTGATTTCCAGCAGTCTGCAATCGGTCATAGCGTGCCGAAATTGCTTGCTTAAACCGGCTACTCATCGAAGAACTTTTAGTGGCCTTTGTACTCCTTAAATTTCTCATGTTTGGTGGTATTCCAGGCTGTCTTTAGCGCCTCGCTTGGCGCAGAACATTAGCGTTGGAATCCGATGACCACGGAGAGGGTCGAACTCTCCGTGGCTTGGTTGCTGCTGCTCCTGAGGCACACTGCGAGACGCGTGTCGCACGGCCTGCAGCGGGGACGCCGCAGCTACGATGCTGCCGCCCAGTTGGCCATGCTGGGGATGCGGCGACCGTTGCGGGACGCTGACGCAGGTCCGGGATTGGAGTGGCTCGCGGCCTCTCTGGCCCGGCCCTTTGCCCAGTGGCGCAAGGCAGCGATCTCGCCGTCCATGAGCTGCGCCAGCGGCACGCAGCGGGTCATGGCTTCAACGATGTCCTTGGCCTTGGGCTCCCGGCCGTCGGCGTATGCCTCGTGCAGGGCATCGATGAAGACCGCCTCGATCTCGGCACCGGTGAACTGGTCACAGGCGCGGGACAAGGCCACGGTATTGAAGTCCGAGGTCACCAAAACGACCTTTCCGCTGAGTTTGGCGACCACCAACTCGCTCGTCAGAAACGCTGTGCTGCCGTGAGCGCCACCGCAACTTGACGCGCATGCCAATCAGGCTCCTGCCGTCTCATCTAGCAACTCACGCAAGCGGTCGTAGGCGTAGGCGTTGACGAGCAGGCCCATCCGGGCCGCGAGGGTGGCGTGTTTGGCGGAGATTTCGGTGAGCAGGCCGCGCAAGGAGCGGACATCGCCGCGGCGCAATGCCTCAGCCAGCAGCGCGCGTTGCGCTGGGGGCAGGGCCGCCAAGTCCGCGCGATCGGCCCCGCTGAGTTCGAAGCTGATTTCTCTGGTGGCCAGCAGCAGTCCGTACTCGTAGCGCATCGCCAAAAGTCGGCCAATCTCCTCCAGCAACTCGCCGCGGCGCAGTGGTTTGGACAGGAAGCCGTCCGCCCCCGCGGCTAACGCCTCCGCCCGGTCCTCGGCACTGTCGGATGCGGTCACCATCAGAATCGCCGGTCTGCGCCCGCCAACCCAGCTCCGCATTTCTCCGATCGTCTCGACGCCGTCCATCTCCGGCATCCGGCGGTCTATGAGCACCAGATCAATCCCATCGGTATGCTGCAGGAGGCGCAGAGCTTGCGGACCGTCCTCGGCGGTTGCCACGACAAACCCGACCGCGCCGAGCATCGCGGCGAGCATTTCGCGGTTTTCCGCGTCATCGTCGACCACCAGCACCTGCCGTTCCGGCTGGCCGGGTGTCAGCCGCAGCACTTGGTGCGTGCCGTCCTTCTCGTCGCCACCGCCGCTGGCGAGTTGAGCGCAAAAGGTCACCCGAAAGTGGCTGCCCTCACCGAGGTGGCTGACGACTGTGATATCCCCCCCGAGGGCCCGCGCAAAGCGGCGGCTCAACGCCAGACCGAGGCCGGAGCCCTTGCCGCTGCGACGGCCGGCATCGGCCTGTTCGAAAACATCGAAGATATGCGCCATTTCGTGTTCGGCGATGCCACAGCCGGTGTCCACGACGTCGACGGCGATCATGACCGTATCAGGCACGGTGCCGGGTTCCACGGAAGCGGCGA
>CAIVSK010000265.1 GCA_903908495.1 Akkermansiaceae bacterium
CCCCCCGGCGCGACGACCAGTTGGCCGACTCGAACGGCGACCACCAAGCCTTCGGGACAAGAATCGGTGGCAGGAAACGCAGGGCGATGGATTTGAAGCGGTTCATTTCGGCAGGTGGCCATTGATGAATGAAGCGACTGCGATGCGGGGTTTGCCATAGGTGGCGGGATCAAGGATGCGCAGGGCGTGGGCGCATTCCTCAAGGACCTGATCGACCGGTAGTACGAATTGCTTGGAGACGGAGGTGTCGGCATCGTTCCAATTCATGATCGTCTTGCCTTCCAACAGCATTTCCTTGGCCCGCTGCTGGATGGCGAGGACCTCAGCCACATTGAATCCGGTGATGAAAAGTCCGCGTGCCATGCACGGCGGCGGGTGTCAACGGATTGCGGCCACAAATGTAGCTTGAATAGGCATCTGCCAAATGCTACAGGTGCTTTGAGCCGCTCCCACTGATGGATGAGTATGTGTAGCCCATCAGTGCGTAGGATCAAAGTGCCACAAAACGCTTTGACACCACCGGTTCACATCCTGCGATTTCCGAAGCCGGTAAATCCTTGCCGCAGGATCACACCCACCACTTGCCTTCAGTCACGAGCTGCCGCGCATCGGCCAGTGTGCAGTCCATCCGAAGCTGAATGTGCGGGGTGTCCTGAAACCCCGTCCAACTGCCACCCCAATCAAGGCCGTGTGATTCAGCGATCCTACCGCATTTCTCCATCAGCGGGCTGTCCCATTGCGGTTGGCCATCCGCGTCAAAGACCACGAAATCCCAGGCCACGCCGAAGTTGTGCCAGCTGTACCCGGGCGGCGAGTTGGTCACCTTGGGGCCGGGCTTGGTCCTGCCTTGGGCATAGAGCGCCGCCTGTTCGTCATAAGTGCGGGTACCGCAAATCACCTTCACGGTGATGCCTAACGCGAGGCACGCCGCAAGCCATTCGCGGGCCTTGGTCTGGGCGGCTGGCTTCAGCGTGGCGATGTTCGCCGCCGACCTGGGGTCGGTGGCCGCAGGGCCGGATGGGGCGGGCACCGGCGTCGTGTCGATACCGAGCATCTTGGCGACTGCTTCCGCCGTGGTGTTTCCGGGGATGCCATCGGCGGTCACACCGACGAATGCCTGAATCTTTGCCCAAAGTGCCGTGCTCATGGTCGGTTAGGTGAATTGGACCGCAACTTACTTGGCGGATTTTGGGTTCACGGTGATTTCGACGCGGCCGTCGGGCAGCAGCGTGATCCCGCCGAATTTGCTCTCGACCGAACCGCTCACGGGCGGCGGCGTGGCACAAGCCGACAGAAGCAGGGTCAGGGCGATGAGTAGGAATGCAGTTTTCATGGTTCCCCGGTTGGAGTGTCAACGGATGCAGATGTCACCGCCTCGCGCCCGATGATCTTGAGCATGGTGGCCGCAGTCGCCTGCATGGCTTCGTTATCAAAGTAATGGTTCGGTCGTGACCCGATCTGCTTCCACATCCACTGGCCCTTTTCCTTCACCCGCTGCTCGCTTTCCATCTGGGCGAGGTAGTCGTCGTCGATGTCGTCGGGCACCTCCCACGTCGGCCCCTGCCTGGCGTCCTGGTTGCGGCGCAGGCGGGCCAGCGTGTCCTTGATGTTGAGGTTGCTCCAGTAATGGACGTGGCAGGTCTGGCGATGCGTGAGCACGACCTTGCGGCGCGGCGAATAGAACC
>CAIVSK010000266.1 GCA_903908495.1 Akkermansiaceae bacterium
CCGGGATCGGGGATCGGGGATCGGGGATCGGGGATCGGGGATCGGGGATCGGGGATCGGGGATCGGGGATCGGGGATCGGGGATCGGGGATCGGGGATCGGGGATCGGGGGGCGGGGGGCGTAGGTAAGAGCGGGTCTGGAGCCATGCGGCGAGTGGATTTTCGCTGAGGTTAGGCGTTGCGTTAGTTGGCTGAGGGTGCATAGTGGGGCGACGCATGGCACCTTCCCCCGCCGAGACCCCGCCGCTATTGATCCGCTGTCCGACTTGCGGGCAGCGATTCAAGGTGGGCGCAGACCTGCGAGAACGGACGGTGGAATGCGGCAGTTGCGAGCACCGGTTCCGGATCACGGACGAGGTGATCCTGCGCTCGCGCAAATTTTACCCGGGCGAGAATCCGGAGTTTTTGGTGAACCGTTACCAGCGGGTGCCCATTGTGGCGTCGGTTCCCAAAGGCCTGCAAACCATCAGCTATTCCGAGCATCCGGATGCGTCGGGATTTGAGCCGGTGGTGCCGCAGCGGATGATTGCCGGGGCGGCGGCCGTGATTGAAGTGGTGGTGTTGGCGATGCTGCTGTTTTTCGGGGCGACCCGTGGCGGCGCGCTGGACGGGATGACCACCGCCAACCGGTTGATGATGGCGGGGTTTGGGGCTGTGCTCGCCACGCTGTTGCTGTTTTATGCCAATCCGCGCTCGCGGCGGACGGCGCTGGTGTTTTCGTTACTGAGCAGTGGCTTATTGCTGTCGCTGCCGCTGGCGTTCACCGATGGCTCGGTTCAGCTCAAGGGGGGCAGCGCGGAGGAGACGGCCCCCCGGGTGCGTCCTGCGGCCGAGAGCGCGGAGTCGATTCGCATCTCGAAATTGCGGCAACTCATCGGCACGGACCCGCTGACAGGCGAGGCCGCCAAGCTTGCCGCGGAAGGCGGCGGCACCCACGCGTATGGATTGTGGCTGAGGGGGCTTGACGAGAGCAACAAGCTGTTGGTGCGCGATTACCTGCTGCGGGTGGCGGCCGCGGCACCGTCGTCGCATCCCTACCCCCGCGGGCGCAACGACTATCTGATGGTGGTGACCGGAGTGACCATTCCGATTGAGAAATTGGCCGAGTTGGCGGCACCGCTGGGCGAACTGAGCCAAATTTACCGGGAGATTGATGTCATTGAGATCCGAGTGAACAATGGCAACTTTATTTCAGGTCCGGTTGACAAGCTCGCCGACAGGGAGGATCCGACGTTCTATGAACTCAACAAGCGGGAACTTGAGAGCATCGACTTGGAACGCGTGCAAGCCGCCGTCAAACGCCTCGCGGATGCCGAGCCCAAGCTCTTCCGCAACGACATCAGCCGGCGTTTGATCGTTCTGCTGCGGGAAGAGGGTGTGGAATTCAAGAGTGATTTGTGTCGGGCGCTGTTGGTGTGGGGCGACGAGTCCGCTGCCGCGGGTGATGCCGCAGAAGGGGTGCTCAAGAAATTGGTGGCGGCCAAGAAGCCGATCCCGCGCGATGTGATCGCCCTGTTGGTGAAGGGGCGGCGCATTTCCATCATTCCCATTCTCAACGACTTGTGGGTCAATGATTCGGGCACCTGGGAGCCATACTTTGTGGGCCTGGGGCCGCCGATTGAGGCCACGCTCCTCAGCCAGTTCGGTCAGCTAAGCGGTGGCCTGCGCAATTCCGCCGTGCACATGCTCGGCGAGGTGGGCGGGCGGGCGAGTTTGCCGGTTCTCAAAGCGAGCCGGGTTGGTGCCGACGCGGAACTTCTGGTCCGCATCGAAACTGCGGAGAAAGCCATCCGCCAACGTCTCGGCGAGTGAGCCGGCGGGGGGGGGGCACCAGGCGGCTCAGTCGAAGTCATCCTGCGGACCGTCGCGCAACTGGCGCTCCCAAATGAAGCGCCGGAACAGCACCTTCACCGCAGCAGTGGCGGGCACCGCCAGCAAGGTGCCGACAAAGCCGCCCAGCACCAGCGACCAGAATAACATCGAGAAAATCACCGTCAACGGGTGCAAGCCGACCGAGTCGCCGACAATTTTGGGGGCGGTGACGAGCGAGTTGATTTGTTGGACGCCGACGAAAATCGCCAGCACGCCGCCGACGTAGGCCCACGGGCTGAGGCCGAAGGGGGCCACCCCTTGCGCGTGGAGGTAGCCGATGATGCAGGCGGGGATCATGCATACGATGCTGCCGACGTAGGGGATGACGCCGAGGATGGCCATGAAAATGCCAATTAGGAAGCCATACGGCAGGTCATAGATTTCCAGGCCGATGCCGACCAGGACGCCATCGATGAGGGCCACGAGCACCTGCCCGCGGAAGAACGAGATCAGGTAGCCGTTGATTTCCTGCAAGGTGTCCACCAACTCGGTTTTGAAGCGCGAGGCTTTCAGCGGCACATAATCATGCCAGTGGTCGCGGATCGAGGCAGAATCCTTGAGGAAAAAAAACAGATAGACCGGCACCATGATCATGCCGATGACCAGCCCGAACATGCCCAGCACCTTGGATGAGCCCGCGGTGAACCACGACCAGGCGGTTTGGGTGATCACCCCCTTGTATTGATTGAGCAAGCGCCCGCCATGGGTGCGCCAGAAAAAATCCAGTGAGGTCGGTGTGGGCTCTGCGCCGTCGGGATAGCTCAGCGCCTCGCCGGCCTCGGTCGTCTCCGTCAGCGCCCAGCCAATGATCCCGCTCTGATGGCGTTTGCGCAGGTCGTAGAGCGAGCGCGCGAGGGTGGGAGCGAGTTGCTTTTCGTCGTTAGATGCGGCGACCACTGCAGCGGGCGGCGCTTGGCTGGCGTCTGGAGGGGCGGCTAATGTGGGCGAGGCGTGGGGTGGGGCGGCGGGGGCAGCCGGGGTGGCGGATTCCTTGAGTGCCAGGCGGCTGCGCTGGATGCCGGGCAACACGGCCGCCGCGAGCAGTGCGATGCCAATGAGCATCACCACGAACACCGTCACCACCGACCACAGGCGGCTCATGCCGCGCTTTTCCAGGAAACACACCACCGGATCGAGCAGATAGGCGATGATGCCCGCCACAATCAGCGGGATGAGCACCGGTTGCAGGAAACCGAAGATGGCTCCCACCAGCCAGGTCAGCACCACCAGCAGCGCGCCGAGAATGAGGATCGAGAGGCCGGTGGCGGCGTTCCACAGGGATTTTTGTTGGAAACGGGTCGGGTAGCGCATGGGTGAAATCAACCTGCCGCGAGTCAATACCAAAGCCCTCGCCTGCTTCCAACGACAAAAACCAAAATTCGGTGCTTCGTGGTGGTGTCCTGTGATTGCCGAGTGCGCAGGGGCGCGGGCTGTGGCGGCGCTCTGTGAGCGTTGGGGCAGTGCGAGTCATGCCGGGACGGGTTCCCCGGGAGAACCGCTGAAGGCAACAGCCCCAGGCATGCTGCCCCCAGCCTGGAAATGGGTGAATTCAGGGAAACTGAATGAGTGCTAACGGAGGGCGCTTGTCGGTTGGGCTCTCATCGGATATGGTTCCTGCGTGCCTTGGTGTGAACCAAAATCCATGAGCGACCACCCTGTTGATCAAAAAAAAACAGCCCCGTCGGTTGATCCCGCGCGCCGGAATCCAGCCTGTGTCAAAGCCATGAATTTTTCCGGCAGGTGGTTGATGGGGGTGGCGGGGGTGAGCGCCTGCCTTGCCGCAGCGGGAGTCGCGGCGGATATCACCGCCGAGCGGTGGCGCGTCGCCGAAATCGCGCTCACCAGCGCGGTGAACTACGCGGATCCGTTCCAGAATGTCGAGGTGAGCGCCACCTTCACCGGGCCGGGGGGCGAGGTGCTGGTGCGACCTGCGTTTTGGGATGGCGGGACGAGCTGGCGGGTCCGCTTCGCTCCCACCGTCGCGGGCCGGTGGAACATGGTCAGCGCGTGCAGCGATGCGTCCAACGGTGGCTTACAGGGCGTGACGCGCAGCATCCGGTGCGACGCCTATGCCGGGCCGCTGGCGATTTATCAACACGGGTTCCTCAAGGTCTCGCCCGACGGGCACTATTTTGTGCATGCCGATGGCACGCCGTTTTTCTATCTGGGAGACACCCACTGGTTGTTCATTCACGAGCGTTTTGGAACGTCCAACGTGCAGGGGGTGCCGTCCCAGTTCAAGTACACGGTGGACAAGCGGGTGGCGCAAGGGTTCACCGTGTTTCAGTCGGAAGCCATCCACAATCCGCACAGTCCGCAAGGCGGCGCGCACCGCGACCCGTCGGAAGAAGCCCATGCCGATCTGAGCGACGGGCTCAGCGCGGCGGATCTGCCCGGCTTCGCAAACATCGACCGCAAGTTCGCCTGCCTCGCCGAGCACGGACTGGTCCACGCCAACGCCGGCATCACCTGGGCGCAGGACCCAGCCCAAAACGCGATTTTCACCGAGGAATACATGGCCAAACTGGGCCGTTATTGGGCGGCGCGCTACGGTGCCTATCCGGTGCTGTGGACGGTGGCGGTGAGACCGACGAGTGACGACTGGATGCTGCTGGTCAAACCGAAAATGCTACCCACCCAAAAACCAACAAGCTAACAATTTGAAAACATCGATCCCAAGGACGGTAATAATGTCGTTTCCGGCAGCAGTTGTACTAACAGGAATTGCCGTATGCGGTGTGGCGGCGGGGCAGGGGAGCATTGCGCCAACCGATGCATGGCAGCAACAGGCAAGAGCGCAGGTGCTGACACCGGGGGCCGACATCGTCGCGCCCGTGGCCATAGTGCGCACGGAAGGGCGGGTGGAGGCGGCCGCCGCGTTGCTGCGCGAGGACGGCAAGGGTTGCCGGTTGACGTATGACAAAACCGGTGCCAAGCCGGTGGTGGTGCTGGATTTCGGCAAGCAGAGTGTGGGTGGTTATGCGGTCTTCACGGTCACCGCCAAGAGCGGTCAACCGGTGCTGCGCCTGGCCTACGCCAATCACCCCGACGGTCTATCCGAAACCGGTGATTTTTCCCGCGAGAGCAGCGCGCGCTACCTCGGGCCGGCCGTCGACCTGCCGGTGTTGCCAGGCAACGTCAACCGGCACGAGACCTACACGATTCCGCGCAGCGGCCGCTTTATCGCACCGCTGATCCAAGGCCAGGCGCGCTACGTGCGGCTGCAACTCGACACGCCGGGCACTTCGGTGGACATCGACTCGTTGGCGATGGCCAACAGCGGGGTGTACGACCGTTCGCCGCACGACGGGTTGTTCTTGTGCAGCGACGAGCGGCTCAACCGGCTCTGGTACATCAGCACCTGGACGCTGCAAATCGCCTCGTTCCCGAACCATGACGCGTGGAAAACCGTCGATGGCTGGCTGCTGCCGCGCAAGTTGGAGCAGGCCGATGAGGTCGGACTCAGCGTGGCCGGCGCGGGGTGGGGGGATGTGACCCTCGAGACGACCTTCGAGTTGCGGAGCAACCCGCATCACGTGTCCGCGGCAGGCGTCGCGTTCAGGGCGCAGGACGCGGGCAATACCTATCTGGCAGAAGTCGCGCTCGACGGCGCGTTCCGGTTGGTCCGCCGGCAGGCTGGCAAGGATACGATCCTCAGCGAGAAGCGGCTGGCGGCGCAACTCATCGATGGCGTGCAGTACCACCTGAAAATCGAGGCCCGCGGGGCCGTGCTGACGACGCTGTTGGATGGTGTGACGATCGACCAGACGCGCGACGCGGTGTTTGCGAGTGGGCGGGTGGGTTTCTACACGCCGAAGGAAAAGTGGCCGCTGTTCGACGGGATCCGCGTCTGCGACGGCAAGGGGCAGGTGCTGTTAGCCGACGACTTCGGCGGAGATCTATCCAAGTGGCAGTTCGCGCGGACGCTGTCGTTTGTGGCCGACGGCGCCAAGCGCGACCGGTTGATCTGGTCGGGCGACCTGTACTTCGGCCAACGCAGCGCCTACTACGCGTTTGCGAAGCCGACGTATCTGCGCGACTCGCTCAAGATGCTCGCGTTCAACCAGACGCCGGACGGATATGTGCACGCCTCGCCCTATCCGGAGCGCAGTGTGCCGCCGGCTGCCGGCGATTACGGTCCTTTTCCCTCCGACGAATTCGCTGCCTGGCTGGTGCCCGTCGCGTGGGAGCATCTGCTCTACACCGACGATACCGCGACGTTGCGCCAGATCTACCCGGCGATCAAAAAGTTGCTAGGATATCTGACCGCGCACATCGGTGCCAACGGATTGTTTGTGCAGCGCCCCGAGACATCCAAGCACGCGGGCAACCTGGGCGTGGGAGACGTCCGCACGCGCAGTTATATGAATATTTTGTTGTGGGGTGTGTTTACCGACGCCGCCCGCATTGCCGGTCGCTTGGACCTGGCCGGGGACCGCGCCGAGGCGGAAGAAAAGGCGGCCGCCATCAAGCAGGCGTTGTATGAAAACCTGTGGGACGAGGCGCACGGGTGTTTCAAAGACGCGCTGGAGACCCCGGGCTTCGGTCCCGAGGCCAATGCGCTGGCACTCTCGCTCGGCCTGGTGACCCAGGCGCAGGCGCTGCGCATCGTGCCGCATTTCAGCAAGATCGGCCACGGCAAATTCCAGAGCCTGGCCAGTCGCGGCCAATTTGAATACGGCTTCGCACAATCCGGGCTGCAGACGATTCTCGACCACAATTGGTTGCGGTTGCTTGACGACGGATGGAAGGGCGCGAGCACGGTGACGGAATGCATGACTCTGCTGACAAGCGGATGGGGCGACGACTCGCATCCGGACGCCGCGATCGCGGATCACTTCAGCGCCTATCTGCTAGGCGTGAGACCGACCGCACCGGGGTTCGCAACCTTCAGCGTGAAGCCGCAAGCGACGCGCGAAGTGCGCTGGGCCAAGGGAGTGGTGCCCACGCCGCACGGCCCGATCAGCGCGGCCTGGGAACTAACAAATTCCGCGCTGAAGCTGGCCCTGACGGTGCCCAAGGAGACCACTGCGGACGTCATTCTGCCGCAGGGCGGGCGCGTCACAGTCAATGGCAAACCCGCCAGTTGTGCGGGGCTGGCGGCCGGGGTCTATCAAATCGAAGTGAGCGGCTTGGCGGCAGGGGTGTGGGCGGATCCGACCGACCGGCAAGCGGATGTGGAGAAAGAACTCAAGCCGGTGGTCAAGGCGTCGAGTTCGCATGAGGCGGGCGGGTGGGGGATAGGCAACTTGTTTGCCGCGCCGGGCGATGGCGGCAAAAAGGGCTACAGTTCGAAGCCTGATGCGACGGACAAGGCCGTGGAGTGGCTGGAGTTTGACTTGGGAGCGGAGACGACACTTGCCAAAATCGTGTTGTTGCCGCGAGCGGACGACACGGCGGCGGGCAAGCCGGGGATCGGGTTTCCGCGCGACTTCACGGTGCAACTGGCGAAACAACCGGGTGCCTTCACCACCGCCGCGACCTACACCGACTGTCCTGCCCCGGACGGACGCGGCCTGAGCGTGAACCTCTACACGGTCATCGGCTTTCCCTCGGCGCGCTACGTCCGCATCGCCGTCAGCCGCCTCGGCGAAGCCGCCCCGGACGAACCGGGCCTGCATCGCCTGCAATTTTCCCGCGTGCGGCTGCTGCGGCCGTGAGCATGGGCGGTGCGCGGACTGTCGCGATGCAGTCAACGACCTCACGTGCACACTCTTACGCCACCTCGATTTTCAAACTCGGATCGGTCTCACAGGCGTCGATGATAGCGTTATAGCGGGCGACCAGAGCTATGAAACTGTGGCGGCGTTGGTTGCCGTCGAAATCAGTCCATTCGAGCATGTTGGCAACGAGGAACTGAGTAATGTCAAGGACTTCCAAGCGACGGCTGATGCCCTCTTCCTCGGCCAAGGTTTCCGCTTGGGCCGCACCGGCGTTGGTGGAGACGATGAGGGGGCGGAGGCCACGGTCGAGATTGTCGCGGCACTTTTGGAGAAGAAGTTTCCCGGGAGCTGTGGTGACGTGGATGACACAATCACCAAACTGAAAGTTTCCCACGCGCCCGGTTGGGGAGTCGGAGACAGAGTATCCGCAGTGATTGATGGCTTTACCGGGATACAGCGTTTCAAGTTTAGCTCCAACGAGGTGCTGCATCACCAGGCTCAAAATGCTCCCGCCGCATTCGCGGCTTCTGCGCCGCCTTGCGTCGGCAAACAATGACGTCAGGCATGATTTGATAGACTCACCCTCTGCCAAGACTAACCTCAGAGATGGAGAGGACGGTGGTAAGTTGCATGTTGTGGAGTTCATCGTGGGCATTCCATTGGAGTATTCATGCCGGAACCCTGGCGTGCCAGGTTTCGGAGATTTGCTGGCGCTCTCGGCGTGTGAATTCGAGACCTTGGACCAGCGGGTTCTGGAAGAGGGAGAGCACCGGGCGCTCGTTGAAGTTCCTCACGACGCAGAGATAATACCGGTCCTGAAGGTATTCAGCAACCTGATGTTCCTTGCTGGTCATCATGACGTCTCCACCGGCACCGGCGATCCCTTTGACTTCAACTGCGAGAAAGGGGCGTGAATCTACTGGTTGCAATCGGAAATCGAAGCCGCAACCGTAGCGAGTGACATTGGTGAGAGCGTGTTCATTGAACTCTGAAAGCTTTGGGAAGGATGATTCGAAGAATCCTTCGGCGGCCGCGCCGGTGATGAGGCGTCTGGAGAAGGAATCGTTTTCGAAATTGCTCTCATCGATTGCAGCAAGCTCGTCCATGCCTTCCGGTAGGGGCATCACAGGGGGCAGGAGCAATGGAGACAACAAGCGGGAAAAATCGAACAATGAGAGGTGTCCAAAACGTTCGAAAGCATCGCGACAGTGAGCGCGCACTTCGCGCTTATGCCAGCCTTTGCGGTTGTTTGGAAAGAGCGGGTCAAATTCCTGCATGTAATTCTTGATCGAGGCGGGCCTGCCACCCAACGCATATCCAATGGCGTTGTAAGCTTCCCCAAAACTGGTAAATCCCAAGTGCTGAAGTCCATCCTGACTAAACTTGGATAGGAACATTCCGGCGAGCATCAGGCACTCACGTTGGGAGAAAGGTTTCATCTGCCGATAACTTTAACAAATACAGGCATTTCATCAAGGACCCGCAGCCACTCCCAAAACAGCCCGCTACGGGAGGCGGCGAGCCCGCCCATCTTCCCGGCAAGGGAGAGATCCTGGCATGGGAAGCTGGCCCAGACGATGTCGCCCTTGGGAATGGTGGCACCGCGAACGTGTTCGATGGAGCCGAGGTGGAAGTGATCGCTGCCATGGTTCGCAGTGTAAACGGCTGCTTTCTTCGGACAAATATCGTTCGACCAGATGGAAACACAGGCGTGCTTGCCGCCCTGGGTGACAAGACCGCTGCCGGCGAAGAAATCGACGAATGCTGGGGGGCGTGCGTTCATGAGTTCAAATGAACACATTCAGATCGGTTCGTCAAACGAAAAATCGGGTCATTTTTCCGGAGTGGGACCCGCGCCCTGACCTTCCGTCCCAAATATCGGGAATTGCGTGCCCTGAAAGACCCCGGTGGCGGTGGTGCTGTCGTCAGGAATTGTCGGCTCGGTTTCGTCATCGGTTTTGAGTTTATCCGGTCCCCAGCGTTGCCGCAAGCGCTTTCCATCGCTCCTCAACCGCTGTCACTGAACGGTTCAGGCCCCGTGAGATTTTCCCGGACGAGCCCCCAGTGAGGCCACCCGCGCCGTTTCCGGCGTGGTCTTGATGTGGCGATTTCGTCACTATCGAGCGATTGCCCGCAAACGCGCGGCGGCCAACGTTCTGTCCGGCGAACAGTCCATTGCCGATATTGCATACTTTCCTAACATATCCAATTCTATCTGATTTCATGAAACCATCCTTCTATTCCCGCACGTCCAGCCTTCTGTTTGCCTTTGCGACGCTCACCTTCGGCGGAGCGAGCCAGGCGGCCTCCGTCACCTATGATGCCGATACGACCACCACCGCCGCCCAAGATGGAGCGGGAGCCGGCTGGCTGACCACCAACAGCAACTTCTGGGATGGCGCCGCCAACGTCGTGTGGCCCAACACCAGCGCCGACGAGGCGATTTTCGGCGCTGCCAGTGGCGCGGCCGCCAGCGTGACCGTCGGCAGCGTGACCGCCAATAAGATCACCTTCAATGCCGCGGGCTCGGGCAACTACACGCTTGCCAGCGGCATCATCACCCTCGCCGGGACCACGCCGACCATTGCCGCCAATGTGGACGCGTCCATCAGTGCGGCGCTGGCGGGCAGCGCCGGGTTGACCAAGACCGGAGCGGGCACCCTCACGCTGACCGGAGCCAACACGTTTTCCGGAGCCACGACCCTCAGCGCCGGGACGGTGACGGTTGCCGGCAGCAGTTCGAGCCCCAACAGCACCGGTGCCCTGCTGGTGGGCGGGGCCACCGCCAAAGGCGTGCTTAACATCAACACCAGCGGCACCCTCAACCTCGCCACTGCCAGCGGCGTTGCAATTCGGGTCGGCGGCAACGCGGTGGCCACCAACAGCGGTGCCGGTGCCCTCAATCAGTCCGCCGGCACCGTCAACCTCGGGCTTGCGACCACGACGAATTATCTGGAACTGGGTGCCGGTGGCAGCTCGTACGGTTCATGCCAGTTATCCGGCGGCACGCTCAATATCGTTGCCAACGATGGTTTCCGCGTCGGTGCCAGCGGCATCGGCTCGTATGTTCAAACCAACGGCACCCTCAACTGCGGCCGCTATCTGGCCATCGGCACCATCGGCGGCGGCCTCACCACCGGCGGCAAGGGCGTGGCCACCTTCAGCGGCGGCACGGCCAACATCAGCTCCAGCTTCCGCATCATTGTGAGCGACAAACCGAGCGCCGTAGCCACCCTCAACATCGGCACCCTGGCGGGCGGATCTGCAATCGTCAACAACCTCAGCGGCAGCGGTGTGACCCTGCTCGGCGACGCCGCCAGCACCAGCGGCATCGTCAATCTCAATGCCGGCACCCTGGTGCTGGGCGGCCCGATCAATCGCAACACCGGCAACACGGTTGGCACCGCTGCCGTCAATTTCAACGGCGGAACCTTGCGGGCAAGCGGCAACGTCGGTCTCATCACCGCTTCGACCGGCACCCTGCTGCCGGTGAATGTCTTCAACGGCGGGGCGATCATCGATACCCAGGCCAATACCGCAAACATTGCCGCCAACCTGCTGGCCACCACCGGCAACGGCATCTATCCGGCGGGTGGCGTCATTGGGGTCGCCAGCGGCGGCAGCGGCTACATCGGGGCACCATTGGTGGCTGTGAGTGGCGGCACGGGCACCGGTGCCACGGCCATTGCCAGTATTGTCGGTGGCGCGATCACCGGGGTGACCCTCACTTCTCCGGGCAAGGACTACGTGGCTGGCGACGTTGTGACCTTCACCTTCACTGGCGGTGGTGCCCTCAGCGCGGCATCGCCCTTCGCTTACACGCTCACCGCGGGCGATCTGGCAGCCAACGGCATCGGCGGCCTGACCAAGCTCGGGGCTGGCACGCTCACCCTGTCCGGGACGAACACCTATGCCGGACCGGTCGCGGTGAACAACGGCACGCTGGCACTCACGGGTGCCAATGCCACCACCGCGGTTTCACTGGGCAGCGCCACCAGCACCGGCAACCTCGCCATGGGCCAGAGCCTCAGCCTCAATTCGCTCGTCACCGTCGGTTTGGGTGGCAGCATTGTCGGCGGCAGCTCCACCGTTTCCACTCTCACCCTCAATCAAGCCGCCGGGATCTTGAATCTAACTGCTCTGGGCGGCGCCACTGGCAACGCTGGCAACCTTTCGCTCGTGCGAACCGGAGCGGGCACCTTTAATGTCGCCGGCAGCACGAACCAACTGGTGGATGCGACGATCAGCGGCGGCAGCGTGCAGCTGAGTTCCTTGGCGACCCAAAACCTGACTCTGGGGAATTGCACCGTTGCCATCACCAACCTCCAGGCAGGCATTCCGGCCATCACAGCAGGCACCAGTTTCACCGCCAGCGGCCCGGTCACGCTCAAGGTTTCCGGTTCCCTAACCACCGGGATCCAGTCGGTGATCGGCTATCCGGCCGGCGGCACCATCGGCGGCGCCGGCATCGGCGCGTTCACGTTGGAAACTTCGTCATTGCCACGCGGTACCGCCGCCACGCTGGTGGACGATGTGGCGAGTCACTCGGTGGCCCTCAGCGTGTCCACTTCCAATCCGCTGGCGTGGAAAGGCAACCAAGGAGCCGCCTGGAACATCAACAGTACCAATAACTGGACGATGGGCGGATTCGTCGAGCGGTATCTGGAAGGTGATGTGACCGTATTCGACGATTCCGCTTCCACCACCAACGTTAGCTTGGAAGGTAACGTGGCACCCGCCACAGTCACCTTTACGCATACCGCGAAAGACTACACCCTTTCCGGCAGCGGGGCGATCACCGGGACCACCGGCTTGATCAAAAATGGCGACGGGACCCTCACCCTCACCAATTCCAACACCTATGCCGGGACCACCGCCGTGAATGCCGGCACACTCCGTATTGGCAATGGCACCACCGACGGTGGGATCGCCGGACCCATCACCGTAGGCGCTGGCGGCACGCTGGATTTCCGCGTTAGCGGGACGCCGACTCATGCCGGATCGATCACCAACGACGGCGTGTTGACGTTCGACACCGCCGGCACCCTGACGCTTGCGGGCTCGCTTGACGGCTACGGAAACACCTGCGTCAAGTCCGGCAGCGGCAGAGTCGTTTTCACCGGAGGCAACAGCTATGGTGGAACCATCGGCATCACCGCCGGTACCTTCCAAATCGGCGACGGCGTCGCGAATGGTACCAGCAGCGGCACCTACGAAATTGCGGCCGGTGCCTTTCTCCGGATCGAACGCGCCACCGCCGCCGCCCCGGTGTGGTCGGCCATCACTGGAGCGGGCACGCTGGCTTTGAATTCCGCCCAGGCGGTGGATGCCTCGGCGCAGTGGGGCAGCCTGACGCTGCCCGCCGGCTTCACCGGCACCTTGCGGGTGGAAAAAGGCCGCGTCGGATTCAACTCTGGCAACACCTCCCTCGGCGGTGCCAGCAAGGTCGAAGTCCTCGTCGGTGCCCAGCTCCTCGCCTTCAGCAGCGCCAATCCCTACACCGCTCCCGTGGATATCGCCGGTGGCGGCTGGGGCGAAAGCGGGTACCCCGACGGCCTCCGCTTGGCCGCTAGCTCGACCGCCACTTGGGCTGGCAACGTGACCTTGATCGCGGATTCCGGCATCATGGCCCAACGCCTCTCGAACTTCACCATCACCGGTGCCATCAGCGGGCCGTTCCAGTGCGAATTCTATGTGGGCGACCCGGTGGGTGACTCCGGCATTCTGACCGTGGCACCAACCGCCGCCGCGCAGAATTCGTACGCCTCCACCAAGATCAACGGCCGTCCGAGCGCATCGGTGGTCGCCGGTAATGCCTATGCCTTCAGCAGCGGTCCGTTGCAAGTGGCCGGTGCCATCCTCAAGCTCAACGGCAACAGCTTCAGCTTCGCCAACCTCAGCGGCTCGGTGGGCAGCATCGGCAACTATCATGCCAGCAGCGCGGCGGGGCTGAGCGTCGGGGCGGACGGCTCCAGCACGGCCTTCAGCGGCGTGATCAGTGATGGCGGCAGCGCCCCGCTGGCCCTGGTCAAGACCGGCAGCGGCATCCTGACACTAACCGGTGCTAACAGCTACACCGGCACCACCACCGTCAATCAGGGCACGTTGTCCATTACCGTGCCCTATCTGGGGAATGCGTCCACCGTCACCATCGCCACTGGTGCCAAGCTCGACCTCGCCACAGGCACCGCAGTCGACACCGTCGGCAAGTTGGTGCTCGGCGGAGTTTCCGTGCCGCCCGGCACCTACAACGCGCTGGATGCCACCTTTGGCAGCTACTTCACCGGCAGCGGCAGCCTGTTGGTGCTGGCGCCCTACGAGGCGTGGGCGGCGCTCAAGGGCCTCGATAGTTCCAACAACGGCCTTGGCCAGGACCCCGACCACGACGGCCTCTCCAACCTGATGGAGTTCTATCTGAATGGCAACCCGCTGGCCAGCGACCCGGCGATGCTTCCCGTGCAGACCCTCGATGCCACCTATGTGACCTTCAGCTTCAGCCGCCGCGACGACGCGGCAGCCGCCGTGACCTCCGAGGCGGCACAATACGGCTCGGATTTGCTGGGATGGACGGATGTGCCGCTTGGCACCAGCAGCTCGGGGCCGGACGCCAACGGGGTGATTGTGACGGTCACGCCGAATGGTGCCGCGCCGGATTCCATTGTGGTGCAAATCCCGCGCTCGCTGGCACCCGCCGGCGAGTTGTTCGTTCGCCTCAAGGTGGTTAAGTAACTGCCCGCATGTATTCCCCCGCCCCGGCGTCTAAGCGGGGCGGCGTGGGCTGGCGGGTGGTTCCTTGAATCCAGGCGGCGGGCAGGATGCCCAATACAGTCAGTTTAGATGGAGGATAGGCTTCCAGCCTGTCGTTTCATGCGCGGACAGGCGGGACGCGCTGTCTTCCATTACAGGCGGGACGCCTGTTTTCCGATCAGAGCGCGCTAGACTGTCAGTATTGGGCGGTCCATCTGTCCTCCGATCAGTGAGTGTTCAATTGACCGTATTGGGTGGTGCCCGCTCAGGCGGTGGCGGGCATCATGAAGGCGAGCAGCGTGCCGAGTTTGGCGCGCAACTCGTGGCGCGGCACAATGGCATCAATGAGGCCATGATCTAACATGAACTCGGCGGTCTGGAAGCCGGGGGGGAGATTTTGGTGGGTGGTTTCCTTGACGACGCGGGGGCCGGCGAAACCGATCATGCACTTGGGTTCGGCGAGGTTGACGTCGCCGATGGTGGCAAACGAGGCGGTGACGCCGCCGGTGGTCGGATGGGTGAGCACGGAAATGAAGGGCAGCTTGGCGTTGGCGAGGCGGGCCAGCGCGGCGCAGGTTTTGGCCATCTGCATGAGCGAGAGCATGCCTTCCTGCATGCGAGCGCCGGAGGAGGCGGAAACGATGATGGCACCGCGTTGCTCAGCCACAGCCATTTCCAGCGCGCGGGTGATTTTTTCCCCCACCACCGAGCCCATCGATCCGGCGAAATACTTGAAATCCATCACCGCGATCATCGCCGGCTGGCCACAGACGGTGAGCCGCCCGGTGACCACTGCATCATCCAAGCCGGTTTTTTCACACAGGGCGGCGGTTTTTTCCGCATAGCCCTGGAAACCGAGTGGATTGGAACTGACCAATCCCATCTCGGTCTCCTCGAAGCTGCCGGGATCGGCCAGCAGCGCGATGCGCTCGCGGGCATCCATCAGAAAATGGTTTTGGCAGGTCTGGCAGACGTAAAGGTTCTGCTTGAGGTCGAGGATGTGAATCATCGCGCCGCAGTCGGAACACTTGATCCACAGGCCCTCCGGCATGTCATCGCGGCGATCGTGGCGTTGCAGGAGCGGCTTGCTGAAAATTCCCATGGGCTTTGAAAAGTGGTTGGAGTTGGAAGTGAAAGGGGTGCTGGCGCTGGCCCCACCGTAGCCGCGAAGGGGGCACGGGACAACCTTCATTTACACCCGCAGGTGCCCATGGGCAAAAAATGTTTTGCTTTTCCTTACAACTCTGGCATCCTCAAGCGCGTTGAAGGCAACGATTTCCAATTCGATGAAAATGCACCAATTTGTGAGTGGCTCCGCCGTAATCCTTGCCGGATGGCTGATGGTGACGTTTTTACACGACGTCTCGCCGCAACAATATCCGCAGCAACGCAGAGGCGGGCCGGCCCATGCCGCCAACCGCGAGTCGCCCAAGACCGGGGTGCTGCCTCAAAACGGTAGCAATGCCGCCGCCGCCGGATTGGTGGCAACCCTGGCTGACTAAAGCGCTCCAGCGGCGGGCGATTTTTTTAAAAATTGGCGATTGCCCTCTTTCAGGAAGCATTTACAGTCAGGGCATGGCTGAAGAACCCGTCGTGTGTGATACCAAACCGTTAGCCCTTGAAGTTGAAGCCGGAACCTATTGGTGGTGTGCCTGCGGGCGGGCTGCCAATCAGCCGTTTTGCGATGGCTCCCACAAAGGCACCGGCCTCCAACCGGTGAAATTCGAGGTCGCCGAAAAAACCACCGTGTGGTGGTGCCAGTGCAAGCAGACCGCCGGCGCGCCGCTTTGCGATGGTTCGCACAAGAAACTGCGCACGCCTTGAGCCAGAGGGGCAGGGGCGGTAGGCCCACTGCCGTCAGGTTAGCAGGATTGGGCGTCCAGCCTGTCGTCTCAAGTGCAGACAGGCGGAACGCGCTGTCTGCCCTCACAGGCTGGACGCGTGTGTTCCGATCAGAGAGGGCTGAATTGACACTATTGGGCGGCCCGCCCGTTCTGCCAATGCACAGCCAAGCAAAGCCGGGCTTCGCGTAGCGACGCCGGCAGTGCCCCTCCCCCCGGTCGGGCGAACGCTAGTCGAGCACCTCGCGCACGGCTCCCTTGTCCGCGGAGGTGACGTGGAGGGCGTAGATTTTGAGGGCGTTGGAGACGCGGCGGGAGCGGGGAGCGGGGTGGTAGGCGAGTTTACCCTTGGCGAGTTCGGCTTGTTCGCGGGCGGCGAGTTCGGCGTCGCTGACCACCAGTTGGATTGAGCGCTCAGCGATGTTGATCGTGATGGTGTCGCCATCTTGAACCAGCGCGATGGCGCCACCGGCGGCGGCTTCGGGTGAGACGTGGCCGATTGAGAGCCCGGAGGTGCCGCCGGAAAACCGGCCGTCGGTGATGAGGGCGCAGTATTTGCCCAGGCCCATGGATTTCAGGTAGGACGTGGGGTAGAGCATTTCCTGCATGCCGGGGCCGCCGCGGGGTCCTTCATAGCGGATGACGACCACGTCGCCAGCCACGATGCGGCCCTGCAGGATGGCCTCGCAGGCGGCATCCTGGGATTCGAACACCTTGGCAGTCCCTTGGAAACGTAGGGAGCCAACGTCCACGCCCGCGGTTTTGACGATGGATCCGGCGCGGGCGATGTTGCCGCTGAGCACTGCCAGGCCGCCATCCGGCGAATAGGCGTGGGCGACGTCGCGGATGCAGCCGAGTTGCTTGTCGGTGTCGAGTTCGCGGAAACTTGCCGACTGCGACGCGAAAACCAGGTTGCGGCCGCCACCGGGGGCGCTTTTATAGACTTCAATGGCCTCTTGGCACACCGTCGGCCGCGAAATGTCATAGCGGGCGATCGCTTGCGCCAGGGTCATGCCGTCGGCCCGCTGCACCGTGCCGTCGACCAGGCCGGCGGCTTCGAGTTCGCCGAGGATGCGCAGGATGCCGCCGGCGCGGTTGACGTCCTCGACGTGGTAGTCCGAGCTGGGGGCGACTTTGCAAATGCAGGGGACGCGGCGCGAGATGGCGTCGATATCGTCCATGCCGAAGGGGACGCCGGCCTCATGAGCGATGGCCAGAATATGGAGCACCGTGTTGGTCGAGCCGCCCATGGCCACGTCCAGCGCCATGGCATTGTCAAACGCGCTGCGGCAGGCGATCGAGCGCGGCAACACCGTGGTGTCGCCGTCGCGGTAATAGGCGAAGGCCATCTCCACGATGCGCGTGGCCGCCTGCTCGAACAACTTGCGACGGTTGGCGTGGGTCGCCACCACCGTGCCGTTGCCCGGCAGCGCCAGGCCAAGCGCCTCGTTGAGGCAGTTCATCGAGTTGGCGGTGAACATGCCCGAGCACGACCCGCAGGTCGGGCAGGCATTGCGCTCGACGCTCTCCAGCAACTCGTCCGAAACCGAGCTGTCGCCGCCCATGACCATCGCGTCGACCAAATCGTATTTTTTATCGCCGACCACGCCGGCTTCCATCGGTCCGCCCGAGACGAAAATGGCCGGGATGTTGAGGCGCATGGCGGCCATGAGCATGCCCGGGGTGATTTTGTCGCAATTGCTGATGCAGATCATGGCATCCGCCTGATGGGCGTTGACCATGTATTCCACGCTGTCGGCAATGACTTCGCGCGAGGGCAGCGAATAGAGCATCCCGTCGTGGCCCATGGCGATGCCGTCATCGACGGCGATGGTGTTGAATTCCGCCGCAAAGCAGCCCTGTGCTTCAATCAGGCCTTTGACGAATTGTCCGACGTCGTGGAGGTGGACGTGACCCGGCACGAACTGGGTGAACGAGTTGACGACGGCGATGATGGGCTTGCCGAACTGGCCGTCCTGCATGCCGTTGGCGCGCCAGAGGCTGCGCGCGCCGGACATCAGGCGGCCTTGGGTGGTGGTGTTGCTGCGTAAGGATGGCATGGCGCACTTATAAGCGGGTTTGCCGAAATGGAAATCAAAACCTCGCGCTGCAGCTGTTTCCATGAAAAACAGGTGGCGTTGTGCCTTATTCCGCCGCCTGTACCCGCACGAACTTGTGAGGGCTGCCGAGCGGGATGCTTGCTTGTTTGCGGACGTAATCGGTGGCGACACCGGTCTGATGAATCGCGTCGGTGATCGTCGCGCTACTGGTGCTCCATGGTTCTTCCAGGGTCGTGCTCTCCTGGAGGACGTAGGTGGCGTTGGCCCGCTCGGACCAACGCACGATCAATCCGCCCGGAGTGCTCTCAAAGGTGGTGGGTGAACCGGTGTTGGCGACGGGCGAGGTGCCAAACAGGCATTCCTGCAGATTGGTGAAGCCGTCGCCATCCGGATCGGCCGCGGGGCCGCGGTCAGCCTCATTCGGAATCACCGCGGACCACAGGGTGTAGGGATCGGTGATGGCCGGGCCGCTGGTGACCGTGACGATGCCAGTTCCGGAAAAGCAGCTGTCGTCCTGATGGGTAGATCGATGCCGCTGTCGCCGGTGCCGTCGCCCACTTGGAAGACGGTCCCCGGCAAGCCTAACGATCCCAGCGAGGCGGTGGCATTGGCCCCGGTGCGCACTGAGTCCCAACTGCGGAAACTGGTCCCCGGGGTGAATTTCCGCCGCTTGTTCCACAGCACCATGTTGACCTCCTGCCGGATGTCCGCCGCCAGGTGAAAATCCCCGCACAAGGTCCGTATGAAAAGGATCAGGTCATCCTGACAGCCCGTCAATTCCTGCACAAAACCATCCACGTCTGCGATTTCCGGGCTGTTTTCCATCACTTTAAACGGCGCATTTCGGGCCAAGGTTTAGTCGGGGTCGCAAGAATGGCAATTGAATACAGGGTGGGCATCCCTCAAAAAACTTTCTGGCTTTACTTGCTTCCTGCCCCGGCGTCTCCTATCCTAACCGCTTCACGTTAGGAAAGAGTCAATCCCCCCAAAGCCAAGTCGCATCAACCAGCATGTCAAACAAAGCCATAAGAATCACCCTCGGGACAGTGATCATAGTCGCTGCGATCCTGGGATTCATGCGTTTCAGCAGATCCATGTCTGAAGCCAAGTTGGACCCGCTCCGTTGGACCCAACAAGCAGGCACGGGCGATGCCTTGGCCCAGGCCTATCTGGGGCACGCTCTGTATCAAGGGTATATGAGCAACTACGGACTCAAAATGGACCGGCCCAAAGGCGTCGACTGGATCAATCAGTCTGCCACTGCAAACCATCCACTCGGCCTCTGTCTGAGGGGGCTCTTGCGGATCGGTGCCTGCACCAGTGGCAGCCGCGTCAAGCTGGATGATGCATCGGCGCAACAGGATTTCAAGGCGGCGGTGGGTCGAGGATTGCTTCGGGATGCTGAATCCGGGGGGCCTGTGTGGTGGCTCGTTGTCGGCCGGGCCATCGAGCTGAAATGTGTAACTGCGGACGATGGTCGCCCGGCGGCGGCGTGGTATCGGAAGTCGGCCGATGCTGGGAACTCGGAAGGAATGAGGTTGCTGGCGGGATGTTACACCCAAGGCACTGATTTGGAAAAAGATCCTTCTCAGGCGGAAAAATGGCTCCGCAAGTCCGCGGAGGCGGGATCTCCCGATGGAATGTATTTGCTCGGTAACTATTACGACTCTGGAACCAATGCCGTGGAAAACGAACCATTGGCAGCGCAATGGTATCTGAAAGCTGCGGAACTGGGTCATGCATCGGCCCAATATCGTGTTGGGCTGTGTTTCGAATTGGGAATTGGCAAACCACAAGACGAGTCAACGGGCCTGAAGTGGTTGCTGATGTCTGCGGAACAAGGATTGGCAGATGCCCAATCCTATCTCGGTAAACACTACATCGGAAAAAAGGATGATATGGAAGCGGCCAAGTGGTACCGCAAGGCTGCCGAACAAGGAGACCCAAACGATCAATTCGCCATGGGGAATTTCTATGCCGATGGCAGGGGACTCCCAAAGAACTTGGACGAGGCGGCGCGTTGGTATAGAAAGTCCGCTGACCAAGGGTGCGCGCACGGCCAGCTTGCCATCGGTGCTTGCTATGAAAATGGCGCAGGAGTGGAGACGAGCAGGCGGGACGCCATGAAATGGTATCGCCTCGCGGCGGATTCCGGCGATGCCGATGCCATGTACCGTCTTGCCATGTGCCATGATTCGGTCATTGGCGTGGAAAGCAATCCGGACGAAGTCCTCAAATGGTTGCGCAAAGCATCCGATGCCGGTCAACAGGATGCTCGCAGCAAGCTTGAATCCATTCTCAAGCTGGATAAATCCGAGACTGCCGGCTCGCCCAAACCCGCTCCGATTGAAACGGCTGCCGTCGACACCGATCCGACAAGGAAGTCCGGCCCAGGCGAGAAGCTCACTGGCAAAGCGCTGGAAACTAGAGCAGACTCTGAAAAGAAAGTCATCGCAGCATTGGGAGTCTTCAAAAAAGCAACGCTGGAGGAGGCCAAGGAGGTGGTTCGATTGCTCGAAGCCGCCCAGAAAATCGATCCTGGAAACGAGGGGATTCCGAAGCTCGAAGACATCATCAAGGAGGTTTTCCGGGAAGAGGCGGGCTTGAAAAAATCGCTCTCCGATCGCAAAGAGGCTGACGCCCAGTATGAGGCTAAAATGAAGAATCTGGAAATCGTATTAACGCCCTCAAGGCTGCACGGAAAAGTGGATGTGAATGAAGCAACCCGGCTCAAAAGTGAAGCCGATGAGATCATTCCCAAAGCCGAGAAGGTGATTGAAGCCAGCCGCTCACGGCTGGCCAGCTCACTCAGCAGCGCCGCTAAAGAAATCCCCCCTCCGGAACGCGAGATTCTATCGCCTACATGGAATGCCATCGCCACTCGCAGCGGAATTCAAGCATCACCGGGTACTGGAACTTATGCGGCTGTCCCGGTCGCACCTAAAATCCCCGTCATCAAAATCATTTCGGCGATCTATGGCAGCGGCGGAAAAAACGCGGATGTCACCGCGCGTGTGACTGAACTGGTTGAGGTCAAGCACCAGACTTTCTCTGCCAACCCCGGTAATTTGGGGACCGATCCGAATCCGGGCTGGAACAAGGGTCTTACCATTGTCTATACGGTTAACGGTGTGCGCTGCGAACAGCATCGAAATGAAAACGAAACCATCCTGATAGAAAGTTTCAATCCGCCACCGACACCCTGAAGGGCTGCCGGCGCCCCTTGCCGGGCGTGTGCGTCAAGCTTGCTATCGGGTGAGCAGAACATGCTGCCCCGCCTGGGTTGCGAACTTCAGCAGTCCGTCGGGGGTGACTTGGAGCGTGGCGTTCGGGTCGCCGCACGTCCAATCGGCCGGGTCAACCAGCCGCAGTTGGCAATCGCCACCCAGGTGTGAGGTGATATCGATACTGCGCAATTCGTTTGTCTGCCAGACCGCGCCAACTTCAAAGCCGCCACGGGCCATCAGGCCATGGAAGCTCCCTTCCGACCACTCGGGCGGACATGCTGGCAACAGGTGGATGAATCCAGCCTGGCTTTGCAGCAACATCTCGGCAATGCCCGCCGTGCCGCCGAAATTCCCATCGATCTGAAAAGGCGGGCAGGTATCTAGCAAATTTGGCAGCGTCGACTTGGTGAGCAGGTTGGTGAGCATGCGGCCCGTGGCGGCCCCATCTTCGAGCCGGGCCTGGAGGTTGATCTTCCAAGCGATGCTCCAGCCGGTGCCGCCTTCACCGCGGAGCTCCAGCGTGCGGCGGGCGGCTGCGGCCAGGGCGGGCGTGCCGCGCAGGGAAATCTCATCGCCGGGATGCAACCCGAAAATATGCGAGATATGCCGGTGGTGCGGATCGGTTTCCTTGAACTCCTCCGCCCACTCCAGCAACTGGCCCTGGGAGCCGATTTGATACGGACGGAGCTTGGCCAGGGCGTTGCTTAGTTCTTGTTGGAAAGCGGGATCGAGTGCGAGTGTTTGTGCCGCTGTTAGTGTGTGCTTGAACAAATCGCGGATGATCGCCAAGTCCATGGCAACCCCGGCAGAGGCCCCGCCTTGAGCCCGCTTGCCTTGGGCATTGGTGTAGGCAAAGGCATTTTCCGGGGAGGTGCCCACGGGCGTGACCAGTTGCCCATTGGCATCCGGCACCAGCCAGTCCAGATAGAATTCGCAAGCGCCCTTCAGCAGCGGATAGGCGTCGTGGGCAAGAAACCCGCGGTTGCCGGTGAACGCGTAATGTTCTACGAGTTGGCGGCAGAGCCAGGCGCTGCCCATGGGCCAGAATGACGTGCGGACTTCATTGTCCACCGGTTGGGCGCAGCGCCAGAGGGTGGTGTTGTGATGTGCCACCCAGCCGCGGCGGCCATACATGTCCCGCGCGACGCGACGGCCATCCACGGCGAGCTCGCGGATCATTTCCAGCAGCGGCGCGCTGCATTCGGATAGGTTGGCCACTTCCACCGGCCAGTAGTTCATCTCGGTGTTGATATTGATGGTGTAACTGCTGGCCCACGGCGGAATGACATCCTCATTCCACATCCCTTGCAAATTGAGCGGCTGGCCGCCGGCCCGCGAGCCTGCAATCATCAGGTAGCGACCGAATTGGAAATACAGTGCGGCGAGTGCCGGGTCCTTCCCGTTGCCAAACAGTTTGAGCCGCTGGCCGGTGGGCAATTTGCTTTGCTCCCCTGGCGCGCCGCCGAGTTGCAACGAGGCACGATCGAAAAGACTGCGGTAATCGGCGACGTGCCGCGCCGCCAATTCCACGAAGGGTCGGCGCGCCGCGGCTTCCAGAAACCCGGCGGCCTTGGCAACCGGGTCCACGCCATCGCGGCTGGGACTCTTGTCAAATCCGTTGAAGCTCGTCGCCGCACTCAGAAGCACCAGTGCCTCATCGGCTCTACTCACCGAGAACTGCCCGTCTTTTTCCACCACCGTGCCACCACTTGTCTGCACTCGCAGCCGGGCATGAAAAAACGTCCCCCGCCCGCCGATCTCGGCACCATACATGACTTGTTTTGCATTCGGCAGGCGTTTGCCATCCGGCCCGAACAGTTCGGGATATTTCCAGGTGTCACCCTGCTTTTCTATCCAGTCGAGCGTCCGCCGCACGACTAATCCAGGGGCCTGCCCCGTCATCGCCAGCATCTGGCCTTTCGCGTCGGCATGGACGCTGGCGGTCGGGTGTGGTGAGTCGAGCCCGACCCGGAAACGAATGCTGCCGGGTTTGCTCGCGGTCAGGCGGATGGCAATGACCTCGTCCGGATGCGAGGCTAACATCTCGCGCTGGAACGTGACCCCGTTGCATTCATATTGAACCCGGCAGGTGGCGTCGGTTAGAGAAAGTTCCCGGCGATAATGACTGATATCGCCGCCGTGGTCAAAGGCCAGCCGCAGGTTGCCCATCGGCTGATAACATGCCCACGAGCGGCCGAGCCATTTGCGGCCGATGAGAGCATCCGCCTCGGCGAATTTCCGCGCGGCGAGCAATTCGCGGACGGCTGCAAAGTCCGGGCGCACATCCAGCGGCAGCGTGCGGTACCCCGGTTCATCGGAGGCCAGGGTGTTTTCGTTGAATTGGATCCGTTCCTGCCGGGGCTCGCCAAAGATCATCGCTCCGAGGCGACCGTTGCCGATCGGCAGCGCCTCGTTCCAATGCGCCGCGGGCTGCTCATACCACAGCCGCAACGGCTCTTGGGCGGACGCGCCGAGTAAACCACCGAGAAGAAAGCAGGCGAGGAGTGGGTGCATGAAATTTTGGGCGTTAGAAAAATGGCGGGGCTTCACTGTGGCGCGATCTCCGCGGCGAGGCGGATGATGGCGCGCGGCCCGCTTTTTACTACTGGAGGAGACTCCAATTATCAAAAAAGTGGTTGACTCCGCTGCGGGGCGGGGCGGGGCTTTGGCACCTCAGTCCCGCTCAGTGACGGTGGATGACTTATTGAAATTGTTCTCTTGAACAGTTTAAGGGTGCTGCTAAAGTTTTGGCGTGAGCCCGTCACCGGTGGAAACATTGCGCCAGCAACTGCGGGAGAAATTCCCGCAGGCGCATGGATTGCGGCCGCAAGCCGGGCCGGTGGAGGCGGTGGCAATGCCGTTGACGGTGGCGAGTTTTCCGGCGGGGGCGATTTCGGAGGTGGTTCCTGCCGGGGCGGGTGCCGGCTTGCTGTTGCTGGTGGCCGGGCTGCTGGGGGATCCGGCGGAGGTCAGCCCGCACCCGCAACTCGTGCTGGTGGACGGGGCGGATGGTTTTGATCCCGCGTCGTTTCCCGGCAATGCCTGCGCGCGCTTGCTGTGGGTGCGCTGCCGCTCGGCCAGCAGCATGCTCAAGGCGGCCGATTGGCTGCTGCGTGATGGCAATGTGCCGGTGGTTTTGCTGGATGCAAGCGGGCTGGCGCGGCGCGATCTGGTGGCGCTGCCGGCGTCCGGCTGGTGGCGCTTGAAGCAAGCGGCGGAGGGCAGTGGGTGCCGGCTGGTGGTGCTTGCGCCGTTTCCGTTGGTGGCGGCCGCGAGCCTGCGCTTGGTGCTGTCGGCCGAGCTCACTCTGGGGGATTTTGATGGTTCGCGCGACGAATTGTTGCAGCGCCTGCGGCCGGTGCCGCAACGGCTGCGCCAAGCAACCTGATGTCCTGCCATGTTTGCCGCCCTGTATATCCCCGATTTCCCCATGGTGGCGGCCCTGCGCGGTCGGCCCGATGCGCAGGGCCGACCGGGTGCGGTGCTGGCCACTCCGGCGGGGGCCGCCCGCCAGGCGAAACCCGGCTTGCTGGCGGTCAATCCGGCCGCGCGCTTGGCAGGCATCGCCGCCGGTTGGCCGCTCAACCGCGCCTTGGTTCGCTGCCCAGACCTGAGGCTGCTGGAGCGCGATCCGGCCGCCGAGGCGGCGCTGCGCGGCGAACTGATCCGGATCGCTGACTCGCTCACGCCCGATGTGGAAATCACCGCGCAGGATTGCGTGCTGCTGGACCTGTCGCTGCGCAGCAAAGCACTCATCAGTCCGTTTGAATCGATCGTTTCAAGCGACTTTGAACTCTTTCATGCTCAATCGGTAACGCCGGATTTAGCGCATTTGGCGGTGCTTCATGAAACGACGCGGGGGAGGGTGGTGGTGGCGGCGGATTTGGCAGCTCTGCCATTGGAGGTGCTGGGCTGGCTGGCAGGTGGTGGGAGTGGCGGAGGGGAGTTGGACCTGTTGGATGGCTGGGGGCTGCGGACGCTGGGGGATTTCATGAAGTTGCCGCGGCAGGCGTTGGAGGAGCGGTTGGGCCCGGCGGTGGGCCGCTGGCACGACGTACTGCATGGCAAAACGTGTCGCTTGCTGCGGCTGCACCGTCCGCCGGAGGCGTTTGCCCAAAGCTTCGATTTCGAGGATCCGGCGGTGTCGTTGGAGTCGCTGGTGTTTGCGCTCAAGCGGTTGTTGCACACACTCGCGGCGCGTTTGGCGGCACGCCATTTGGCGGCGGCCCGTCTCGACTTGCGGCTGGAGTTGGAATCCGCTGCGGCCGTCAGCCGGCAACTCCGGTTGCCCGAAGCGCAAACCACGGTCGGGGGGATGCTGGCGCCGCTCCAGGCATGGCTCGAATCGCTGCAACTGGAGGCAGCTGTGCGCGGGTTGCATCTCGATGCCACAGCCACTTTTGCGACCTCGGCCCAGCGCGAGTGGTTTGGTCGGAGTCTGCCCCAGCCCGAACGTTGGGCGGAAACCCTCGCCAAACTCGATGCCTTGCTCGGCCCCGGCCAGGTGGGCATTCCTGTGCCGCCCGCATCTCACAAACCCGATGCGTTCACCTTGCATCCTGCGGCAGGCGCGGCCGGTGGTTTTCCCGCTGCCGGGTTCCGGCCGACGGCGGCGGTGCCGTTGCGCCGGTACCGGCCGCCTTGCGATATCGCCGTGGCCAGCGAGTCGCGCGACGGCAGGCCGCAGCCGTTGGCCTTGCTCAGCGGTCCGCACCCGGGCCGCATCGTGGATTGGCGCGGACCCTTTCCCGTCTCGGGCAACTGGTGGGAGCCCGCCGCCGCCTGGCAACGGCTGGAATGGGACGTCCAACTGGAAAGTGGCCACCTGTTGCGGCTGGTCTATCAAACGCCGGAGCTCTGGCAACTCGATGGCATTTACCCATGAGCGCCGCCTTCGCAGAACTCCACGCGCGCTCGGCATTTTCCTTTCTGGATGGCGCCAGCCAGCCGGAGGCCATGGTCCGTCACGCCGCGAGTCTCGGCTACCAAACCCTCGCCATCACCGATGTGGCCGGATTTTACGGCTCGGCTCGCGCCCATCACGCCGCCCAGGAAGCGGGCATCCGCGCGGTGGTCGGCAGCGTGCTGGAAATGCCAGACGGCTCGCGTTTGCCGCTGCTGTGCGCCACCCGCGATGGGTACCGGATGTTATCGCGGCATCTAACGGACCGGCATCTGGGCGCGGAACACCGCCGTCCCGGCGGTAAGGGCCGGCAGGCGTCCCGCCTGCCCGCCCATGAAACGACAGACTGGAGGCCCGTCGGCCATGACAGGCAGGATGCCTGTCCTCCGTCCTTCGCCGGCGGGGATTTGATCGCTCTTACCGGCGACCGCGATGGGCCGCTGTGCCGGCCCCTGCTGCGCGGCGACCGCCAAGGCGCGCTGCAAGCCGCCACTTATTTGTTAGGTTCATTCGGCCGCGACAACGTTTACGTGGAACTCAACCGCCACGGCTTGCGCGACGACGGCCGCCTCAACCGCGACTTGGTCGAGCTGGCCGCGCACCTGCGGCTGCCGTTGTTAGCCAGCAACGCGCCCTTGCACGCCACGCGCGGCGAGCGGCGGCTGGCGGATGCCTTCAGCTGCCTGCGCCATCATGTGGCGTTGGACCACGCGGGGTGTTTGTTAGCGCCGAATGGCGAGCGGCATTTGAAGGCGCCGCGCGCCATGGCCGCGCTGTTTTCCGACCTGCCGGAGGCGGTTAGGAACAGCCTGCGGCTGGCGGATCGGATCGAATTCACCCTCGAGAACCTCAACTACCGCTTCCCGGATTTTCCCGACGGACGCGGCCACCCGTTGTCGTTAGGCGAGCAATCGACGTTGCTGCGGCGCCACGTCTATGCCGGGGCCGCGCGGCGTTATGGGATTTGCAGCAAAAAAGTGCGCGCCCAGCTTGAGCACGAGTTGGCGATGATCCAGAAGCTGGGGTTTCCGGGGTATTTTCTCATCGTCAACGATCTGGTGGAGTTTGCGCGGGGCCGCGGCATCCTGTGCCAGGGGAGGGGGTCGGCGGCGAACTCGGCGGTGTGTTACGCGTTGGGCATCACCGCGGTCGATCCGGTCGGCTGCGGCTTGTTGTTTGAACGCTTCCTCAGCGAGAACCGCCAGAGCTGGCCGGACATCGACATCGATTTCCCCTCCGGCGAGCGGCGCGAGGAGGTCATCCAACACGTTTTTAAAAAATATGGTGAGCGCAATGCGGCGATGACCGCCAACGTCATCACCTATCGGCGGCGCTCCGCGTTCCGCGAAATGAGCAAGGTGCTCGGCATGCCTCCCGAGGCGGCCGCACGGTTTTCTAACGGTCCATCAGCATTCCACGGCGAGGGCGGGCAAGATGATGATGATGACGCGGCGGCCGGCCGCGAGGCGGAGTTCGAGGACCTGGTGGCCGGCATCCTGCCGCCCTCGCACCCCCGGCTGGCCGCGCTGTCCCATCTCTATCATGCGGTGCTCGGCATGCCGCGCCATCTCGGCCAGCACTCGGGCGGCATGATCGTGTGCGATCACGGCCTCGACGCGGTGGTGCCCTTGCAGCCGGCCACCATGCCCGGCCGCAACGTCGTGCAGTGGGACAAGGACGATTGCGAGGACCTGGGCATCGTCAAGATAGATTTGTTAGGTCTGGGCATGCTGGCTGCGATGGAGCAGGCGTTGGAGATATGTGCCCGCCGCGGCGAGCCGGTGGATCTGGCCACCATCCCGAAGGATGATCCGGCGGTCTTCGAGTTGTTGTGCCGAGCGGACACGGTGGGCACCTTCCAGGTGGAAAGCCGGGCGCAGATGGCCACCTTGCCGGTGATGCGGCCGGCCACGTTTTACGATCTGGCCATTGAGGTGGCGATCATCCGGCCGGGGCCCATTGTCGGGGATCTGGTGCATCCCTATCTGAACCGCCGCAACGGCCGCGAGGCGATCGACTATATTCATCCGGATTGTGAGGAGATTCTCAGCCGCACGCTGGGGGTGCCGTTGTTTCAGGAACAAGTGCTGCGCATGGCGATGGCGGTGGCCGGCTTCAGCGGCGCGGAGGCCGACGAGCTGCGCCGCGCAATGTCCTTCAAGCGCAGCGATGAGCGCATGGAGCGGGTGAGCGCCAAACTGCGCCTGCGCATGAACGAACGCGGGGTCAGCCCCGGCGTGCAGGAAAAAATCGTCAACTCGATCGGTTCGTTCGCATTGTATGGATTTCCCGAGAGTCATGCGATTTCCTTCGCACTGATCGCATATGCGAGTTGTTGGCTCAAGGTGCACCGGCCGGCGGAATTCTATGCCGGGCTGATCAACAACCAGCCGATGGGATTCTATTCAGTCAACACCCTCATTCAGGACGCGCGGCGTCACGGGCTGCGCATCAAGCCGGTGTGCTGCCTGCGGAGCGCGGCTCTAACGGAAGTGGAGGACGCCGCCACGCTGCGCCTCGGCCTGCACCGGCTCAAGGGGCTGGGCACCGCCACAATTGCTAGAATCGTCGCCGAGCGCCAGCGCGAGCCGTTTGCTTCCATCGAGGATTTTCTGCTGCGGGTGCGGCCAGGCACCAAGGAAAAGCGCCTGTTGGCCCAGGCCGGTGCCTTGAACGAACTGCCGGAAATCGGCCACCGGCGCCAGGCGGCGTGGCAGGTCGAGTTACCCCTGCACGACGACTTGTTGCCGCCCGCTCCGGCGCACCGCCAGGGGGTGTTGCCAGCAATGACTCCCGCCGAACGGCTGGCGGCCGACATGCTGGCGCAGGGTGCCACCACCGGGCCGCATCCGATGCGCTTGTGGCGTGAGGCGGCTGGCACTCCGGAAATCCTCCGCGCCCGCGACCTCCAACACCTGCCTAACGGCTTGGCGGTGGCCATCGCCGGCATGGCGATCTGCCGCCAGCGGCCGGGCACCGCCAAGGGCCATTGTTTCATCTCGCTGGAAGACGAAACCGGCATCGCCAACCTGTTTGTGCCCAAGGCGACGTTCCAACGCCTGCGCCGCGTCATCACCAGCGAACCATTTTTGTTAGCCAAGGGCCGCCTCCAGCGCTCCGAGGGCGACCAGCCGACGGTTTACGTCACCCACGTCGAGCCCTTGCCGGATGGCCCCGCCGGTCACGCGGCGGAGTCCCATGATTTCCACTGAGCGGCAGATTGGCTGCATGAATTCGGACAATTGTCTTGGCACGGGCGATGGGGTGGGTAGGCTCCGGCGTTTACCGGCCATCCCAGTTCCCATGAACTCCGCATTCACCATGCCCCCCCGCCTAACCTGCCTCGTGGCGGCCATCACATGCCCGGATCGGAGGCACCGCCATGCATGACATCATCCGCCAACTCGACGAAAAGCGGGCTCGCGCGGCCATGGGCGGCGGCGTCAAACGCATTGCCGCGCAACACGCCAAGGGCAAACTGACCGCTCGCGAGCGCATCGAAATTTTGCTCGACGAAGGCTCGTTCGAGGAGTGGGACATGTTTGTCGAACACCGCTGCACCGACTTCGGCATGGACCAGGAGTCGGTGCCCGGCGACGGCGTGGTCACCGGCTTCGGCATGATCAACGGCCGCCCGGTGTTTGTCTTCTCCCAGGATTTCACCGTGTTCGGCGGCTCCCTGTCCGAGGCCCACGCCGAGAAAATCTGCAAGATCATGGATCACGCGATGAAGGCCGGCGTGCCGGTCATCGGCCTCAACGACTCCGGTGGCGCGCGCATCCAGGAAGGCGTCGCCTCACTCGGTGGCTACGCCGAGGTGTTCCAGCGCAATGTGTTGGCTTCGGGCGTCATCCCCCAAATCTCGGTGATCATGGGCCCTTGCGCCGGCGGCGCGGTGTATTCTCCGGCGATGACCGACTTCATCTTCATGGTCAAGGATTCATCTTATATGTTCGTGACCGGTCCCGAGGTGGTCAAAACCGTCACCCATGAGGAAGTCACCGCAGAGGAACTCGGCGGTGCCATCACCCACACCACCCGCTCCGGCGTGGCCGACCTCGCCTTCGGAACCGACGTCGAGGCCCTGCTGATGGTGCGCCGGTTCTTCAACTATCTGCCGCTCAACAACCGTGAGAAGCCCCCACGGCGCCAAACCACCGACACCGCGGAACGCCTCGAAATGTCGCTCGACACGCTGGTGCCGGATAATCCTAACAAGCCATACGACGTCAAGGAACTCATCATCAAGGTGGTTGATGATTGCGAGTTCTTCGAGTTGCAGCCCGATAACGCGAAAAATATTGTCATCGGGCTGGCCCGCATGCAAGGCGCGCCGGTCGGCATCGTCGCCAACCAACCGCTGGTGCTGGCCGGTTGCCTCGACATCAAGAGTTCCATCAAGGCCGCCAGGTTTGTTAGGTTCTGCGACGCGTTCAACATCCCGGTGCTGACGTTCGTGGACGTGCCGGGCTTCATGCCGGGCACCGCGCAGGAGTATGGCGGCATCATCACCCACGGTGCCAAGTTGTTATATGCGTATGCCGAATGCACCGTGCCGAAAATCACCGTCATCACCCGCAAGGCATACGGCGGCGCCTATGACGTCATGAGCTCCAAGCACCTGCGCGGCGACGTCAACTTCGCCTGGCCCTCGGCCGAAATCGCGGTGATGGGACCCAAGGGGGCGGTGGCGATCATTTTCCGCGACGAGAAAAACGATCCGGCAAAGCTCGCCGCCCGCGAGCAGGAGTACCGCAGCGCGTTTGCCAACCCGTTCATCGCCGGTCGCCGCGGCTACATCGACGACGTGATCATGCCTCATGAGACGCGCAAGCGCATCTGCCGCAGCCTGGCCATGCTGCGCGGCAAGCGCCTTGAGAACCCGTGGCGCAAGCACGGCAACATCCCGCTCTAACATGTTCACCAAGATCCTCATCGCCAACCGCGGCGAAATCGCCTGCCGCGTCATCGCCACCGCCCGCCGCATGGGCATCGCCACGGTGGCCGTGTATTCCGACGCGGACCGCGACGCGCGTCATGTCCTGCTCGCCGACGAAGCGGTCCATATCGGCCCGCCACCGCCGCGCGAGTCGTATCTGGCGATCGCAAACATTCTCGCCGCGTGCCGGGCCAGCGGCGCCGAGGCGGTGCATCCGGGGTATGGCTTTCTATCCGAAAATGCCGATTTTGCGCGGCAGGTCGAGGCGGCCGGCCTCGCGTTTATCGGCCCCAAGCCCGCCGCGATCGCTGCGATGGGCGACAAGATCGCCTCCAAGAGGCTCGCCATGGCGGCCAAGGTCAACACGATCCCGGGATGCGATGAGTTGGTCCGAGATGGGACGGACGCCGTGCGCATTGCCCGCCAGGTGGGCTATCCTGTGATGCTCAAGGCGTCGGCCGGCGGCGGCGGCAAGGGCCTGCGCGTTGCCCACAACGACCACGAAGCGAGCGCCGGGTTTGACGCTTGCCGTGCCGAGGCGCTGACCAGTTTTGGCGATGATCGCATTTTCATCGAGAAATTCATCGAGCAGCCGCGGCACATCGAGATTCAGGTGTTAGGTGATGCGCACGGCAACGTCGTGCACCTGTTCGAGCGGGAGTGTTCGATCCAGCGGCGGCACCAGAAGGTCATCGAGGAGGCACCGTCGCCGTTGCTCGACGAGGCGACCCGCCGCGCGATGGGCGCGCAGGCCGTCGCGCTCGCCAAGGCGGTGGGTTATGAGTCGGCCGGCACGGTTGAGTTCGTCGTCGGCAAGGACCGCGGGTTTTATTTTCTTGAGATGAACACGCGCTTGCAGGTCGAGCATCCGGTCACCGAGATGATCACCGGCGTGGATCTGGTCGAGTGGATGATCCGGGTGGCCGCCGGCGAGCCTCTGCCATTCCAACAGGATGAGTTGAAGATTCGCGGCTGGGCGATCGAGTGCCGCATCAACGCCGAGGACTCGCTGCACAATTTCCTGCCGTCCATCGGCCGTCTGGTGCGCTTTCAACCACCGGAAGTCATCCCGGACTGCGTGCGGGTGGACACCGGCGTGTATGAGGGCGGTGAAATCTCCACCCACTACGATTCGATGATCGCCAAGGTCATCTGCCATGGCGCTTCGCGCGACGAGGCACTGGGGCGGATGCGCGATGCGCTCAATGCCTTTGTCATCCGCGGCGTGGCAACTAACATCGCTTTCCAAGCGGCACTCACCCGCCACCCGCGCTTTGAGCAGGGGCGTCTGACGACGGCGTTCATCGCCGAGGAATATCCTAACGGATTTCACGGTTCCGATCTGGCGCCGGGCGGGGCGGAATTTCTGGCGGCGGTGGCGGCGGCGGTGCACCGGATCTATCTGGAACGCGCGTCGCGCATCGAGGGCCAGGTGCCGGGACACGAATTGCGCATCGGTGAGGATTTTGTGGTGGTGGGCAATGACGCCGAGCGGGAGGTGAAGGTGCAGCGGGTGGCGGATGGGTGCGACGTGCGGATCGAGGGGACCACCCATGTGTTGCGCAGCGCCTGGCGCTTCGGCGATATTTTGATGCGCGGCACGTTTGATGGCGCGCCGTTTTGTGTGCAGGTCGAGCGTCCCGGGCTGCGCTATCGGCTGTCGTGCATGGGAGTACAACTCGAATATTCGGTGCTGCCGCGGCGGGCCGCCGAACTGCTGCGGATGATGCCGCGCAAGCTGCCCCCCGACACCTCCAAGTTCCTGCTCTCGCCGATGCCCGGGTTGTTGGTGGCGGTGGTGGTGCGCCTCGGCCAGGTGGTCGAGGCGGGCGAGCGCCTGGTGGTCATCGAGGCGATGAAAATGCAGAACACCCTGCACGCCGAGCGGGCTGGCACCATCGCCGAGTTGCTCGCCGAGCAGGGGACAAGCCTCGCGGTCGATCAGCCGATATTGCGCTTTATCTAAATGATGGATAGATATGATGTCATTGTGGTGGGGGCTGGTGCGGCGGGATTGATCGCTGCCGGCAGGGCGGCGGAGTTGGGCGGCAAGGTGCTGTTGTTGGAGAAAATGGAGCGGGCCGGTCGCAAACTCCTCATCACCGGCAAGGGCCGCTGCAATATCACCAACGACGCCCCGCACAGCGAATTTCTCAAGCATATTCACCCTGATAGCTCGTTCCTCCAGCATGCCTTCGCCGGATTTTTTTCCCATGACATCATCCGGTTGCTGGCGGACAACGGCTGCGCCACGGTGGTGGAGCGCGGGGCGCGGGTGTTTCCTGCGTCTAACAAGGCGGCCGATGTGGTCCACGCCCTGATGCGCTGGGTGGGCAAAAACCAGGTGGACGTCCGCTATCGCCACAAGGTCGAGGGGCTGCACGTGAGTGACGGGCAGGTCAGCGGTTTGAAAGTGCACACGCCGGTTGGCAGCCGCACGGTGCATGCCAGGAGCATCATCTTGTGCACTGGCGGCAAGTCCTATCCGGCGACCGGATCGGATGGCGATGGCTACCGGTTTGCGGCGGCCGCCGGTCATCTCATTGAAACCCCGCGGCAGGCACTGGTGCCGCTGGAGACCGCCGGCAACATGGCGTCACGCTTGCGGGGCTTGAGCCTGCGCAACGTCAAGGCGGTGGTGTGGGTCAACGGCAAGCCGACCCGCGAGGAGTTCGGCGAGTTGCTCTTCACCGAGTTCGGGCTGTCCGGGCCGATCATTCTAACACTGAGCCGCTTCGTGGTGGACGAATTGCGCAACCACAACCAGGTGGAGCTGGCACTGGATTTGAAGCCCGCACTGAGTGAAACCAAGTTGGACAACCGGCTGCTGCGCGACCTCAAGGAGCATGCGACCCTGCGCATGGAGAGCATTTTCAGGAAATGGCTGCCGGCCGAGCTGGTGCCGGTGTTTGGAGAAACCACCGGGGTGGCCGCCGGCACCCAAGGCCAGCGGCTCAGCCCGGCGGAACGCCGCAGGATTCTGCTGCTGATGAAAGACCTTCGCTTCACCATCACGGGTTGTCGGCCGTTCAAGGAAGCCATCGTCACCGCCGGTGGGGTGGTCACTACCCAGATTGATGCCCACACCATGGAATCCAAATTAATTAGAAATCTCCATTTTGCCGGGGAACTCATCGATCTGGATGCGGACACCGGCGGCTACAATCTGCAGCTTGCCTTCTCCACCGGTTGGCTAGCCGCCGAGGCGTGCATGCGGCAATGCGAGCGCGAGTGAATGCCAATCGCCGGCCGAGCGCGATCGCCGGCCGGTTCATAACATGCCTAAGAGGCCTACTTGCCTAAGAGGCCTACTTGCCGCCGTAGCTTACGTAGTCGTCGTAGTCGAGCCACTCAAACCAAGTGGCGAGGTCATCGCGGTCCGCACCGCCGGCCTTTTCCACTTCGCCGCTGATGTAGCCGCGGCTGCCGTTGTCGCCTGGCGCGGAGGCTTCACGGAAGCGGCTCCAGGCGTCGATTTCGTGGTCGGCACGCTGGAGTGGCGCATTGGCCTGAATCCAGGCGAGCAGAGCGCCATCGCTGAGGCCCTTGGCGACTTCGGTCTGAAGTGCCGTCGGATCGATGCCGGTGAACGCGAAGAAACGCTGGTCGAGCGGGCAGGCGTAGTGGTATTCGCCGTTGGTGCCGGCGAGCGAGGCGCGGCACTTGTCGAGGATGCGCGGGAGAATGACAAAGCCGCCGAGGCGGACGCGGGCGCTGCGAGGCGGGCGCTGGGTGAGGTCTGTGGATTGCATTGGGCCAGACAATGGCGTTGAATGAACAGAACGCAAGTGCAAAGACACCCCCCGTGGAGCGGAACTTGCCAAAGCCCGCGTCGATGCAGCGAGGGCCCTGCCGGGCACCGCGGAATTTATTTGAGGATTGCTCTTCTGGTTAGGTCGATCGGGTGAAAGAATCGCGGCGTGCCCGCCGTTTTGGGTGGCACTCGCACGCAATGAAACGACCGCTTCGCTCACTCATCATCCTCCTCGGCATCGCCGCCATCGCGCTGGGCGCCTGGCGCATTTTTTATAAAAAAGCAGCCCCTCTGCCGGAGTTGCGGACCGAAGTGGTGAAACGCGGCGACGTGCTCGCCACCATCAGCGCCACCGGCACCCTCGAGCCTGAGGAGGTCGTCGATATCGGTGCCCAGGTCACCGGTCAGATCCTCACTTTCGGCAAGGACATCGCCGGCAAGACCGTCGATTATGGCTCGGAAATCGAGCAGGGCGCACTGCTCGCCAAAATTGACAACTCGCTCTACGCCATCAACAAGAAGCAGGCCGAGGCCCAGCTCCAGCAGGCCCAATCCGCCGTGCTTTCCGCCGATGCCGGACTCGTCCAGAACCGCGCCAGGCTCGAACAAGCCCGTGCCCAGTTCAACCAGGCCAAAAAAGACTGGGACCGCGCCGAAAAACTCGGCCCCACCGATTCGCTCTCGCGCTCCGCCTACGATACCTATCAAAGCACCTACGAGGCCGCCAAGGCCAACGTCTCCGCCGCCGAGGCCGCCTGCGAGGTGTCCACCGCCCAAATCGCCACTAGCAAGGCCACCGTCATGCAGGCCCAGGCCGCGATCCAACTCGCCGACCGCAACCTAGACTATTGCACCATCACCTCGCCGGTCAAGGGCATCGTCATCGACCGCCGGGTGGATGTCGGGCAAACCGTGGTTTCTAACATGAGTGCCTCCAGTCTGTTCCTGCTGGCCAAGGATTTGAAGAAGATGGAGGTATGGGTCGCCGTCAACGAGGCCGATATCGGCAGCATCCACACCGGCCAGGCAATCAGTTTCACCGTCGATACCTTCCCCGGCATGACCTTTCAAGGTACCGTCAACAAAATCCGCCTCAATGCCACCATGTCCCAGAACGTGGTGACCTACACGGTCGAAATCAACACCGACAATGCCGACGGCACGCTGCTGCCCTATCTAACCGCCAGTGTGAAGTTCGAAATCGACCACAAGCAGGACGTTCTGACCGTGCCCAACGCGGCGTTGCGCTGGCGGCCCGAGGACAACCAACTCGCCGCCGGCGCGGAAAATCCGTTCACCGCCAAAGCCGCCAAGCCGGACTCCGCCAAGGGCGGCGGCAAATCCTCCGCCAAGAAAAAAAGCAGCAGCGGCGTGCTGTGGGTGCGCGATGCCAAGCAGCCGAAGACCGTCACGCCGCTCAAGGTGCGTACCGGCATCAGCGACGGGGTGGTCACCGAAGTGATGCCGCTTGACGGCAACGCCACCCTTGAAGGTGTGGAGGTGATCATCGCCGAGTTGCGGGAATCCAGCGCCGCGGACTCCACCGAGACCACCAACCCCTTCGCCCCGAAATTCCCCGGCCGCGGCCGCAAGTAAGCCGCGCCACCCGCTTGTGAGTGCCCCTATGAATCTCATTGAATTGCACGACATCCGCAAGACTTTCTATCTGGGGGAAGTGGTGCTGCCCGTGCTTAAGGGGATTTCGCTCAACATCGCCAAGGGCGAAATGGTCGCCCTCACCGGTGCGTCGGGTTCCGGCAAGAGCACCTTGATGAACACCCTGGGCTGCCTCGACCGCCCGACCTCCGGCACCTACACCCTGGACGGCGAGGAGGTCAGCGTTCTTTCTAACGACGCTCGCGCCCTCATGCGCAACCACAAGATGGGTTTTGTGTTCCAAAACTTCAACCTGCTGCCGCGCACCAAGGCCCTCGGCCAGGTCATGATGCCCCTGCTTTACGGCGGAACCCATATCTCACAAAAGGAAGCCAAACAGCGCGCCACTGCCATGTTGGAGAGGGTCGGCCTGGCCGATCGCATGGACCACCAGCCGTCGCAGCTCTCCGGCGGCCAGCAACAGCGCGTGGCGCTGGCGCGCGCCCTGATCAACCGGCCGCCGCTGCTGTTAGCCGACGAGCCCACCGGCAATCTCGATACCCAGACGACCCGCGAAGTGTTGGCGCTCTTCAAACAACTCAACGACGAGGATGGCATCACCATTCTCATCGTCACCCATGACCCGAAGGTGGCCGCCAGCTGCAAGCGGGTCATCCGCATGGCCGACGGCCTCATCGAGGCGGATGAACTCAACGGGAGCGTCCATTCATGAAAGTGCTGTTGATACTGCTGGCCTCCCTCACCGCGCTGCGCCGCAACGTGATGCGCTCGGCACTCACCACCCTGGGCATCGTCATCGGCGTCGGCTCGGTCATCGCCATGATGGAAATCGGCAACGGCTCGTCGGCATCGATTCAAAAAACCATCGCCAGCATGGGGGCCAACACGCTGATGATTTTCCCCGGCGCGGCAGCCAGCGGCGGCGTGTCCTTTGGTGCCGGCAGCACCATGACCCTGACGCCGGGCGACAGCGATGCCATCCAGCGCGAATGCCCGTCGGTGCGCGCCACCGCCCCGGTGATCCGCAGCCGCAACGCACCGGTCATCGCCGGCAATAAAAACTGGGTGCCTAACGAAATTGACGGCACCACTCCGGATTTCCTCGACGTGCGGGATTGGCCGATTTCCGATGGGGCGGCATTCGACGAGCGCGACGTGCGCAACGCGGCCCGCGTCTGCCTGATCGGCCAGGCCTTGGTTCGCGAATTGTTTCAGGGCCAGTCGCCGGTGGGGCAGGAGGTGCGCCTGCAAAACGTCGCCTTGCGGGTGGTCGGCGTGCTGGAAAAAAAGGGGGCGAGCATGATGGGCCGCGACCAGGATGATATTCTAATTGCGCCGTGGACCACGATCAAGTTCCGGGTGTCCGGTGCGAGCACGGCCAACACCTCGGCGGTTGGAGCCGTGGCCGGCACCACCACCACCACCCCCCGCGGCCAGCTCTATCCGGGCTCGGCGCAGGGGCTGTTTGCCGCCCGATCGGCCACCCAGACGAAAAACAGCCCGATGCCGGTGCGCATGATCACCGTCGATCAAATCATCGTGTCGGCCACCAGCGCGGCGGAAATCAAGGACGCGACCGCGGAAATCACCACCCTGCTTCACGAGCGCCACCACATCACCGACGCCGAGGTGGACGATTTCAACATCCGCGACATGGCCGAGATCACCAAAGTGATGACATCCACCACCGATTTGATGACCAAACTGCTGCTGGTGGTGGCCATGATCTCCCTGGTGGTCGGGGGCGTGGGCATCATGAACATCATGCTCGTCTCGGTGACCGAGCGCACCAAGGAAATCGGCCTCCGCATGGCGGTCGGCGCCCGCGGCACCGATATTTTGCGGCAGTTTCTAACCGAGTCTGTGATGCTCTGCCTGGCCGGCGGGGCGATGGGCATCGGCCTGGGCCGTGGCACATCCTATCTGGTCTCCAGGATCCTGCATTGGCCCACACTGCCCTCGGTGGAGGCGATCATCGCCTCGGTGGTGGTGTCCGCCTCGGTAGGTATCATTTTCGGCTTCTATCCGGCGTGGAAAGCCTCGCGCCTCGATCCGATCGAGGCGCTGCGTTATGAATGAACTTTTTTCCCATGATATCCCCTAAATCACCGTCTGTTTTGCTTGGCCTGTTGTTCGTGAGTTGCGCGGTGGGCCCTGACTTCAAACGCCCTAACAGCGACGTGCCCGCCAGTTGGAGTTTCAGCAAAACCAAAGTGGCCGCCACCCCCGCCGATCCGGCCGAGCTGGTGCGCTGGTGGCGGAGGTTTCACGATGCCAAACTCAACTCGCTGGTCGAACAGGCGATTGATGCCAACCTCGACGTGAAAATCGCCAGCGCCCGCCTCAATCAGGCGCGTGCCCAACGCCAGGGGGCCGCCGCTTCGTTTTGGCCGTGGCTCAGCGCCTCCGGCAGCGAAACGGAGTCCCACGTCAATGGGTCGGGACCGGGCTCGGGCAGTTTCTCGAGCTATCGCGGCTCGATGAGCGCGGCTTGGGAACTGGATTTCTTCGGCGGCAACCGCCGCAACCTGGAATCCGCCACCGCCCGCCAAGCGTCGGTCGCCGCGGATCTGGATGCCACCCGCTTGAGCATGGCCGCCGAGGTTGCCCTAACCTATTGCCAACTTCGCTCGATCCAGGACCAGATCGCCGTGGCCCATCGCAATTTACTGACCCAGAAGCGCAGTTCGGAAATCACCCACGAACGCCGCGGTGCCGGCTTCGCCAGTGATTTGGACGTGGTCAATGCCGACGCGCTCGTCGCCAATACCCAGGCTCAAATCCCGAGTCTGGAAACCGCCGCCAGCAAATCATCCCATGCCATCGCGGTATTGCTAGGCCTGCCGCCCACCGATTTATCCGCCATGTTGTCCGCTGCCGGTCCGGTGCCCACCGCATCCGCCGCGGTGCCCACCGGCATTCCCTCGGATCTGTTGCGGCGCCGTCCGGACGTTCGCAGCGCCGAGGCCGCCGCCCACGCCGCCACTGCCAACATCGGTGTGGCCGTCGCCGACCTGTTCCCCAAATTTTCTCTCAATGGGTCCGTCAGCCAGCAAAGTGCCAAGCTATCCGACTGGCTCTCGCCGTCGGCCCGCGCGAGCTCCTTTGGTCCGTCGTTTAATTGGGCGTTGTTCCAAGGGGGCAGCATCCAAGCCAACATCCACATGCAGCAGGCGCTGCGAGATCAGTCGGTGCTTGCCTATCGCAAGACGGTTTTAACGGCCCTGCAGGAGGTCGAGGATGCGATGGTCGCCCAGTCTAACGAATACAAGCGGCGCGCCTCACTTGCCGAGGCGGTGACGGCCAACCGCCGCGCGGTGGAGCTCTCCACCAAGCTCTACACCGCCGGCCAGACGGATTTCCTCAACGTTCTCAATGCCCAGCGGTCGCTGCTGCAATCTGAAAGCGAGCAGACCCTGAGCAATCTGCAGCTAGCCACCAATTTGATCTCGCTCTACAAGGCTCTTGGCGGCGGCTGGTGATCGAGGGTTCGCCTCAGATCAAGACACATACATATCCGTATGCTTTGTGAGTCGGGACCGCACTAGCGGGCGAGGAGGGCGCGGCGCACGGACGTCTCCGGATAGTCCCGGGCCAGGCGGTGGAGCTCGGTGAGGCCGGCCGAGTCGGCCAGGTGGCCGGCGGCGATGGCGGCGGCGTAGCGGGTGTCGGTGGCATTGGCTAGATCGGCGATGGTTTTTAGCAGCACGGGCATGGCCCGCGCGTCGCCGCAGCGGCCGATTGCCCAAGCGACCTCGGCGCGCCAGCACGGCGTTAGATCGTTGTGCAAGAAAAGCACGCCCGGTCCGAGCGGATCGGGTCGGCCGCTGGCCGCTTCCGTAGCCGATGTTTCCAGCAGGGTTACCAGGGGCGCCACGGATGATAGGGAGTGCAGATTGCCCAATTCCCTGGCCAGGAAGAACGAGACCCAGTGGCGTGCTGGCAGTTTGTTGACCACCGGGATGCCGGTGTCGAAGACGCGCGGGATGTCCACCGGCAGACTCGAGAAGCGTAGCAAGGCCGCGCGGATGCGTGGCTCATACGCTGTGTCGCGGCAGACCAGCGAGAGAATCTGCGCGGCGCGGTTCTGCGGGTCGGGGGTGCCTGCCCACGCCGGATGGGTGGACGCCATGGCCTTGGCGATGGCGGCTTGCTGGATGGCTTGGGGCTCTCCTAACATCGCGAGACAGGTCTCGCTGACGGCCGCTTGCTGGCCGCTGCGGCGGATCACCCGGCCCACCAGCGTCTCGTAGTCATCGTTGCCCGGCATCAGCGCACGGTCCGGGTCGGTCGGCACCGAGCGGATGAGCTCGGCGACAATGGCAGCGGTGTGGGTGGTGCCGATGGCATCCAGCGCCTCGATGATATAGGAATGCAGCGGGGAGGCGTGGCAGGCTATCAGCGCGTCGTGATCGCCATACCAGCGGGTGTAGACCGGGTAATCCGGCAACTTGGAAAAGATATCGATCAATGCGGCGACGGCCTCCGGCGTGGCGATGTTGCCGAGGGCCTGTGCCGCCGCCTCTGCCAAAAACAGGTTGGCTGTGGCAGGGTCCACATTTTGGCGCAGCGTCTCGGCGAGCATGGGCACCGCTTCCGCATCAGCCAGCCAGCCGAGAGCCCTAACGGCCGCCTGCAAGCAGCGCGGATTGACGGGGTCCAGCGCGTTGAAGCGCGCATTGTCGCCGTCATGGCTCTTGCGCCATTCCGGCAATGGATTGCGCTCGCGTTCGTGTGACACATATCCGCGCAGGCCGCGGCGCGCGGCATTGCCGCCGATGTGCCCCAGCGCCACCGCCGCCTTGCGGACGTCATCGCGGTCAGTTCCGGCAAGGCGTTGGGTCAAGTCCGCTTCCAAAGCGTCCCAAGGCTGCGCTTGGAGCCACTGCTGCCACCCCGCGGCCTGGCTGCAGGGATCCGGCGCGGTGTCTGGCGGCACCGCATGTGCTGTTAGGTTCTCCAATGCCAGCGCGGCGGCGCGGGCGACGAGGGGATCGGGGTCTAGCAATGCAAGCAGCAGTGGCGGGACCGATTCGCGGTTGCCGCAGGTGGCGAGGGCGATGGCGGCAGCCACCCGCAGCTCGCGCTGTTGATCGGCGTGCAGGCAGAGCGCCAACGCTGGGGCGGCGCTGCGCTGGCGGAAGATGGCCAGGCGTTGGGCGGCACTGATTTTGGTCTCGGCAGTGCTTGATCCTAACTGGGCGATGAGGGCGGCCACTTCCTGGGCTCCGGTCGCCACGGGGTTGGCGGTTTCGCTGTGGCGGTTGATGCCGGCCACCTCCCGGTACCGGTCGAACTGCAATTCCATCAGGCCGGTGACGGCCGCGTTGTTGCCGCGGAAACGGTGCGGGCTGCCTGTGTCTAACAACTTCAAGGGTTGCACCCGCATGGCGAGCACGCCGGTGAGCGGGATGGGAGGGGCTTCCTGTCTGGGTTGATGGCAGCCGACGCAGCCGCGGGTTTCTCCGGGGCGGACGAAGATCCAGGACATTTCATTGAGTTCGGAACGGCCTTCGCCATCGACGGCCTGGAAGGCGATGGGAGTATCGGCGGGCACCTCGACGGCAAATGAGCCATCCGCCAGCAACGGCACCGTGCCCAGTTCGGTGACTTCGCTGCCGGCATGTACGATATAGGAATGGGACGAGCGGAGGGTGAGCCCTTTGCCCGCCAGCACCCGGATTGCTCTAACATGAGGCCAGCCGGCGTTGGTGTTTTTGGTGAAGCGCGCGTTCTGGCAAATGAAAACACCGGTGGGGTGGGGGACAGCAGCGGCGCGGGCATCCACTGAGTTAGGCAGGATCGGCGGTCGCTGCCGCGCGCCCAAAAATACCGGTGAGTGCAACGGTGCCGCGGGCGAATCCATGATGAGCACCGGCTTGCCGCCGCCGGGGGCGGGATCAATAACCGCAAGCCGGGTATAACTGGTGGCATGGGCAATGGCACCGGTTTTTCTAACATAATTACCGGTGCCCGGCCGGCCCGCCAGCGTGCACAACAATCGCCCGTCCGGCAGCGCGGCCACGTCGCCGGCGGCCACCTCGAGGTGGCGCAAGTCCGCGGCGGTGCCTCCCGGGCGGCCCACGGCGATGCCTGATTCGGTTAGGAATGCGACCTGTCCATCGGGCATGGGGGCCGGGCTGCCGCAATTGAAGGCGCGCAGGCGGCCGCCGTAGTCCGGGCCTTGGTCGAGGCCGAACTCGGTGAGCCCGGCGGTGCCATCGGGGTGGATGGCGTGCAACAAGGTTTCCACCTTGCCGCGTCCGAAGAAATTGTCAGATCGGATGCAGAGAATGCGGCCGTCGGCGAGCACCTCGGGTTCGTTGTCGAAAACGATGGTGTGGGTGAGGGGAGTGATGTGGTGGCCGTCCGGGTCCATGGTGAACAACGCGCGGGACGGCGGGTTGTGATACTCCTCAAAGGTTCCGATGCGGGTCGAGGTGAACACCAGCCTGCCGTCGGGCAGTTCGCAGGGATCAATGTCGTGGAAGGGTCCATCAGTGAGCTTTTGCGGCGTGCCGCCGCCGGCACCGATCCGATAGATATGGTAAAACCCCTCGCCAGCGGGTGCCATGGATAGATAGATCCAGCGCCCGTCGAACGAGACCGAGGGCGATCCGAGCGCGCCGGCTCCGGCGTCTAGCAGCGGTAGCGGCACTACGCCCGGCTTGGCGGGCTTGAGGGCATAGAGCTTGTGTCCGACTTTCATCGGTGAGGGCAGGTCGTGCTCGGGGAAGGCCCTCGAGTCGCGCGGATTGAACACGGTGACCGACAGGCTGTCGTAGCTGTTGCCGAGCGCGCCGACCGGCCGATAGAGACTGCAGTCATCCCCGACATACACCAGCGCCTCCGGCCAGACAAAATCAGCGGGTGGAGCGGGTTCGCCGCCAGCCTCACGGTTGCCTGCGGGTTCCAGCGTGGCGTTCGTCGCGAACTTGCCCCATGGTGCGCTGCCAAAGCCTCCCAGACTCAGTGCCGCAGGCCACGCCTGGTCGTTGAGGCCCGGTTGTTGCCAGTTAGTTGGCTCCTCAGTGACGCATTTCCAGCTTGGCCGGGTGGTCAGTTCGGCCGTTTGGCCGTCCATCAACTCGACGACGAGGCGAACGAGCAGGCCCGCCGGTCCGGGCGCGGTGTTGACCGCCTCGATGGCGATGGAGTTGTGTCCCGCCGCCAGCAGCGGAGCCACGTCGAACCGCTTCGCCCGGCTCCAGGCGTTAGGGTCGGCTTCACTCTCGCCGACGTAGCGGCCATTCAGATAGACGGTGTACAGGTTGTCCGCGGTGATGAGCAACTCCGCCAAACGAATTTGTGCCTTTTCCGACACGTCCATGCTGGAGCGGAACCACACCGCTCCCGCCGGCGGGTTGAGGGCCGTCCCACCCGCCGGGGGTGCCGACCAAATCCATTCCGCCGCGCCGAAGTCCATCGGCGCGGCGCGGAGCCCCCCGGCCCATCCGAAGAGAATCAAAGCTAATGTTAGGGAGGCGGGCTTCGGTCTATTGCGCATGGGTAAGAGGCATGTTGGAAAGGGCGTCTGACGGGCGGGTGTCGCCATGCGAGCCCGGTTCCCGGCAATGATTCTTGTTTCATGGGTGCAAGCGGGCGCGCTGTGGTTGCGCCTGCCTTGCTAAACGGGGCCGGGTGGCCCGTTCAATCATCAATGTTCAGACCTCGCCTCACAATGCGAACCACTCGGTGGGCTCGTTCGGGCAGGCACAATGAATCTGGGTCTGCGGGTGGCCGAGAGTGGTTAGACATTCGCGCAACAGCCCGAGCGCCAGTTGCGGCCCGTTGCAATCGGCGCTCAGATGGCCTAACACAACCCGCGCCAATGCCGGGTGGGCGACATCCCGCAGCAACTCGAGCACCTGCAAATTGGACAAGTGGCCGTGGCGGGAGCGGATGCGTTGCTTGGTCGGCCACGGGCGTTTGGTATCGGCTTCCAGCAGGTCCTCATCATAGTTGGCCTCGACGAAGAGGCCGTTGAGGCCGCGCAGGGTGTCGGTGACGCTGCGGGTGACAAAGCCGGTATCCGAGAGCACTCCCAGGCGCTTGGCTTGATGGTGGATGACGAAGCCGACCGGGTCGACTGCGTCGTGTTGGATGGCGAAGGACTCGACGGTGGCCGCGCCGACGTCAAACGAGCGGCCGGCTTCAAACACTTTCCATTTGGCACCTTCGATGCCGGTCTCGCGCACCACCTGTGCGGTGGCCGCGGTGGCAAACACCGGCAACCGATGCTGCTTGAGAAAAACCTTCAGCCCGCGGACGTGGTCGCCGTGCTCGTGGGTGAGTAAAATGCCGTCCAGCGATTCCGGTGCGACGCCCACCTGCGCCAGGCGCAGGCTGAGTTGTTTGGCGCTCAAACCCGCGTCAATCATCAAGCGAAGTCCGCCGCACTCGACCAACGCCGCATTGCCACTGCTACCGCTTCCGAGAATCACAAATCGCATCCGGCCCGGAGGATGGACTATGGGCCCGCCGCTGGCAAGGGGGACTCGGCGGAAAACGCGGACTGTGGTCATCGATGCACCTGAATTGGGCCTTTCGGCCCCAATACAGTCGAGCATGGCTGGGCGTGCCGCTGCAAATCATTGGGGTGGCGGCGTCCTCCCGGCTCCCGGGGGGCTCAATGCCTCACTTCGAGTCGGTGCCGGGTGGCGGCGTTACCGATTCCGGCGCTGGCGATGCCGGCGGGTCCTCATAGACCCAGGACGTGCTCAGTACCTGATCGATAAGCACGCCGCGGCGCGACTGGGTGCCGGCAGGCAGGGTCAGGCGCAGGATCGCCGCGGCGGGTTCGCGGGCTTTGGGATCAATCAGCGCCAGCAAGGCAGCCTCCACCGGTCCGCCACGCGGCACATAGCCAAACAGCGTTTCCTCGCCGCCGGGAGTGGTCAGACGAAACGATGCCCATTGACGCGCATCGGAAAATTCATGGGTGAAAAAATTGTCTTTTCTGATGTAAACGCGGAAATCCATTGTTGTCGCCTGCGGCCGTTGCCGGGCGTAGTCGTTCCAGTTCATCGGTTGGTAGGTTACCGCCGTCTCCCAGTCCACCGCGATTCTGCCCGCCGGGTCTTGCTCGACAAGAATATCCCTGATCTGCCCGTCGCCCAGCTCGGTGGTGAACACCCAAAAATCGCTCTTGCCCCCCATCATTGCCCCCTCGAACTTGCCCACCCGCTTGAATCCCAGTGCCTGCAGCGGGTTTTGCGCATAGTACCGCTCCATCAAGGGACGCACTTGTTCGGGATGGCGCAACAAGGGCAACATCGCCTCCAGCGAGCCCGCCTCGCAAAACGCCTTCACTTGGCGCTCCATGCCCTCGATCATGGCCTTCAGCGCGCGGTCGCTCGCGGCGGATTCCTCGGCCGCTTCGGCCACCTGCATTTGCTCCTCCCTGACCTGTGGCTCCGCTTGCCGGATGTGGCTGATCGACCAGATGACCGCGGCCGCCAGCACCAGGCCCACCAAGGCAAACCAGCCCCATGCCACGGGGCCGGACTGGCCTGCGGCTTGGCTCCAGGCCTCTTCCGCATGGGGTGCAGTGGGCTCGTCGGTCGCAATCAGCACCTCGACCCCCGGTTGATGGCTGCGCCGGGTGTCCAGCGCTTCCAGATTGGGCAGTTCCAAGCGCGCCGCCGGCGCCTGGCGGGTGTCCTTGTTTTCGGGAATGAGCCGCACCGGTTGCCCTTCCAAGCCCAGCCGCGGCACCACCACCTTGACCGCCGGTTGGTCGTCCACGGTCCTCAATTCAATCGGTCTCTTGTCGCGCGCCATACCCCGCGAAACTTAAACCCAAAAAGTCCATCGACGCAATGCCTCAATCCACCTAAAATCCGCGCCGACCCCCGCCATGCCAACCGCCCCTCGTTTGCTCATTCTCACCGCCGCCTTCGGGGAAGGCCACAACAGTGCGGCGCGCAACCTTGCCCTTGCCCTCACTGCCGCAGGTGCCGACGCCCAGGTGTGCGACCCTTGTCTGCTGGCCACCCCCATCCTCACCCAAACCCTCAGCCGGCTCTATCGCTTTGCCACGGATTATCTCCCGCAAGTGTGGGGGAAAATCTACCATTCCATCGACCGCGTTGATTTCAAGCACAGTGGCACCTTGCTCACCCGCAAGCCCGAAGCGTTGCTGGCCAAGCTTATTGCCGACTATCAACCCACGGCGATCGTCAGCTCGTATCCACTTTACCCCTATCTGCTGGAACGCATCTTCAACAAGACCGGCACCCGCCTGCCGGTCTTCACGGTGGTCACCGACTCGATTGAAATCAACTCCGCCTGGCTGCGTGCACCGAGCGATTTCTGGCTGGTCACCGACGCCGCCACCCGCGACTCGATGGTTCGCAGTGGGCTTCCGGCCGCCCGCATCATCGACACCGGCTTTCCGGTCAATCCGGAATTTGCGCGGCTCACCCCACTCGATCCGGGCGATCCCTGCGATCCCTTCCGCGTGTTGTTCTTTCCCACCGCCCGCCGCCACTCCATCGCCTCCTGTGGCACCGCCATCCTCAATGCCTCGCCGGCCGTGCACCTGACCCTGGTGCTCGGTAAGAACGTCAAGCTGCTGCATCGACACGCCCGCGCCCTGCAACTGGCCTTTCCCGGACGCGTTCGCATCCTTGGCTGGACCCGCCGCATTCCCCGCCTGCTGACACAACACCACCTCGTCGTCGGCAAAGCCGGCGGCGCCACCGTCCACGAAGCCATCGCGGCGCATTGTCCGATGCTCATCCACCACCTCGTGCCCGGTCAGGAAGAAGGCAATCTGCGCCTGCTGGAAGCCATTGGCGGTGGCGGGCTTGCCGCCGATCCACGCACCCTTGCAGCTCGCATCCAGGCCGTTCTCGCCCACCAGGCGGCTCCCTGGCGTGCCATGAAACGCGCGCTCGCCGCCCACAACCGCGACTCCGGTGCCATCGCCGCCGCGCGCTGCATTCTGCAAAGGCCGGAAAACCTGCAGACTCAGGATGCAAGATAGGAGCGGTTCGGTTTGTTGATTCTTCCCTTGTGTCCCGGGTCATTTTTCCCTCTCTTCCTTTTCCCCATGACTTTTCTCTTCGATATCGGCCGCGTGCTTCTGGACTTTGATTTCGAGCGTTCGTTGGCCCGCCTGCTGCCGCCTGATGCGACCGACCCGCGTGCCCGTCTGGAATTATTATTAGATCAGAGGGATGAATTTGAAGCCGGCGCCATCGAGACTGATACCTATATTGCATGGGCCTTGGGCGTGCTTGGCAGCGGGGCCACCGCCGAGGACTTCCGGCACGCCTGGCGGCATGTGTTCACGCCGATCGAGCCGATGTGGCAGGAGGTGCGCATGCTTGCAGCTGCGGGTCACCGGCTCATCCTGTTTTCCAACACCAACGCCATCCACTGTCCGTGGATTTTCGAGGTCTTTGCCGATTTCGCGCTGTTTCAAGCCGCGGTCCTCTCGTATCAAGTCGGCGGCGTCAAGCCCGAGCCGGCGATCTATCAGTACGCCATCGCCACCCACCAACTCGATCCCGCCACCACCCTCTACATCGACGATTTGCCGGCCAATATCGCCACCGGCCGCAGCCACGGCTTCCGTTGCTTCCAGTACGATCAAGCCAACCATGGCGCATTCCAGCAGTGGCTGCGCGGTGAGCTTGAGCGCGGGCTTGAAGCCGGTCATGGCGAAATGAAGCTGTAAACCCGGCACCTACATCCGGCACCTACATAAGGAACGGCATTATGTTCTTGCCGACCGCGGGATGCCGGACCAGGCGGAGGCGCTCATGGCCGGCTATTTGCGGCGCATGTGCAACCTTGCGCCGATGTTTGTGAAGGAGTTGAAAGAGCGGTCTTCGCGCTGGTACAACCGTCACCACGACCGGCGCGGGACGCTGTGGAGAACGCTTCAAAATCGCAGCTACTTGAGCGCGTCGCGGCACCAGGCGAGGGCCATCAGGGCGTAGCCGGTGCCGTAGGGGCGGTGGTAGTTGTAGAGTGGATAGTCCCACCACGAACCGTCCTTTTCCTGATGGGACAGGATGATGGCGGCGAGGCGCCTGGCGTAGGCGGCGTGGGTGGCCTTGGGCAGCAGGCGGGCCGACTCGGTGAAATAGTAGATGCCGTAATAGTAGAAGTAGCCGGCGATGCGGAAAGGAGCCTCATGTGGTACCGGGCGTTTGCGGCCATTGCTCAGGAAACCTTCGCGGGCCAGAAAACGGTCGGCCCATTCGGTGAGTACCTGGTCGGTCACCAGCGGGTTGCCGAACACGCGCAGGCAGGCGTTGCAGGCCTGCGAGCGGCCGAGCGAGCCGGCGGGGCGGTTGATGTCGAGGCGCGGCCGGTAGCGATGCTGGAACGAATAGGTGTAGGAAAAATCCGGGGTGCGTTGATAGTTGATGGAAGCGAGCGCGTGCTTGACGAGTTTGTCATCGAGGGTCACGCCCATGGTGGAGCGGGCCTCGGCCATGGCTAACAGGACCGTGGCGGTGGTGAACGAGGTGGGCAGGCCGGAGGGTTTCTGAGTGGTCAGGCCGTCGTAAATATCGAGGTAGCCCCAGCCGCCGTTGACGTCCTCGCTGCGGTTGGCCGTATCCACCTGTTGTTGGGCGAGGCGGGCCCAGGCGGCCTTTTTGGCGGGGTCGGTTTCACGTTGATAGAGGCGGGCGATGGCGCGCAGGCCATAGGCGTGGCCCCAGGAATTGTAGGTGCAATCCTGGCTGGTGCGGCGCAGGTTCGGCAGTTCGGCGGCGGTCCAGGCGGCGGCCTTGTCGATGGCGGCGGCGACCTCGGGGCGGGGGTCGGCGGCATCGATCAGGCCGGAGAGAGCCAGCCCGGAGGCACCCGCGCGGAACGCCTGATGGCCACCCGGCAGCGGCGCGAAGATGTTGAGGTCCTTGGTTTGGGTGGCGTCACCCCACGAGCCGTTCTTGTTCTGATCGGCTAACAGGAAATCGACGCCGCGGCGGATCGCCGCGTCCAGCGCCTCGCGGGTGAGTTCCGGGAGCGGCGCGGCAGCGGTGGTCGCCGCGGGTGTGGATTTTTCGCTAGGTTCGGCAGTCGCGGCGATGGCGAGGCAGCAGGCAAGACCCAAGACCCAAGACGGCGAGACGCAAGACGCAAGATGAAGACGCGAGCGCGAATCGGGCGGGCCCGGAGGCAGGGAATGACGGGCCGGAAGATTGCGGGCCGGAAGATTGAAGAAATTGTTGGGCATATTCTTGTCTTGTATCTTGCGTCTTGCAGTCTTGGGTCTTCAGGTCTAGCGTCTTCGATTCTAGCGTCTGCTTACGGCGTTAGGATCACCTGGCCGGCCTCCAGGCCGCTGAGGATTTCACTGGTGTCCTTGTTGGCGCGGCCGCGTTTGACCGGGCGGCGCTCGGTCTTGCCGTCGGCCAGCTTGATTTCCACGCTCCAACCGCCAGGGGTGAAGCTGAGCGCCTTGGTAGGCACGGCGATGGCGTCGGGCTTTTCATAGGCGACGAGGGAAACTTCAGCGGTGTTGCCGGGGGTGATGCTGATGGTGGCGGGCCAGGTGACCTCGAGGGTGGCGCGGTAGCGGCCGTCGGGTTCCGGGGTGTTGGCGATTTTGGCGAGTTTGAGGGGGATTTCGAGGTCCTCGCGGCCGGCGAGGCAGGCGTTGCCCTTGAGTTCTGGTGTTAGGGAGCGGGCGGTGGCTTCATCGACAAATGCGCTGAGGCCGAGTTTGGCGGTGGCGGGGATGAAGGTGGCGAATGAGCGTTTGAGGGGAGCCTTGCCGCCGACGGCGAGGGCTTTGAGGAGTTCGCCGGTGCTCCAGCGGCCGTCCTCGAAGGATCCCAGATAGAACCAACCGGCGGCGGGTGCCTTGATTTCAAAGAGTTTGCGATCGGTCTCAAGTTTGGCGAGGGATTCTTTGTCGCGGGTGAACGCGGTCTTGGCGGCTTCGAGCTGGATTTTCTGGAGTTTGATTTGGCGGGGCAGATTGGCCTCGCCCTTGGTCAGGGCGAGGGCGGATTCACTCTCGCCGGCGGCGAGGGTTTCGGCTTCGCGGGGCAGTGTGACCTTGAGGGTGCGGTCGTGGTCGAGTTGTTCCATGCGCAGGGAGAATTCGGCGTGGGCCACAGCGTCGCGCTGGCGGGTGAGGATGATCTCCTCGGTTTCCTCGACGAGGTCGTCGGCGGCGTACATTTTAGTGAGTTGGCGCAGTTCCTCGAGTTGGTTTTCGAGGGTTTCCTTGCTCCGTTTGAGGACATGATCGACGTGCTCTTCGTTTGCCTTGCGACGGGTCGCTGTGAAGTATTGGTTTTCCTCCTTGGCGTTGCGGGCGGCGCGGCGCAGTGCGTCGAGCTTGAGCTGGGTCGCTTCGGTGAGGTTGGCGAAGTCCAACTCGGTTTGGGCGAGGGTGAGTTCGCTGGAGGCCAGCGCGCGGTTGGCGTCGGTGAGCTTGTTGTCGATGTCTTCGGTATCAAAGGCGATGAGGACATCGCCGGCCGCGACCTTGCTGCCATGGGTGGCGAGGTGGGTGATTTCGAAATCCGCCCAGGCCTTTGGCTCAAGCCGGATGCGGGTGGTTTCCGCAGGAATGGCCGTGGCGCCGAAGGTTTGCTGGGTGAAGAAGAGTTTGGGTTGAATCGTCAGTTCGCCGGCCTGGGCCAGCGTGGTGAGCAAGACGGGAATGCAATGGAGAACGGTGAGGCGGGGCATGGGATGTGGGTGATGGGAAGTTTTTATTACAGCGCTGTCACTCGAACGCTTTGCCTTTGCGTGCAAGCCAAATCGGCTGGAGTCGCGTTTTCTTGGCGTTGGGTGCCAGTGGAATGAGGTGCTCGGCCACCGCAAAGCCTGCCCGCTGGAGGCGGCGGGTGAGGCTGGGGATCGGCCGCGCCGCGGCGATGGCGAGCAGGCCGCCGGCCTGCAATGCCTCGTAGGCGGCGGCCAGCCAACGGCGGTCGTCGATCCACGGCCGGTTGCGCTCGGTGGTGGGAGAGGCGTCGAGGTGCAAGGTGATGGCGTGGAGGCTGCCGGCGTGGCGGGCCAGGCCCGAGGGGCCGGAATCTTGCTCGATGACGATGCGCGGATCCGTGTTGAGCGGGCTGGCGGGAAGGTGGGCGCGATGCCACTGCGGAAGCTCAGCGAGCGGTTCTGCGACGAAAAACGTGGCGCGTTTCTGCGGCAGGGCGGCGGCCACCGCCTCCAGCGTGTGGCCGAGGGCCAGGCCGACGAGAAAAACCTTCGGCTGGCGCGCGGGACGGAACGGCGCACATGCCAGGCGGGCGAGTTCGGCTTCAGCGCCTTGGGTGGCCGGCCCGGCGATTTGTTGGCCTTGGACGATGAGGTAGTGGCGGCCGTCGTGTTCTTGCAGGACGAGCGGGATGCCGTCGGGGAGTTGGGCTGTTGCGAGGGTGTTCCGCGGTTTCATGGGGTGGCTTGGGGTCGGTGGAGGGGGCTGGACTTGAATTACTGGAAATGCCGCGCTCTGTCCATCGCCGTCAGCGCGGCGCTGCTTGTCTAACGGGATTGTCGGTGCCGAGGCGGGCGGATGCTCACGGCGGCGAGCCCTTCCCACCCAACAGAAAACCCCGGCTTGAGCGCCGGGGTTTCCATGCGGTTGGGATTTTATAAGGGATCGAGAGCCTGGCAATTACAGACTGCCCTTGAGCACGGACGACGGTTTGAAGCCGACGGACTTGGACGCGCCGATTTTCATCGACTCGCCGGTTTTCGGGTTGCGGCCCATGCGAGCGGCGCGCTTCTTCACTTCAAAAGTGCCGAAGCCAATGATCTGGACCTTTTTGTCTTTCTTGATGCCCTTGGCGATGGAATCGAGAACGGCTTCGACGGCCTCGTCGGCAGCGCGTTTGGTGATGTCTTTCCCGAGGGCTTTCTGGACGGCTTCAATAAGTTCTGCTTTGTTCATGGCAGCCGCGTTTATGTGAATCGGGGGGAGGGTTGGCAAGAAAAAATCTGGCGAAAGAAAATATATTTTTTCCTAGAGCGAGCTTGACTTGTGCGCCTTGAGCGGCTGATGGCTGGCCGTTTTCAAGTGCCGACGGCTGCAATTCCGCCACAGGTCTGGCCTGCGGCGGGTGTTAGAGCGTGGTTTGGCCGGGTTTGGCGCTGGCTGAATGGATGGCGTGGCGGCAGCGTGGTGGTGGGCTGATCCCGCATTATTCGAGGGATTGGATGGTGGCCGGGAGTCCGGGGAAATCAATGAGTGCGCAGCGAATGTTGAAATTTGCGGAAAAAAACGCTTGCGGAGTTCGAGGGGGTGCAACTATCTTCCGCGCGTCCTATCCATGCGCTTCATTTTCCCCACAACTGCAGTATTTTTTCTAACGCCTCTAGCCGCGCTGGCCGGAGGTGAGGCCGAGGCCGCGGGCTTGCCGCTGCAGGCGCAAGCGATCTGGCCGGGGCTGCCGATCACCAATTCGATGGTGATGGTGTGGATCGCGGTGGCGCTGATCACGTTGTTTTGCCGGGCGGCGACCAAGCGCATGGCACTGGTGCCGGCGGGCTTTCAAAACTTTGCCGAATGGGTGGTGGAAAGCCTCTACGATTTCCTCTCCAGCATTCTGGGTGGCTACATGGTGAAGAAGACGTTCTGGTTTTTCGGCAGCATTTTCCTTTTTATTCTGGTAAGCAACTTGTTGGGGCTCATTCCAGGAGTGGGCACCATCGGCCGCTACAATGAGCACGGCCACATCGTCGGATTCCTGCGCGGCGGCAACGCCGACTTGAACATGACTTTGGCGATGGCGCTGATGTTTGCCGTGCTGTGGTTTTACTGGGCCATATCCGAGAATGGGGTGAAGGGCTTTCTGGTCCACATCTTCGCGCCGAAGGGGGATTTCCACGGGCTGATGCTCATGTTCATGGTGCCTATTTTCCTGGCGGTGGGCGTGTTGGAGGTCATTTCCATTGCGATCCGGCCAGTGGCACTCACCTTCCGTTTGTTCGGCAATATCTACGGCGGCGAACAGACGATGGATAAGCTCATGGAGCTGGTTCCCAAATCCCTGGCGTTCCTGCCGGCGCTGCCGTTCTACTTCATGGAACTGCTGGTTGGCTTCGTGCAAGCGCTGGTTTTCATGTTGCTCACCGCAGTGTTTTTGCGCCTCATCTGCGAACACGCCGGCGACGAACATCACTGACAATTTCGGTGCCTTGACCATGACTGGCTCGTGGAAGGCACCTTAAACCAACACACCAAACCACCACCCCCCACCTATCATTATGTCCATCATTCCCATGCTCGCTGAAATCACCGGCAACGTCCACATCGCCATGGCTGCACTCGGTGCCGGCCTAGGCATCGGCATCCTCGGTTCCAAGGCCGCCGAAGCCACCGGTCGCAATCCCGGTGCGTCCACCCCCATCTTGGTCAACGCGATCATTTTCGCCGCTCTTGCCGAAGGGGTGTTCATTCTCTCCGCCTTTGCCGTCAAGTAAGCGGAGGTGGCCTTTTGCCGTGTGGGGGCAGGCTTGATCGCCCGTCCCCCGCACGTTCCCCGTTTTCTCCCTAGCTCAGTTTCCACACCTGCCAGCAATGATCTCCGTCCTCGCTTTAGTCACTGAATCCTCTCAAAACCCGGTTGCCGAACTCTGCGGCAAATTCGGCGTCAATTGGCCGTTCTTCATTGCCAGTTGCCTCAACTTCGTGCTGGTCATCTGGGTGCTGAAAAAATTCGCCTTCGGCCCCATCCAAGCCATGCTCGAGCAGCGCCGCGAGCGCATTGCCGAGGGCGAAGACAAGCTCAAGGCGATTGAAAAGCAGCTCGCCGAGTCCGAGCAGACGACGGCTGCGGCCATCGCCAAGGCGAGCGACGACGCGATGCGCATGATCAACGAGGCCAAGCTCGGCGCCGCCGCCTTTTCCGAGCAGAAGGCCCAGGAGGCCATCGCCCATGCCCAACAGATTTTGGTGAAGGCGGAAGCCGCCGCCAAGGCCGACCGCGAACGCCTCAGCATCGAGCTCAAACGCGAGTTCGGCCGCCTGGTGGCCGCCACCGCCGCGCAGGCAACCGGCAAGATTCTAACGGCCGACGACCAGCTTCGCATCAACGAGACCGCCCTCACCAAGGTCGAAGCCTGATCCACCGTCAGCTCCTCCACCACGCCGCCATGAAAATCTCCAAAGCCGCCTCCGCCAGTGCCCGCCGCCTGTTCGGGTTATGCCACACCGGTGACCGGTTGGACGAGGCCAAGCTGCGCCTCGTGGCGGCCCGCCTGGTGGAAGCCAAGCCGCGCGATTACCCCGCCATCCTGTCCGCCCTGCTGCGCCTGACCCGCCTCGCCTTCGAGCGCCGCCAGGTGACCGTGGAGAGCGCCGTGGAACTCGATGCCGCCAGCCGGGAGCGGGTGCTTGCCGGACTCGCCAAACAATACGGTCCCGACCTCGTGGCCCAATATCTCATCACTCCTTCCCTGCTCGGCGGCCTGCGCATCCGGGTGGGCAACGATGTGTTCGACGGCTCGGTCAAGGGCCGCCTCGAACGCTTCGCCAATTCGCTCTGAATCTAACAGCACTCCGCCGAACCCCGACCCACCCAGCTAACTTCTCTTATGAGCAGCATTCTCCAGGAACTCGAACAACAGATCGCCGGCATCACCACGTCGGTCGAAAAATCCAACATCGGCAAAGTCCGCCAGGTCGGCGATGGCGTCGCCAAAGTCGAAGGGCTTTCCGACGTGATGCTCAACGAAATGATTGACTTTGGTGGCGGTGTCACCGGCATGGCGCTCAACCTCGAGGAGAGCGAAGTCGGCGTGGTGCTGCTCGGCGACTATGCCGCGGTCAAGGCCGGTTCCGAGTGCTGCACCACCGGCAAACTGTTGTCCGTGCCGGTCGGCGAAGCCATGTTGGGCCGCGTCGTCAACGCGCTGGGCCAACCGATCGATGGCAAGGGAGAAATCGCCGCGGCCGCGTTCTATCCGATGGAGAAGATCGCCCCCGGCATCATCAAGCGCAAATCCGTGTCGGTGCCGGTGCAGACGGGCATCATGTCGATTGACGCGATGATTCCCATCGGCCGCGGCCAGCGCGAACTCATCATCGGCGACCGCTCCACCGGCAAGACCACCATTGCGGTGGACACCATCATCTCGCAGGCCCTGCAAAACAAGGCGGCCGAGCAAGGCAAGTTGCAGAACCACAAGCCGCTCTACTGCATCTACGTGGCCATCGGCCAGAAACTCTCCAACGTCGCACGCACCCAGAAGATCTTGGAAGATGCCGGTGCGATGGAATACACCACCATCGTTTCGGCCTCCGCCTCGGATGCCGCGGCCATGCAATACATCGCCCCGTACGCCGGTTGCGCAATCGCCGAGTACCTCATGGACAAGGGGCAGGACTGCCTCATCGTGTTCGACGACCTGTCCAAGCACGCGGTTGCCTACCGCCAGGTGTCGCTCATCTTGCGCCGCCCGTCCGGCCGCGAAGCCTATCCGGGCGACGTGTTCTATCTGCACTCCCGGCTGCTCGAGCGCTCCGCCCGGCTCTCCGCCGCCGCTGGTGGCGGTTCGCTCACCGCGTTGCCCATCATCGAGACCCAGGCCGGCGACGTGTCCGCCTACATCCCGACCAACGTCATCTCCATCACTGACGGCCAGATTTTCCTTGAGACCGACCTTTTCTATCAGGGCATCCGGCCCGCCATCTCGGTGGGCCTCTCGGTGTCGCGCGTCGGTTCCGCCGCGCAAACCAAGACGATCAAATCGGTGGCCGGCACCACCAAGCTCGACCTCGCGCAGTATCGCGAGTTGCAGGCCTTCGCCCAGTTCGGCAGCGACCTGGATGCCTCGACCAAGAAGAAGCTTGAGCGCGGCGCGCGCATCGTCGAGTTGTTCAAGCAAAACCAATACAGTCCGCTGGCCATGGAAATGGAATGTATCCATTTGTTCGCCATGCAAAACGGCTACTTCGATGACGTCAAAGTGGCCGACGTGCGCCGCTTCCAAGCCGGCCTCGGTGAATTCTTCAACACCCGCAAGGGCGAGTTGCTCGACAAGATCCGCAATGAAAAGCCGGACCTGAAGAAGGACGCCGCCATGGTGGATGCCGTCAAGCAGGGCATTGAAGATTTCAAGCGCGGCTGGAAGTGACCCCTGCTGTTCGATCCCCGCGTTTCCTGATAACCGCTAACTGATAACTCTCAACCACCCCCATGGCCAACCTTCGCGACATCCGCCGGCGCATCAAGTCGGTAAAAAACACCGCGCAGATCACCCGCGCGATGCAGCTTGTCGCCGCTGCCAAGATGAAAAAGGCGCAGGACCAGGCGCTGGGTGGCCGCGCCTATTCCCGCCATTTGCTGCAGGTGCTCTACGACATTCGCAAGAACTTCGCGCACGAGACCCATCCGTTTCTCGAACAGCGCCCCGGCAACCGCGAGCTGGTGCTGGTCATTTCCACCGATAAGGGCCTGTGCGGCGCGATCAACACCAATCTGGCCCGCAAGATCATGGCGCAGACCTCGCCGGAGTCCGACTTCATCACCGTCGGCCGCAAACTGCGTGCGGTCTGCGAGAAACTCGGCAAGAAAGTCATTGCCGATTTCACCGTCAAGGATCCGGTGCCCTTTGGCGAGACCCGCCCGATCGCCACTTTCATCAGCAAGCACTTCATTGAGCGCAATTACGATAAGGTGACCATCGCCTTCACCAATTTCTACAACACCCTGCGGCAGGAGCCCAAGGTGGTCACCCTGCTGCCGCTGCAAGGCCACCGACCGGACCAAGACCAGGCGTTTGAGTTGATTGGAGGCGGGTTCTCCGGCCAAGCCCACAAGAACGACCCTGACCGCGACTTCGAGTTTGAACCCGACGCCGGAGAAGTGCTTGGTGCCATCCTGCCGCTCTACCTCAACTACGAGGTGTTCCAGGCCCACCTCGAGGCCCGCGCCTCCGAGCACTCGGCACGCATGGTCGCCATGAAATCCGCCACCGACAACGCCAACAAGTTCATCAAGGAACTCACCCTCGAGTACAACAAACTCCGCCAAGGTGCCATCACCTCCGAACTTCTCGAAATCACCACTGCCATGAAGGCGGTGGAGTGAGCCACCACCCGCCCCACTTTTCCCTTCCCACCATGAGTAACACCGGAACCATCGTCCAGATTATTGGAGCCGTCATCGACGCGGACTTCTCCAAAGCCAGCAACCTGCCATCCATCTACAACGCCTTGGAAATCCAATACGCCCTCAACGGCGTGGATACCAAGCTGGTGCTCGAAGTCCAACAGCACCTTGGTGACGGCTGGGTGCGCGCCGTGGCCATGTCCACCACCGACGGTCTCAAACGCGGCATGGTTCTAACCGACACCGGCAAGTCCATCGCCGTGCCGGTCGGCAAGCAGGTGCTTGGTCGCATCTTCAACGTCACCGGCGACTTGGTCGATGAGAACGGCCCGATCGCGGACCCGACGTTGCGCTCGCCGATCCATCGCCCCGCGCCTTCGCTCGTCGAGCAGTCGGCCAATACCGAAGTGTTGGTCACCGGCATCAAGGTGATCGATTTGATCTGCCCGCTGCTCAAGGGTGGCAAGGGCGGCATGTTCGGTGGTGCCGGCGTCGGCAAGACGGTGGTTATCATGGAGCTCATCAACAACATCGCCAAGGCCCACGGCGGTTTCTCCGTGTTTGCAGGCGTCGGTGAGCGCACCCGTGAAGGCAACGACCTCTACTGGGAAATGATCGAGTCGGGCGTCATCGCCACCGAGCGTGATGACAAGGGCCATCCCAAGCTCAACGCGCAAGGCAACCCGGTGCTGGCCGAGGGCTCCAAGGTCGCTCTGTGTTACGGCCAGATGAACGAGCCTCCCGGTGCCCGTCTGCGCGTCGCCCTCTCCGCCCTCACCATGGCCGAGCACTTCCGCGATGAGGACAACCAGGACGTGTTGCTCTTCGTCGATAACATCTTCCGTTTCTCCCAGGCCGGCTCTGAAGTGTCCGCCCTGTTGGGGCGCACGCCCTCCGCCGTCGGTTATCAGCCGACGCTCTCCGAAGAAATGGCCGGCTTGCAGGAACGCATCACCTCCACTAACAAAGGATCTATCACTTCCATCCAGGCGGTGTATGTGCCAGCCGACGACTTGACCGACCCCGCGCCGGCCAACACGTTTGCCCACCTTGATGCCACCGTCGTGCTGGAGCGCGCGCTGGCCGAGCAGGCGTTGTTCCCCGCGGTGGATCCGCTGGCCTCCACCTCCAAGGCGTTGACTCCCGACGTCATCGGCGAGGAACACTACCGGGTCGCCCGCGGCGTCCAACAGGTTTTGCAGCGCTACAAGGACCTGCAGGACATCATCGCCATTCTCGGCATGGACGAATTGTCCGATGACGACAAGATGAGTGTGTTCCGCGCCCGCAAGATCCAGCGTTTTCTCACCCAGCCGTTCCATGTGGCGGAAGTCTTCACCAACGTCCCCGGCGTGCTGGTGTCCATCGAGGATACCGTTAGAGGGTTCGCCGAAATCCTCGATGGCAAACTCGACGATGTCCCGGAAGGCAACTTCTACATGAAGGGCGGAATCGACTCCGTCGCCCGCAATTGATCTGTCCGTTAGTTTGTTGCCGGCTTTCAGTTTAGGGAAATGCCCAAGTGTGGCACCAGATAACTGACAACTGACAACTGACAACCGACAACTGACAACTGACAACTGACAACTGACAACTGACAACTGACAACTCCTTCTTCCCCCCCCCCCATGTCCCTGCACCTTGATATCGTCACGCCGGAGAAAATGGTTTTCTCCGACTCTGTGGAAAACGTCTATCTTCCCGGGGCGGATGGCGAATTGGGCGTGCTGCCACAGCATGCCGGTCTGGTCACCGCGCTTAAACCCGGCGAGTTGCGCTACCTGCATGATGGCAAGGTGGTCATTCTGGCCGTGGGCTCGGGCTTCGCCGAAATCACCCAGACCCAAGTCGTCGTCCTAACCGATATGGCGCTGGGTGAGGCCGAGATTGACGTCGCCCAAGCGGAGTCCGCCATCCAGCGCGCCCAGGAACAACTCCATGGCGTGGAACACAGCATGGATGCCGAGGAGGTCGCCTTCCTTCAGGGCATCATCGCCAAGTCCACCGTCGCTATCAACTTCAAGCGCAAGAGCCAGGGTTGAGGTGCCCGCGTGGCGTGGCTCCAGTCGCAGACCGCAGGCACGCGCCTCCGCCGCAGTCTTCCAGCCCGGAAGCTGTAAACGCTGAGGTGCAGAGTTCGCCGAGGTGGGTGGAGAGTTGAAGGCGGGAAAGTGGAAAGGCCGGGGTCATGAAACGGGCGGAGCGCCCCGATGTGGTGAAAATAAGGCGCGCAGCACCCCCTTTTCACGCATCCTCATCTTCGTCGCCGGTCATCGGTACGAAACGCACGGGCAGCACCTCGCGCTGGTGAATCGTGCCGTCGCGCTTTTCTAACACATATAACTCCTGGTTCATCGGCGGGCCGACCGGGATGGTCATGCGGCCGCCGTGCTTGAGTTGATCCACCAACGGTTGCGGGATGTGCTGTGGCGCGCAAGTGACGATGACCGCGTCGAACGGTGCCTTGTCCGGCCAGCCGTTGCAGCCATCGCCGGCGCGGACATGCACATTGTGGTAACCCAAGCGCTGGAGATCGGCTGCGGCGCGCGCGGCCAGGATATCGACGATCTCGATGGTGTAAACCTCCTTGACCAATTGTGCGAGCACGGCCGCCTGATAACCGGAGCCGGTGCCGATTTCCAGCACGCGGTCAGCGGCATGTGGGTTGAGCTCCTGGGTCATCAAGGCCACGATGTACGGCTGGGACAGCGTCTGGCCGTAGCCAATCGGCAAGGGCCCGTCGTCATAGGCCCAGCGGCGTTGCGCGGCGGGGACGAATTCGTGGCGTGGCACAGTGGCCATCGCCTGCAAGACCCTGCGGTTGGTGATGCCGCGGTAGGGTACGGTGAACTGCTCGGCCACCATCCGCCTGCGTGCGGCCGTGAAATCGACATCGTTGGTGTCAGACGCTTTCATACCCACGAGGACACTCTATTCGTGTTTCGGCGTGGCGTCAAGATGCCCGCGCCGGCAGATGCCCGCCACGCTGCTTTGGCTCAACCGGTGGAGTTGCGGAGTTGCCGGCAGGCACCAGCCGTCTCGCGCAATACTGCTGACTTAGCGGGAGGATAGGCATCCTGCCTGTCATGGACGACGGGCTTCCAGCCTGTCGTTTCATGCGCGGACAGGCGGGACGCGCTGTCTTCCGTCACAGGCGGGACGCCAGTTTTCCGATCAGAGCGCGCTAAGTCAGCAGGCACCAGCCGTCTCGCGGATGGCCGCCCACCAGCCGGGAACGACGGGTTGTTATGACGGACCGCGTCATTGTCGGGCCGCAGCGGGTTGTGGGATCGAGCCAAAGCGGTGTCGCGCTGGCGCTTGCCACGCGCACTCCATGCCTGCGCGGCCCATGCGCCACGCCCGCCCGAGCCCTCCCTTAGCGGGCGGCCTTGGGGGTGGTGAGGAATGCCTCGACTTCGGCGCGCGAGCGGGTGTTGAGGATGTCTTGGCGGCGCAGCCAGCCTTTGCGGGCGAGGCGCACGCCGAGGCCGATGTGATGGAGCCGGGCGGTGGAGTGGGCGTCGGGATTGATCGAGCACAACACGCCGAGGTCGCGGGCACGCTTCCACCAGCGCCAGTCCATGTCGAGGCGCAGCGGGCTGCAATTGAGCTCGATGATGGTGCGGGTGGCCGCCGCGCAATCGATGATTTTGGCGTGGTCGACTGCGTAGCCCTCGCGCTTGAGCAGCAGGCGGCCGGTGAGGTGGCCGAGCATCGTGACGTGCTCGTTTTCCATGGCGCGGCAGATCCGGCGAGTCATCTCATCCTCGGTCAGATTAAAGATGTTGTGCACCGAGGCGACGCAGTAGTCGAGTTGGGCGAGGATCGAGTCATCGAAGTCGAGGGTGCCGTCGCGCAAGATGTCCACCTCGGAACCGGCGAAGATGCGGAAATCCGGCTGGGAGGCATTGAGTTTGGCGATGGCGGCGAGTTGGGCCAACAGCTTGGTTTCGTCGAGGCCGTTGCCGATGAAGGTGGACTTCGAGTGATCGGCGATGCCGAGGTACTGGAGGCCCATGTCGACGGCTTCGGCGACCATTTCCTCGAGCGAATTGAGGCCGTCGGAGGCGGTGGTGTGGTTGTGGAAAGTGCCGCGGAGGTTGTCCAGTTCGATGAGTTTGGGCAGGGTGTGGGCGGCTGCGGCCTCGATTTCACCTTGGTTTTCGCGCAGCTCCGGTTCGATGTAATCGAGTCCGAGGGCGTGATAGATATCTGGTTCGTCGTGGATGGTGGCGGGCGGCGGGGTTGGAGACTTGCCAGTGGCTGTGAAGCCGTATTCGTTGAGTGACCAGCCGTGTTTGAGGGCGAGGGAGCGCAGGGCGACGTTGTGTTCCTTGGAGCCGGTGAAATATTGCAGGGCGAACGCGAACTGGCTGTTGGACACGGCGCGCAGATCGCATTGCAGGCCGTTGTGCAGGCGCACCGACGCCTTGGTATCGCCGCAAGCGATGATGGAGGCCACCTGTGGCAAGGTGGTGAAATCCTCGCAGACGAGGGCGGGGGACTTGGTGGCGACGAGAAAATCGAGGTCATGCACGGTCTCCTTGGCGCGGCGGAACGAGCCGGCGACGGTGGCGCGCGAGACTTCCGGGTGCAGCCGCAGCGTCTCTAACATCTCATCGACGAGCGGGCTGATGGCGCCGAGGGTGAAGGCATCGGCGAATTTGTCGCGCAGGGCGATGGCCTCGAGGATTTTGGTTTGGGTCTTGGTGCCGAAGCCTGTGAGCGCGGCGACCTTGCCGGCCTCGCAGGCGAGTTTGAGATCGGCAATGGAGCTGATGGCCAGCGCCTCGTAGAGGGCTTTGACTTTTTTTGGGCCGAGGCCCTGGAGGTCAAACAGGTCGAACAAGCCGGGGGGGAATTCGGCGCGGAGGTGCTGATGGAAGGGCAGCCAGCCGGTGCTGGCGAGGATGTGGAGCTTGTCGCGGAGGGCTTCGCCGATGCCCTTGATGCCGGTGAGTTGCTTGTCGGCGGCGCGCTGGACGATGTCGCCATCGAAGTTGCGCACGCTCTCTGCCCCCTGGCGATAGGCGCGGACTTTGAACGGGTTCTCGTTCTTGAGTTCGAGCAGCAGGGCAATTTCGTCGAGGACGTCGGCGAGGATTTCGCGGGTCATGATAAAGAAAAAGACAGAAGACTTTGAGACAGAAGACAGAAGACAAGAGGAAGAAGCGCCATGCTCGGCCCAACGGCTCTGATCTTGTCTTGGAGCGCAGCGGTCTTCTGTCTTGGAGCGAAGCGGTCTGGAGTCTTCATCCCATTCCCGGGATGTTGAGGCCGCCGGTGAGTTTTTTCATTTCGGCGGCGGCTTGTGCCTTGCCCTTGGCGATGGCTTCCTGGACGGCCTTGAGGACGAGGCCTTCGAGGAACTCGGCGTCGGCGGGATCGATGACAGCAGGGTCGATTTTGATCGACAGGACATCGCCGGCACAGGTGGCGGTGACTTTGACTTTGCCGCCGGCCACGGAGGCATCGACGATCTGGATGGCGAGTTCTTCCTGTTTGGCGGCAAGCCCGGCTTGCATCTGCTGGGCTTGTTTCATGATTTTGGCGAGGTTCATAGGGGCGGGGTCAGTTAAGGATTTTGCCCTCGAATTTCACCAGGGCGGCTTGGATGAGGGGGTCGCTGTAAAACGGATCTTCCGCCGCGGGCGGTGGGACGGGTGGTGCAGCGGCGATGGGTGGGGTCGCATCCTGCCACGGCGGGGGCTCGGGCGCGGGCGGTGGCTCGCTGGCCTCGGGTGCCGCGGCTATGAGGGAATCGAGGCTGAACATGCCCGATGAAGCGGCGGCGGGGGGCTTTGGCCGAACCGGCTGTGGGAGTGGCGGCGGCGTTTCCTCGACGATGCTGGTGGGCCCGGGCACCAGCACGGGCACGGGCACAGGCACGGGCACGGGCTCGGGCTCGGGCTCGGGCTCGGGCTCGGGTGCCGGTGCCGGTGCCGGTGCCGGTGCCGGTGCCGGTGTCGGTGTCGGTGTCGCGACAGTTGCCGTTGTTGCCGGGGGAGGGGATGCGGGTGGTGCCAGCTCGGCGGCGCTCGGCGCGCTTGGGCTGGCGGGTGCGAGATCTGTCGGCGGCGCGGCGGGGAGAAAATCGGCGCCGCGGGTGAGGACGCTGATGACGTCGGTGAGGCGGATTTCACCGAGGGTCTGGATCGCCTTGATGACGCCGAGTTCGAAGTGGAGGCGCTTGTTGGTCGCCCATTTCATGCGGCCCTCGGTCTCGGCGAACACGTCGATGGTGGCGAGAATGCGGTCGGGTTGATAGGTCCCGGCGGCAGCCGTCAGGCCCTGCCACAGCGGGCCGGGGATGCCTTCGCCATCGGCGGTGGGGTCGAGTTTGGCGACGAGCAAGGCGCGCAGGCAGCCGATGAGCTCGCCGAGGAGTTGGGCCAGGTCGCGGCCGGTTTCCGCTTCCTTTTGCACCAATGACAAGGCGGCGGGCGTGTCGCGGACCAGCAACGCGCTGGTCAGGGCGGCGACCTTTTCGCGCGACGTGAACCCGAACACATCGAGCACGTTGGCTTCCTGGATCGTGTTGCCACAAAACGCGACGAGCTGGTCGAGCATCGATTGGGCGTCGCGCATACCGCCGTCGGCACCCTTGGCAATGGCCCAGGCGGCGCTTTGCTCGAGGGTGATACCCTCCAGCGAGGCGATGTGGAGCAGGTGCTGCGAGATGGTTTCGGTGGAAATCGGCCGCAGATCGAAGCGCTGGCAGCGCGACAGGATGGTCGGCAGAATCTTGTTAGCCTCGGTGGTGGCGAAGATGAACTTCACATGCGGCGGCGGTTCCTCGAGCGTCTTGAGCAAGGCGTTGAAGGCCGCGTTGCTGAGCATGTGGACCTCGTCGATGTAGTAAATCTTGAATTGGCCGCAGGCGGGGGCGAAGCGGACCGACTCGCGCAGATCGCGAACCTGCTCGACGCCGTTGTTGGAGGCACCGTCGATTTCCAGGACATCGAGCGAGCGGCCCTCGGCGATCTCGATGCAGATGGGATCGTCCGGATCGAAATCGATTTTGGGACCACCCGGGCAATTGAGGGCTTTGGCGAGGATTCGCGCGGTGGATGTCTTGCCGGTGCCCCTGGGGCCGACGAACAAGTAGGCATGGGCGAGTCGCTTTTGGGCGATCGCATTGCGGAGGGTCCTTACAACGTGGTCCTGTCCCAGGACATCGTCGAAGGTTTTCGGGCGGTATTTCCGGGCGAAGACCTGATAGCTCACGGGGGGATTGTAGGGATGCGGGCCGGTTTGTCATGACTCAGTTTGCAGGAAATGGAAAATTCTTTGCGTGGCGGGCTTGGCTGGCGGCGGCGGCGGGTGTATTTCCGGCCTGTGAACGAACCAATGACGGTGCCGACCGCGGCCGAGAAACGCCGACTCTACGCGCAAGCCGCCCTGCGGATCGGCGGCCTGGTGGCCGCTGAGCCGGACCGGATCGCCCGCATGGCGGGGGTGACGGCGGTCCTGCACGGGCTGATGCCGCACTTTTATTGGACGGGATTTTACCGGGTGAGCGGTGCCTCGCTGGTGATCGGGCCCTACCAGGGGACCCCGGGCTGCAGCCGCATCGGGTGGGGACGCGGCGTCTGCGGCACCGCTTGGGCCACAGGGGAAACCCAGGTGGTGGGGGATGTGCACGCGTATCCCGGCCACATCGCCTGCGACGCCCAGTCGGCCAGCGAGGTGGTGGTGCCCCTGCGCGATGCGCAGGGGCGGGTGGTGGCGGTGTTCGACGCCGATGCCCGGGTGGCCGGGGCGTTCGACGCGGTGGACCGCGAGGAATTGGAGGCCATTTTCGCGAATTGGGGCGAAATTTGAACGGCGCGGGGCGATGGCACAGTAGAAATCCCCTAAACTGCTATCATGAAATCGATCCAACCCGTAGTGATCCTCCTGGCTATCCTTGGCACCCTGACCCCGGCTGTCAGCCTGGCGCAGGCAGACGCGCCCAAGCCGCTTCCGACCCTGTCCGAATCGTTGAAGGACCTCAAACCCGCAGTCCGGCAGTTGTTCGACGAACCGATGCGCGATCCGTCCATCTGCCTCGGCCCCGACGGCACGTATTATCTGACCGGGACCAGCGAGCCGTTCTGGGGATTCAACAACGCCAATGGCATCCGGGTCTGGAAGTCCAAGGACATGGCGAAGTGGGAACCTCTGGGCACGGTCTGGCGGTATGGCGACAGCCCGTGGCACAAGCCCTACCTAGAGGCCAAGAAGCCGCTTTGGGCCCCGGAAATCCACTATAAAAAGGGCACCTTCTGGTTGACCTACAGCATGCCGGGTTGGCAGGTGGGCGACCATTACGAGAACTGCGGCAGCGGCCTTCTCAAGAGCACCAACGGTAAGCCGGAGGGTCCATACGTCGATGTGTCCCCTAACGAACGCCTCGGCGACGAGATCGATGCCTCGCTCTTCGAGGACAGCGACGGCACTCTCTATTTTGTCTGGCATTGCGGCAAGATCCGCAAACTCAAGTCAGACCTGACGGGGCCCGCCGAGCCGATGCGGAAACTGACGCTGAGCGTCCCCGACCCGGACCCCGGCCACCACACCGGCCTGTGCGCGATGGTGCACGGGAAGGATTCCTTCGACCACATCGGTTACGAGGGAGTTTTCCTGCTCAAGACCGGCGACACGTATGTTCTCTCCGGCTCCGATCTCTACGAGGGCAAATACACGTGCTGGGTCGCCACTTCGAAGAACCTTTACGGCCCCTACAGCGCCCGCTATCCGGCCATCCCGTTCGGCGGGCACAACATGTTCTTCAAGGACAAGGAGGAAAAATGGTGGTCGACCATCTTCAACGGTCCGATCAACGAGAGACCCTGCGTTCTGCCGGTCAATATCCAACCCAATGGTCAGGTTTCGTTGCGCATGGAACCATGAACCCGCACCTTCACCCAGCCGGACAAGCGGTTGGGCCGTGCAGATGTGGACTGCGGTGGCAAGCGCGGCGCGACACCGCTTTGGCTGCGCATGGGCAGCGCAAGTGTGGACTGCGTGTGGCAAGCGCCAGCGCGACACCGCTTTGGCTCGATCGCGGCGCGCCCTGCGGCCTCGACCAGGGCCGGTCCGTCATCAAGCCTCCGCATTCCCCAGCCAGAGCGATGGGTAAGCGCGAGACGGCTTGGACCTAGCGGGATCCCCGGCTCTCTTTCGGCTGAGCCAAAGCGGCGTGGCGGGCTTGCGCCCTTCCCGCCGCACTCCACACATCGGCTCGCGCAGGGGCGGCGCATTTTTGGGCAGCGCAGGGGGCCGCAGGGAGGAGTGCGGAGTTTCTCGGATGGGGGTTGATGCCCGGCGCGTTCCTGCTAAAGTCCGGCCTATGGGCAACTTGCGCAACTTGCTGTTGGGTGGCAACCGAGGCGTTTCAAACCGCCAGCGGCGTGGCTTTCCGTGGCTGCGTGCGGGCTGCCTGCTGCTCGCCTGCGGGCTGCTCGGGTTGTTGTTCACCTCCATTCCTGGAAAAATCAAACGCGGCCTGCGGGAAATCATCGCCCCCAAACCGCTGGTCATCGCCGCCGATGAAGCCGACCTCCGGCGCCAGATCGAGTCGCGCCTGCGCAGCGAAATGGAGGAAAAACTCGACCTGGAACTCGCCGCCATGCGCAAGGCCACGGCTGCGCCTGCCACCAAGGAACCCGACAAGCCCAAAGACGAGACCGAGGACGCCGCGCCGCCGGTGCTGCCCAGCCTGCCGGGCGCGGTGAGCGACGTGCGCTTGCTGCGCTCGGGCATTCCGTTCAAGACCGAGATCAAGCTCGTGAAAGGCGGCATCGCCTCCAAGGAACGCGTCGATGCGGCGAGCTACACCGCTTTCTATCAACTCAGCCTGCGCCTGCCCGCCGCCGCCGCCACCCTCGCTGAACTCGAGTCATCCAATCCCAAACTTTCCAAGCTGTTGCCGGGCTTGCCCGCGCTGCTCGCCAACGCCGAGGTGTCCGCCTGGTACGGCAAGTTGTATGATACCAAGACGGCGCGCGTCCGCAAGGAGGCCACGCTGCTGAATGAGATCCTGACAAAACATAACTTCTTCGACTGCGAAACCATGCTCAATTTGCGCGCCGACAACGGCCGGCGGGTGTTCTATCTGCAGGCGGACATGGATGTGGTTTCGGACGGTTCCGACGGCGACCGCCTCGCGGCGATGCCGGAGGCCATCGTCACCTCGGCGCACTATCAGCCGTTCACCAGTTATGGGTGGCCGAAAAAATCCGCGGTGCCCAATCCGATGGTGGCCGGTTGGGAGCGCCGGATCAAGGATGCGGAAAAGGAACTCGCCGAGCGCGCAACCCCGGCCGAGCGCAAAAAATGGCTGCGCGAGCGCATCGCCTATCTCAAGCGCGGCGTGGCGGACCTGAAATCCCGCAGCTTCCTCATTGGCGAACACGATCCGTTCATCGTCGTTCCCGTCACCCTGCTGGCCGCCAAAAATGACCCGTTCGCTCCCAAGGTCGGAGACTTCGCCGTGGTCGTCCATGGCGAAAAACTCTATCCGGCCATCGTCGGCGATGGCGGCCCGGGCTACGTCGTCGGCGAAGCGTCACTGCGCATGGCCCAACAAATCAACCCCCGTGCTTTATCTAACAACAGGCCGGTGTCCGATCTGAAGGTCGCTTATGTGATCTTCCCCGGCAGCGCCGACCCCGAGCGCGGGCCACCGGACTACGCCAGATGGCGTCAGCGCTGCTACGAGCTCCTCACCGAAATCGGCGGCATCGGCTCGGGCTACACGCTGCATGAATGGCAGGACACCCTGCCCAAACCCATCCCGCCTCCCGTGGTGCCTCCCGTGGTGCCGCCCGTGGTGCCTCCCGTGGTGCCGCCCGTGGTGCCTCCCGTGGTGCCGCCTCCCGACGGCGCCCCGTCAACTCCCAATCCACCGCCGACTCCGGCCGCACCTGGCCCGGCGTCGCCCTAACGGCGGGGGCGCTCCTGTCGCCGGGTAAATGAACAGCCTGGATTGAGCGATCTGCTCTATTGTGTCACGGGAGGGGCAAGAGTCTTCCCCCTCCGGTGCATCGCCACGCCGCAAGACCACGCCGCAAGACCACGCCGCCAAACGGGCTGCCATGGGCAGGCCGAATCATCAGGCAGGGAGCGGTTTTCCGAACGCTCCGGCTGGGGCGAGGGGCTCCCCGCTCCCCTTCAAATCACCCCGAGTTCCTTGCCGGTTTGGATGAAGGCATCGATGCCCTGGTCAAGCTGCTCGCGGGTGTGGGCGGCGCTGATTTGGGTGCGGATGCGCGCCTTGCCCTGCGCCACGACCGGATAGAAAAAGCCCACCGCATAGACGCCGCGCTCGAGGAGCTTGTCGGCGAAGCGCTGGGCGAGGGCGGCATCGCCTAACATGACCGGCGAGATCGGGTGGGCGCTGCCGCTGATGTTGAAGCCGGTGCCGGCCATGGCGTTGCGGAAGTAGGCGGTGTTGTCCTTGACGCGCTCGGCCAGGGCGGTGGAGGTGGAGAGCATTTCGAGCACGCAGATGGCGGCGGCGACGATGGGCGGGGCTACGCTGTTAGAAAAAAGATAGGGTCGCGAGCGTTGGCGGAGCAGTTCGATGATTTCGCGTTTGCCGGATGTGTAACCGCCGGATGCGCCGCCGAGGGCCTTGCCAAGGGTGCCGGTGGTGAGGTCGATTTCTCCAAACAGGCCGCAGTGTTCGTGGGTGCCGCGGCCGCGGGCGCCGAGGAAGCCGGTGGCATGGCAATCGTCGAAATGGACGATGGCTCCGTACTTGCGGGCCAGCGCATGGATATGGTCGAGTTGCGCGATGATGCCATCCATTGAGAACACCCCGTCGGTGGTGATGAGCTTGAAGCGCGCCCCGGCGGCATCGGCGGCCTGCAACTGGGCTTCAAGGTCGGCCATGTCGTTGTTCGCATAGCGGTAGCGTTTGGCCTTGCAGAGGCGCACGCCATCGATGATGGACGCGTGGTTGAGGGCGTCGGAGATGACGGCGTCGTCCTCGGAGAGGAGGACTTCGAAGAGGCCGCCGTTGGCATCGAAGCAACTCGGATAAAGGATGGTGTCCTCGGTGCCGAGGAAGGCGGAGAGTTTTGCCTCGAGTTGTTTGTGGAGGGTCTGGGTGCCGCAGATGAAGCGCACGGAAGCCATGCCGAAGCCCCACTCATCGAGTGCGGCGTGGGCGGCGGCGACCACCTGCGGGTGATCGGCGAGGCCGAGGTAGTTGTTGGCGCAAAGGTTGATGACGCTGCGGCCGTCGTGGAGGCGCACGCTGGTGTTCTGGGTGGAGGTGATCAGGCGTTCGCGTTTGTAGAGACCGGCGGCGCTGATTTCTTCGAGGGTGGACTGGAGCGAAGTGAGAAAGGTATTCGAAAGCATGGCAAGCGGAGGATACATGGCTGCGGCCGCTTGGAAAACCAAAATGCAGCAATCGGTGCGGGGTGGGGGGCTGAATGGTGAAGCGGGGCATGGCCAGCTATGCCCGTGAGTGTGGGCGCGGCCATGCCACAGGCATGCTCACCCGCGCCTTCTCGCTCGCTCAGTTCTTCACACGACTCATGGCAAGTGCCGTGCCGCAGGCGGTGATGGCTGATGCTGGCCGCGATTGCGCAATTGCGCGTTGCAGTCGATGGCGATTGGCTCTAACCTGCGGCCTCATGAAACTTCTCACCGGCATGACGCTAGCGCTTGTTTCCACGTTCCAGGTTCTCGCCCAGGAGCCCGTTCACCTGTGGCCCGCTGCGGCTCCCGGTGCGTTGGGCAGCGATGACAAAGATATTCCAACACTCACGCCGTTTCTGGCGACGCCCGAGCTGGCCACAGGCGCGGCGGTGGTCATTTGCCCCGGCGGCGGCTACGGCGGGCTCGCCGGGCATGAGGGCAAGGATTACGCGCTGTGGCTCAACACCCAGGGCATCGCCGGCTTCGTGCTCAAGTATCGTCTCGGCAGCGCCGGCTACCGTCATCCGGTGATGCTCGGCGACGCCGCCCGGGCCGTGCGATTGGTGCGCGCCCGTGCCGCCGAGTGGAAAATCGATCCCAAGCGAGTTGGCATCATGGGTTCATCGGCCGGCGGCCATCTGGCCTCGACCTTGCTGACGCATTTCGATGCGGGCAACGCCACAGCCAGCGATGTGGTGGAGCGCCAGAGTTCGCGCCCGGACGTGGGTATCCTGTGCTATGCGGTCATCTCGATGGGACCCAACACCCACGGCGGGTCCAGGGAGAACTTGCTAGGCAAGGACCCGTCCCCGGAGTTGGTGAAGTTGCTCTCCAATGAACTGCAGGTCACCCCGCAAACTCCGCCGTGCTTTCTCTGGCACACCTGGGAGGACAACGCCGTGAAGGTGGAAAACACCCTCGACTTCGCCCTCGCCCTGCGCCGCGCCGGCGTGCGCTTCGATTTGCATATCTATGAAAAGGGCAACCACGGCCTCGGCCTCGGCAGCGGCAACTACGACCCTGGCAAATGGCTCGACTGGACGCGCGATTGCACCTCGTGGCTCAAGGTTGAGGGCTTCGGGCGCAAGTAGCGGAGGCGTGGCTCATTTCCAGGGAGCAGGGACTCCTGTCCCCGCGTGCAAAAAGAGGCGAGGCAGGGTCTATCCGCTATTTTTTCACGGGGGACCCGTGTCCCCCCCTTGCGAGCCCGCCGTCCGGAGGGGGCCCCTCATGGTCTCACTGCGATTCGGACGTCGCCGCTCCTCATTCCGAGCAGCGCGAACTCCTTGTGATGCACGCTGAGTTGCTGCAGGCGGATGGTGGGGAAGCCCATGTCCGTTAGGGCGGCGATCCATCGCGCCTTGTCACTGATCTGCAGCAGATCGGTGAGTTTGAGGGTGATCAACACGCCGCGGATGCCCGGAGCCATCTTGCAGAACCGCGCGCATTCCTTGAGCACCACCTCGGGCGACTGGTTCATGTCGGACATGAACCAACTCACGCCCGGCCCGAGGTCGCGCTTGCTGGCAAGGGCAGCGGGTTTGCGGCAGTGGAAAAACCAGGGTTTGTCAGGCGGGGTATCGGAGCGGTTGGCGATGGCCGACGCGAGCACCACCTCCGCCATTTTTGCGGGGTCCACGCCGACGCTGGAAATCCCGCGTTGCAAGAGTGCTAACACGACGCCGCCGGGGGCACAGCCGAGTTCCACGACGATGTCTGCGGGGGTGAGGGGCAAGGCGAAAAACCGCACGGCCTCCTCCAATTTCAGCCATGCCCGCGAAGGCGATTCCAGCGGCATCACCACCCCCGAATCGCCCGCTGGATCGGGACTCAGAAAGGGCGCGTGGCGGTGCAGGCCCGCCCAGAATTCAGTCGGCCCGAGCTCGACCACCGTGCCGACGAGCTGGCCGATGCGCAGGCAGGCCGCACAAGGCAGGCCCTGCATCTTGCGCTCGAAATACCGGGCGTGATGGATCACCGCAGCTGCTTCGATGCGCCGCAGCGCCTCATCCCGCGTCGGCGCTCTGCCCAGCGAAAGACACAGACGCCTCGCGCAGGCGAGTGGCGCATCCAGCGCTTCGAGCGTAAACGGCCCATCCGCCTTGAAGGTCACGAAGCCGCGGCGCTGATAGCTGAGCCGCCAGCCCAGGGCCATCGATTCCGCTTCCAGCTTCAACGCGTTTTCCGCCCCCGGATTGCAGAGGGCGAAAATAAACTCGGATTCCATTCGGTTCACAGTCCGCAGAGACTGGAAATGCCAATCGGATCCGGCAAGATGAATTTCAACTTTGTGCTTTCTAGTGGCACCCGCCGTGCCCACCTTGCGGCCATGAACGCCCGCCCGCCACCCCTCGATCTCGCCGTCATCGGCGGTGGTGCGTCCGGGTTTTTCACCGCGCTGCAATATGCGGAATTGGCCGCCGGCAAGCGCGTCGCCATCTTTGAGAAAAGCGCTCATTTCCTGCAAAAAGTCCGCATTTCCGGCGGCGGCCGCTGCAACGTGACCCACGCCTGTTTCGATCCGCGCGAGCTGGCGAAAAATTACCCCCGCGGCGCCCGCGAATTGCTCGGTGCCTTCCATCACTGGCAACCCGCCGATACCGTGGCGTGGTTCAAGCGCTTCGGGGTCATCCTCAAGACCGAGCCGGACGGGCGCATGTTCCCTAACAGCGATTCCGCGCAGACCATCATCCGCTGCTTCCTCGATCGCGCCGGCAAGCTGAAGATCCCGCTCTATCAAAATCATCCGCTCATCGGCATCAGCCGGCTCGCATCCGGCGGATTCTCTCTGCGCTTTGCCAATCTGGCGGACCCGCTCGAGGCGCGAGCGGTCTGCCTTGCCACCGGTTCTCTCAATGGCAGCCCGCTGCTGCAGCAACTCGGCGACCTCGACCAACCCATCGCGGCGCTGGTCCCCTCGCTCTTCGCATTCAACGTCAGCGACCCCCGCATCAGCGACTTGGCGGGCGTCGCCCACCCACAAGTGGCGGTCCGCCGCGCCGGGTGCAAACCCGCCCAACATGGCCCCCTGCTCATCACCCACCGGGGATTCAGCGGCCCCGCCATCCTGCGGCTTTCCGCCTGGGACGCCCGCGCCATGGCGGAAACCAACCACCATTTCCCATTCATCGTCGATTGGCTGCCCGAATTGAAGCCCGCCGCACTCGTCGCTCGCTTCGCTGAAATCCGCCACTCCCAGGGTGCCAAACTCATTCGCAACACGCCGATTGCTCCCATTCCGCGGCGCTTGTGGGAGCGCATCGTCGCCAGTTGTGATATCGCGGACCTCACCCCTTGGGGCCAATTGCCCAAGGCGGCGAGCCAACGGTTGCTAGACGCATTGAAACTTGCGCGCTTCGAGGCCACCGGCAAAACCACCAACAAGGACGAGTTCGTCACCGCCGGCGGCATCGACCGCGACGCCATCGACTTCCAGACGATGCAAAGCCGCGTCACACCCGGCTTGTATTTCACCGGCGAGTGCATCGACATCGATGGCCTCACCGGTGGATTCAACTTCCAAGCCGCATGGACCACCGGCCACATCGCCGCCACCGCCATCGCGAACCAGTGAGTGCCCTGCACTAAATTTGATCCGGGAAAATGAGCTGGATCCATGGAGGGAAATCGTCGGGCCGCGCCCTGCCGCGGCGGTGATGGCTGCGGCAACCGTTGCGGCCTGTCGGACGTCCCGCAGCAGGGGATTGAGGCCGCAACGCCTGAGCCGTGAGATATTAACCAAATAATTACCGCAAAATCCACCGGGGCGACGCTACTCGTGTGAATTTCATGACTATCCCTATCCGCCGCATCACGCTCTGCTTTGCCTCCATCGCCAGTTCCTATCTTCCCGGCCATGCCGCGGAGGTCGACAAGGTGATGGAACTCGCCAAACCCGCCATTGTGCGCATCGAGGTTCTGATGGAGGAAGGCGTCGATGGCAGAATGTTCAAGCAGCACGGCTTCGGCAGTGGCTCGATCATCCGTGCGGACGGCTATGTTCTGACCAACCATCACGTCGCGGGCCGCGGCACGCGTTTCCGCTGTACTCTGGCGGACCGCGAGGAAATTCCCGCCACCCTGGTGGGCACCGACGCGCTGGCCGATCTGGCGATCATCAAGCTCGATCTATCCGCCCGACTGCATCCGGAGGCACCGCTGACGGTTGCGACGTTTGGAGATTCGGCCCAACTCAAGGTCGGGGATACGGTCTTTGCGCTCGGCAGTCCGGCAGCCTTGTCGCAGTCGGTGACCAAAGGGATCGTGGCCAACACCGAAATGATCGCGCCCAAGCTCATGGGTGGCGGCTTGGTGCTGGATGGCGAAAACGTCGGCGAACTGGTCCGCTGGATCGGCCATGACGCAGTGATTTTCGGCGGCAACAGCGGCGGCCCGCTGGTCAATTCAGACGGCTTGATCGTCGGCGTCAACGAAGTCGGCATCGGCAGTCTCGGCGGCGCGATCCCCGGCAATCTCGCCAAGGAAGTGGCCGCCCAGCTCATCGATAAAGGCGCTGTGGTCCGCGGTTGGATCGGCCTTGAAGTGCAGGAACTCATGCGCGGCGACCGCCAGCACCACGGCGTGCTTGTGGCCAGCGTGTTTCCCGGCAGTCCCGCCGCCAAGGCTGGCATCAAGCCAGGCGACCTCCTGCAACAACTCGGTGCCACCCAACTCCTTGATTGCCGCTCGCCGGAAGACCTGCCGGTTTTCAACGCATTGGTGTTAGGCAGCAAGGTCGGCAGCCGGATTTCACTCGCCGGCCAACAGGATGGCAAGCCCGCCGCATGGACCGTCGACGTCATCGCCCGTGCGCCGATGCAAGACTTTGAAGCCGAATTCACCCCCTGGGGCATGACCGCGCGGGGCATCTCGCCGATGGGTGCCATCGAGTTGAAACGCGACAGCACCCATGGTATCCAGGTCCACAGCGTGCGGCCCGGCGGCCCGGCCGCCGATGCCAAACCCGCCCTCAACGCCCAGGACGTCATCACCCACATCGACGGCAAGGAAATCCGCTCCATCGATGACTTCCGCGGCTTCAACCGCTCGCTGCCCGCGGAGGCCAAGGGGCCCCAATCTGTGCTCGTCGCCTTCGAACGCGGCCTGACCCACGATAAATACCTCACAGTCGTGAAAGTCGGCCCAGAACCCAAGGGCCAGAACCCCATGACCGCAGATCGCGGTTGGCTCGGTGCCGACGTCCAGGTGCTCGGCCCCGAACTCGCCGACGCCCTGCAACTCAAAGGCAGCAGTGGGGTGCGCATCACCCGCATCCAGGCCGACAGCCCGGCTGCAAAGGGCGGGCTCCAGGCCGGGGATATCCTCATCAAAATCGACGGCAAGGTCATCGCCACCCGCCGACCGGAAGATGTGCGGGTCTTTTCGGAAGGCATCGCCGAACGCGGCCCGGACGCTGTCACTGCGTTCGAGTTCATCCGGGACGGCAAGCACCAGAACGCCTCCATCACTCTGGCCGCCAGTCCGGCCGATGAAAACGACGTGGCCAAATGCCACGACGCGGACTTCGAGTTTTCCGCCCGTGATCTAACTGATTCGTTCAAGGACGAGAAAAACATCCCGCGCCTGCTCAAAGCCGCGCGCGTCACCGACGTCACGCCCAACGGTTGGGCGTCGCTCGCCGGACTGCTCAAGGACGACCTGATCCTTACCATCGACGGCGCACCGATCGCCGGAGCCGCCAGCCTGGAAAAGGTGCTCGCCACCCTCAAGTCCGCCAAACAGGCGCAGACCGTTTTCTTCGTCCAACGCGGCGTGCGCAACCTCTTTCTCCAACTCGAACCGTCCTGGCTGGCCGATAAATGAGCGGCACTCCCTGTCTAACCTAATACTCCATCATGAAACGCCCCACCTGTCTCTTGCTCGCCATGCTCACCGCTGCCGCCGTGTTGTCGCTGCGCGCCGCCGACTTTGACGCCACCTCAGCCGAAGCCCTGATTGCTAAAAACCAGCAGGCTCTCGTTGAGATTAATGCCACCATCACCATCAAACCCGAACTCCTCGAGGGGCCGCCCGCGCTCGCCGGCATGTTGGCCGGGCAAAAGGAACAGGTGCAGAGCGTCACCGCCAAGGGCATCATCATCCAATCCGACGGGCTGGTCGCCGCACCGCTCGCCGCGCTGGATCCCACCAGCCTCATGACCGACGGCGTCGAACTTGATACCCCGCTCGGCAAGATCAAGATAGGCATGAAATCCACCCTCTCCGGCGTGAAAATCATCACCGCCGCCGGCCAGGAGTATCCTGCCGAGCTGCTGCGCAGCGAACCTGCCGCCGGCCTGGCCCTGGTCAAGGCCAACACCCCGCCGGCTGAAGGCATGCCCGCGATCGCAAGGGTCAAGGAATTGGCGGCCCCGCTGCCGTTCTCCCGTGCATTTGCTCTAACGCGTCTTGGTGCCGGATTTGACCGCGCCCCCACGGTCCGCGTGGTGAGGATTGTGCAAGCCACGCCTCCGCCAGTGCCATTGTATGATGTAGCCGGTCCCGCTGCCGAACCCGGCAGCCTCGTATTGGACCGGAACGGCGCGTTCATCGGCATGTCAGTCATTCCCTGCCGCAAGCAGAGCGGTGGCATTCTCTCCGCCAGCCTCTTCGTCCTGCCCGCCACCGAGATCGCCCGCCTCGCCGCCAAGTTTATCCCCTAACATATATCATCTGACTAACAATCAACACCCACCCAGCCCCATGAACCACCTCTCCACCTTTTGTTCCTTTGCCCTGATCGCTGCAGCGATCCAGCCCCTGTCGGCCGGGGATGCCGATTCATTGCAAGTGGCGGCCGCCAAGGCCTTCACTGAGCGCCAGGACAGCACCGTCAACCTCTCCGTGACCCGCAAGATCAAGGGCAAGGATCAGACCTTTGAAGTTCCCGCAGTGTCCTTCGACGGCAAGGGCCTGCTCGTCGCCGCACTCAAGGCCATCGAGGGCGGCCCCAATAAGGGACCGGCCAATTTTCAAATTGGTGGTGATGACGGCGATGAGGATGAAAGTGACGGCGACGCGGGCGGAGCCAAACCCAAGGCGAAGAATAGCGGCGAGCTCACCAAGGTGGCCCTGTTGCGCAGCGACGCCACCGAAAGCGAAGCCGATCTGGTGCTGACCGATGCCACCCTTGGTCTGGCATTTGTCCGCGTGCGTGCCGCGGGGGCCGACGTTGCGATGCCACCGGCCCCGCCGCTGGCCAAGGGCGCGCCGGTGCTCTTGGAAGACCTGCTGGCAGTCGAGCGGCTCGGTTCTGAATTCCAACGCGCCGCGACCGCTTCGCAGCTCCAGATTGCAGCTGTCCTAACCACGCCACGGCGCCTGTATGTGCCGTCGGTTGGGGTTGCCGGCGGCGTTGCCGTCTACACCCTTCACGGCGAGTTGCTGGGCATCAGCTCCACCGTCCACGACGAAAGTGTGATCATTCCCGCCGAGGCCATCCAAAAGCTCGCCGCCAGCCTCCAGGCAAAGGCCGACAAACAACCCTGATTTCACGGTCATTCCCCGCAGAACCCCAATTCCCTGACATGCAAACCACTCTTATCCTGACGATTCTAATCGCAGCCGCCGCCGTCCATCCGGTTGGCGCGGAGCCTGCCAACAGTGAGTCCCGCGCTGGCAATCCGATCTTCCCTGGTTGGTACGCGGATCCGGAGGGCGCGATCTTCGGCAACGAATACTGGGTCTTCCCGACCTACTCCGCGCCCTATGACGAGCAAACCCATTTTGATGCGTTCAGTTCGACCGATCTGGTCCACTGGGACAAACACGAGCGCATTCTCGACACCCAGGCGGTTCCTTGGGTGCGGCGCGCGTTGTGGGCACCCGCCATCGTCGAGAAGCAGGGCAAGTACTATTTCATGTGGTCGGAGGGCGGGTGGACCGGGCCGGATTACTCGGTGGCCTATGGCATAGCCGATTCGCCGCTGGGTCCGTTCAAGCGCGTCGCCAAAATCCTCCAGCAAGATCCGCAGGTCGGCACCGGTGCCGGGCACCACTCGGTGATCCACGATGCCGCGGCGGACCTCTGGTACATTGTCTATCACCGCCGCCCGCTGACCGAAACCGATGGCAATCACCGCGTGACCTGCATCGACCGCATGGAGTTCGATGCGCAAGGGCTCATCAAGCCGGTCAAAATCACCAAGCAAGGCGTGGCGCTAAGGACACTGCGCAAGCCCTGAGCGGAATTCACGAGCGCCGCGCTTGGCAGCGAAGTGCTGGGAACTGGCTCTGGAATCATGGAATCTGATAGGGGCAACCAGCTGCATTTTGCCCCTGGCGTTGCTTGGATACCTGCCGCGAGACGCGGCAGGCATGCGCAGCAGCAGTCCTTACAGCTTGCGCAGCCACACGTTGCGGAAGCGCACCGGATTGCCATGGTCTTGCAGATAGAGCGGGGCTTTGTCGACCAGCCCGGTGAGCGGGGCGGCGGTGGTGCTCTCTTCGCCGACGGCGATGTGGTCCTGGATGAGCACGCCATTGTGCAACACGGTGTAGGACCCCGGCTGCAGCTTGCCATCGGCGAGCCGTTTGGGTGCGTGGAAAACGATGTCATAGGTCTGCCACTCGCCGGGCTTGCGGCAGGCGTTGACCAGCGGCGCGTTGTGGCCGTAAAACGCGCCACACTGGCCGTTGGGATAGGTCGGATTGTTGAAGCAGTCGAGCACCTGGATCTCATACCGGCCCATCAAATAGACGCCGCTGTTGCCGCGGCCCTGACCGTCGCCTTTGACGACGGTGGGGGATGCCCATTCGACGTGCAACTGGCAGTCGGCGAATTCCTCTTTGGAGAAAATGCCGCCTTGGGGGGTGGTTTCCATCACGCCGTTTTCGAGTTTCCATTTGGGCTCGGGGCTGCGTTCGCCGCGAAATTTGGATAGATCCGTGCCATCAAACAGCACGATGGCATCCGATGGCGCGGCACCCGGCGTGGCACCGGGGGTGATCACCGGCGGCTGTGGGTCTTCGGCACTTGCCATGGCTGCCATCGCAAGCGGCAGCACACCATGCACCAGCAGGTGGCGGAGGTTGGAACGACGCGGGGACGGACGGCCGGGGATGGATGGGGTCATGGCGATGAATTACTGCGGGGCAGCGCCTGGTCTATCGGGAAATTGCGCCGTCGCACGCGTATTCCAGTCTCACTCGACGATGACGGGGGTGCCGATCTGGACGTTTTCGAAGAATTTCATGGCCATCTGATCGGGCATGCGGACGCAGCCGTGGGAGGCTGCGTAGCCCGGCAGGTAGCCGGTGTGCATGCCGATGCCATCAGCAAAACGCATGAAATTGGGCATCGGGGCATTGACGAACACCGCCCCCGGCGGAACTTTATCCACCCGGATATCGACGTTGTCATTGATCGTCTGGTTGCCGATCTTGAACACACCGTAAATGGTGGATTTGTGGTCCTTGTCCTTTTCCTTGATTTTATAAACGCCCTTGGGCGTGCCGTGATCCTCCTTGCCACTGGAAATCCGTGACACCCCCACCAACACTCCGCCCTTGTAAAACGAGGCTTTTTGCTCGCTGCGGTTGATCTTGATGAGCGCCGCGCCGCTCACCCCGTCCCCATCCCAGTAGGAAATGTCGTCCGGGATGGCCGGTGCCGCATGGTGCTGGCCGCCGCTGGGTTCGTGCCGCGCCAGCCCGCCAAAATCGCCGAGATAGGGGCCCGGGGGCTGCGAATCCGTGCAGGCAATCAGCGCTCCACTCACCATGGTAATGGCGGCGGCGTGGGCGGTCAGGAAAATTGAAGACTTCATGGGACGGCCGAGGCTAGGCTCAAACCGGGCTGAGGTCAACATCACAAGCCCCCCACTCGCTAAAAGCCGGGCTTGCACCGCGCGAAAATCCTGCTATCGGTCCTGTGCACCATGCCAACTTACGATTACGAATGCCAGAAATGTGGAAACCGTTTTGAGGTGGTTCAGAGCATGAACGATGCCAAACTCGAGGATTGTCCGCAGTTGGCTTGCGACGGTCGCGTCAAACGCCTGCTGGGAACGGGTGCCGGCATCATTTTCAAGGGCTCCGGGTTTTATCAAACCGACTACCGCTCGTCGTCTTATCAGGCGGGAGCCAAGTCCGAGAGCGGCTCATCCAAGAAGGACACCAGCTCGACGGGCAGCGCATCGCCCGCCGCCAGCCCACCGCCCGCCGCGCCAAGCGCACCGGCTAAAGCCGCCGAGTGAGGTGCGCAGAGAACGGCGGCCTCGCCCCTGGCGGACGCCCCGGAGATGTGTTCCTGCCCGGCCGGGACGAGGCTGCGGCGGCTGGGGTGCGGGCGATTCACCCAACCACAGGCCAGCCTACCCAATCCGCTGGCTGAGGCTTCCGCAAGCGTCAGGCTTGCCCGAGTTCGGGCACTTCGGCGGCCTCGGAAAGATCGCGGTGGACGCCGCGGCTGATGACGTCGCGGGTGGCCTCGTCGAGGTAGTCGTGCAGCAATTGCGAGAGTTGCAAAAATTCCGGCCACAGCATTTCATCCAAAAACTTGCGCTGCAGGCGCACCATGATGGTGGTGAAGCGCTGGCGCGGGCGGCGGTAGGGAGTCAAGCCATGGCGCCGGACCAGTGCCAGAAACAACTGGCGCTTCCATGGATCAGTTAGGGAAAACTTGAACTCCAACGCGGGTTCTGGCACGGCGGCCAGCTGGGTGTGGAGGCGATCGAGCGCCGCCCGCGCCGCTTGCATCTCGCCGTGGGACTGGGTGGATCGAAACAGGGCCTCGACCTTGTGGATTTTTGCAATGAGTTCGTCGCGGGTCATGGCGGCAGATCAGAAGGTCACAGTGGGGCGAGCAGGTGGGAGAGGGTGGCGGAGTCGATCTGGAGTTTGGCGGTGTCTTCGGAGAGGAGGGCTTCGACGAGGGCGGACTTCTGGTTTTGGAGGTCGAGGATGCGCTCTTCGATGGTGCCGCGGCAGACGAGCTTGTGCACGAACACCGGCTTGGTCTGGCCGATGCGGTGGGCGCGGTCGGTGGCTTGGTTTTCGGCGGCGGGGTTCCACCAGGGGTCGTAGTGGATGACGGTGTCCGCGGCAGTTAGATTGAGGCCGGTGCCGCCGGCCTTGAGCGAAATGAGGAAGATGGGCACGGCTCCGGATTGGAATTTCTTGACCAGGGTGGAGCGTTCGGTGGTTTGGCCGGTGAGTTTGAGGAAGGGGATTTCCTCTAATGATAGATGTTCCTCGATGAGGGCGAGCATGGAGGTGAACTGGGAGAACAAGAGGATGCGGCGGCCCTCCTCGAGCAAGGTGGGCAGCAGCTCGGTTGTTAGATAGGTGAGTTTGGCGGACTCGGTGACTTTTTGGGCGGCGGTGGACTTGAGGAGTTGCGGGTGGCAACAGATTTGGCGGAGCTTGAGCAGGGCGTCGAGGACGATGATGTGGGATTTGGCCAGGCCCTTGGCGGCGATGGCATCGCGGACGCGCTGGTCCATGGCGGCGCGCACGGACTCATAGAGATCGGTTTGTTTGGGGGTCAGATCGATGCCGTGGATGAGGGTGGTTTTAGCGGGCAGTTCGGTGGCGACCTGGTCTTTGGTGCGGCGCAGGAGGAGGGGCGAGACGCGGCGGTTGAGGGCGGTCTGGGCGGCACCGGAGTGGTCGCGCTCGATGGGTTTGCGGATAAATGTGTTGAAGGATTTTTCGTCGGAGAGGAAGCCTGGCATCAGGAAGCGCATGAGGCTCCAGAGCTCGCCGAGGTGGTTTTGCATGGGGGTGCCCGACAGGCAGATGCGCTGGGCGGCCTTGAGTTTGTAGGCGCTCTGGGCGGCGAGGGCCTTGGGGTTTTTGATGTATTGGGCTTCGTCGAGGACCACCACCTTCCAGTGGTGTTGGGAGAGTTCGTCGAAGTCGCGCACCAACAACGGATAGGACGTGAGGACGACGTCGGAGGCGGGGATCTTGGCAAAATTTTCCGCCCGGTTGCTGCCGTGGAGGGTAAGCACCTTGAGGTGTGGGGCGAACTTTTCGGCTTCGTCGGCCCAGTTGGGGACCACCGAGGTGGGGGCGATGACGAGGGAGGGTTTGGCCGGGGTTTTGGCGTGTTCGACGACGAGGTGGGTGAGGGTTTGGAGGGTTTTGCCGAGGCCCATGTCATCGGCGAGGATGCCGTGGAGGCCGTGGTGGGCGAGGAATTGCAGCCAGCGGAAACCCTCGTGCTGATAGGGCCGGAGTTCGGCGCGGATGGTGGCGGGGATGGCGGCGGGCGGCAGGCCTTGGATGTCGCGCAGGTTGCGCCCGAGGGCGGCGAGAGTGCGGGTGGTTTCCGAGGAATCAATGGCCAAACTGTGGGCGATGCCGGCGGCTCCGAGCCGGTCGAGGCGGAGCGGTCCGCCGCCGTTGGGGAAGCCGTGGAACAGGTGGCGGACTTGGTCGACGAGGTCGAGGAAGCGGCGGGTGGGGAAGCGGACGTGACCGTCGGCGGGTTGGTCGCAGGGCAGCAGCAGGGTGAGCGGGATGAGTTCGGGATCCGGGTAGCGGGCGTGCCAATCCTCGGTGATGGCGAGGGCAATCTGCGGGATGAGGCTGACGCGTTTGCCGTTGAATTCGGCGGTGACGTCGAAGCGGAACCAGTCGATGCCGTGGTCCGGATCGGACTCGAGGGCGGGGAAGAAATCCTCGATGTCGTGGATGGTGAGGCCGAGTTTGGGGTCGGCTTCGATGAGCCAGCCGTTCTTGGTTAGATCGAGGAAATCCGGGGAGTCCATGAACTCAAGCCAGTCGGCGGCGCGGGAATTGGGGCTGTGGAGGACCAGGGCGTTGCGGTTCTTGTCGTTGAGTTCGCGCTCGGGGAAATGCTCGCTCATGGGGCTCAATCCACAGCGGGCGAGGTCGAGGCGCAGCGAGTCCTCTGCGCCGAGGTCGCGCTCGAGGATGATGCGGGTGTCGCCATCGAACCAGGAACTGCGCGGCGGGACGTTGGGGGCGAGTTGGGGCAGCGGCGGGCAGTCGGGGTAGCGGAAGGAGAGGATGGCGCCGATGTGGCGTTTGAGGTAGATGCCGGCGGGCACTTCGGTGATGCGGAGGCTGGGGATGGGGTTGCAGCCGGCGAGGGTTTTGGCCGCTTGCTCAGCGGGGAGGGGCAGCGGGTATTGCGGAAAAATGGTGGCGAGTTCGCGGCCGAGGGCGGCGATGCCCTCCGGAGCGACGCTGGGACCTGCGGTCCACAGCTGTAGGATCGCCGGCGGCAGGTGGCTTTCCAAGCGGCCGAAGGTGTGGTTTTCGGGGTCGATGTAGCGCTGCGGCGAGGTGGCAACCAGCAGCAAGGTGGGTGAGGGGAGTGTGAGGACGGGTTTGGAGCTGCCATCGGCGAGGGGCTGCCAAGTGGCTTCGATGGGCAGCGGCGGGCCTTCGCTGAGCGCGCGGTAGCTGTCGGATGGCCGGTAGGTCTCGGACTCCTGGCCGAAAAACAAGCGTCCGGTGGCCAGCGCTGCGTCAAGGATGGCATCCCACCCGTCGCCTTGGAGCGGGAGGTTGCGCTCCCAGAGCTGGGATTGGTGGACTTTCTGGTGGAATGGCGCGCAAATGGCCATGTCTTCGGGTGCCATGTACTTGGGCGGCCGGGCGAGGTCGGCGGTGGCGTTGCCGGGTTCGATGGAGGTGCCGGACTTGTTGTGGGAGCCGACCCGCAGGGCGAATTGGAGGTGCTGCTGGCCATAGTAAGTGCGGGCGGCAGGCCGCTCGATGCAATAGGCGAGGAACTTGGCGTAGGGCTTGGCGGGTTTGGGCGGGGCGGTGGTGGCGCTGCTGGCGAGTTTGATTTGTTGGAGCCAGGCGGCCATCTCGGCGGTCATTGTGGCTCCGCTGTGGGGGGGCGGGGTAGTGGCCAGGGCGTGGAGTTTTTCGAGCACTGCTATCGCGTGCTTGCAACCGTGGCCCGCCGAGCATGAACAGATCGCGACCAATTCCAAGTCGGTCAGTCCCGAGCGGCGGTCGCGCGGGTTGCCAAGATAAATGTACAATTTGGTCACATAGGATTTGGGGCCCGACCCGCAGACCCGTGCGTCCAGCTCGAGCGCATCGAAGCTCCGCTTGAGTTTGATCGAATCGACGGTCATCCCGCGGCTGCGCCGTTGGGTCTCCACGTCGAACTCCTCCCGCCAGACGCCGGTTTTCAGCCAATGGTAAAAGGGCGGGAATTCAGTGAGAATGGCGATAGCGGGATAGCTCATGCGGTGTGGAGTGGGCGGAATGGCAGGGAGCGGCTTCGGCAGGAGAAACTAGGGTGCCGCGCGATGAAGGCAAGCGGAGAGTTGCGAGCGGCGGAGCAAGAGCACAGGGCTGGAGCGATGCAAATGCGGTTTGTGCGGGCGTTTTTGTTCCTTGCGTGGCAGTGGCGGGCCGCTAGCATCCGGCCATGGACGCCTCGGTGCAAGTACGCTTGGATGAGTTCATCCGCCGCAGGGGATTGCGGCGGACGGCCCAACGCGAGGTGATCCTGAATGCGGCGTTTTCCAAGGACGAACATTTTTCGGCGGACGAATTGTTTGAACGGGTGCGCCTGACCGATGCCAGCACCTCCCGCGCGACGGTGTACCGGACGCTGGGTCTGCTGGTGGAAGCAGGCCTCTTGCGCGAAATCGATCTGGGCGATGATCAAACGACCTATGATCCGAACTTTCTGGACAAGCCGACCCACAACCACCTGGTGTGCATCGATTGCGGCCGGGTGGTCGAGTTTGAGGACGCGCAGTTGGAGTCGCGAGCTGCGGGGGTGACCCAGCGGCTGGGATTCACCCCGATCCGCCAGTCGCTTAAGATTGAGGCGACCTGCGAACACCTGCGCACCCACGGCCGTTGCCCGAATCTCATCGCCGCGCGCCTCAGCGGCAAACGCCTGCGCAAAAAAAGGTGAGGGAAATTCCCCGGGCACGTCCATTCGCGCTTGGAATTGCCGCCAATCAAGCGCAGCTTCAGGGCGTTCACCCGTCACCCCCATGAATCCCGGACTCCGCCGTTTGCTGGCCTTGATCAGTGTTTTTGCCGTTGCCTTCATCTCGGTTTGGGGCTTGCGCGTGTGGCGCTCGGGCGGGAGTTTCCGCAACCTCTTCCACGGCCTGGCAACCCCCTCGGGCCAATTCCGCCCGGAGTCGTTCACCCTTTCGGACCAGCCCCCCCTCAATCTCAAGGATACCGAGCTGCTCACCCGCCTCAACGATGAATATGCCCGCGTCACCGAGGCGGTGGTGCCATCGGTCGTGAGCATCGACACGGTCGGGGTGCGCACCGAAAGGATGTTAGACGGGTTTGGCCGCTCGCAGATCCGGAGTTTTTCGGCGCAGGGCCAGGGCTCCGGGGTGGTGGTCACCAAGGAGGGGCACGTCATCACCAACCACCACGTGATTGCGGGCCAGCAGAAGATTCAAGTGACGCTGCACAGTGGCAAGACCTATCCGGCGACGCTGATCGGGGAAGACAGTCTGCTGGACATCGCGGTGCTCAAAATTGAAGGTGATGGGCCGTTCGTGCCCTTGAAACTGGGTGATTCCTCGCAGGTGCGGGTGGGCCAAATGGTGTTTGCCATCGGCAATCCCTTCGGGCTCGGCGAGACCGTCACCCAGGGCATCATCTCGGCCAAGGACCGCTCGCTCTCCGACAACCAGCGCGACCTGTTTCAAACCGATGCCGCCATCAACCCCGGCAACTCGGGCGGCCCGCTGGTGAACCTGCACGGCGAAATTATCGGCATCAACGCCGCCATCTATTCCAAGGACCGGGAAAATCCCGGCTTTCAGGGTGTGGGGTTTTCGATTCCCTCCAACGACGTGAAGGACGCGCTGTTTCAGATTCGTGAGCGTGGGCGGCCGTTGCGTGGTTTCCTCGGTGTGCAGATGCGCGCCCTGGATCCGACGGTGCGTTCCGCCATCAACTTTGATGGCGAAAGCGGTGCTGCGGTGCTGGGGATTTCGCCCGGCTCGCCGGCAGCCGCTGCCGGCCTCCAGCCTTGGGACGTGGTGCTCAGCTTCAATGGCGAAACGATTCATTCCACGTCCCAGCTCATCGCCTTGGTGCAGCGCAGCCGGGCCGGCCAGAGCGTTACCCTCAAGATTTGGCGCCGCGGCGAGACTCTCGAAATCAAGGCCACCATCGCCGAAAGCACACCCGCCGATGCCGACCCCTCCAAGACCGACGACGGCAAGACCCCCGGTGGCACCCGCGATCCCAACCAAGTCTTGAAGCGCGTCGGCATCGCCGTGCGCGACCTTTCCCTGCCCGAGCAAATCCGCGGCTTTCGTGGCGCGGTGGTCACCCACGTCACCGCCAAAGCCTTGGCCGATGGCCGGGTCGAACCGGGCGATCTGATCCTCGCCGTCAACCAGGCCCAAATTGCCGACGTCAACGAGTTTCTCCTTCACCTCGCGGTTTCCGCCGCCGTGCAAGTGACCAGCCTGCAAATCCTGCGCAACGGCAAGCAATTGCGGGTCGAACTGCCGGCACTGCCCAAGGGCGAATAGCCGAAGGGGAGGGGCACCCGGTGTGCCCGGGACCGACTTGAGGGTGGCCGCGCGCGGCAAAACCAGCCACCGAGGCAATTGTCCGAAAGAATTGGTGGATGGCCGCGTAGCATGAATTTTGATATTTGAAAAAACACATGAATACACTGAATCGATTTGAGTTGGGCCTGCTGGTTGCGCTGGCGGGTTGTGGGCTTGGGAGTTCGTCTGCCGTTGGCGCGGATTGGCCACAATTTCGCGGGCCAACCCGCGATGGGAAATCGGCCGAAACAGGCATCAGCAAAAGCTGGGAGCAAAAAGCACCGGAATTGCTCTGGATGGGTGAAGGCCTCGGCAACGGCTATGCCTGCCCGGCGGTGGCTGGCGAGCGCAGCTACACCACCGGCGACCTCAAGGACGGCCAGGGCGTGGTGGCGGTCAATACCAAGGACGGCAAGGTGCTGTGGACCACGGTGCTGACCCAGGGCGCTCCCAAACACGGCTTTGAAGGCGCGCGCAGCACGCCCACCGTGGTCGGCGATCACCTGTGGGTGACCACCTCCAACGGCACCATTGCCTGCCTCACGACCGATGGCAAGCTGGTCTGGCAGAAGAGTTTCGACAAGGAATGGGGTGGCAAGATGATGTCCGGTTGGGGCTTCGCCGAATCGGTGCTCATCGACGGCAACGCGGCGGTTTGCACGCCCGGCGGGCCCGACGCTACGATGGTGGCCCTCGACAAGGACAGCGGCAAGGAACTGTGGAAATGCAAGGTGCCAGAATACGGCAAAAATGGCAAACCCGGTGCCGGCTACAGCTCGGCGGTCATTTCCATGGGCGCGGGTGTCAAACAATACGTCCAAATGACCGGTCGCGGGGTCATCGGCGTGCGCGCTGCCGATGGCAAGTTCCTCTGGGGCTACGACCACTCGGTCAATGGCGTGGCCAATATCTCCAGCCCGGTCGTCGTCGGTGACTATGTCTTCAGTTCCAGCGCCTATGGTGCCGGATCGGGCCTGGTCAAGCTCACCAAGGACGGCGACGGCATCAAGGCCACCGAGGAGTATTTCCTCGGTGCCGATGTCCTGCAAAACCACCACGGCGGCATGGTGGTGATCGACGGCTTCCTGTATTGCGGCCACAAGCAAAACGGCGGCGACCTGGTTTGCCTGGACCTCAAGACCGGCAAATTCCAGTGGGGTCCGATCAAGGGCTTGGGCAAAGGCTCTGCCTGCGTCACCTATGTGGACGGTCACCTGATCGTGCGTTATCAGGACGGCCTGGTGGCACTGGTCGAGGCCAGTCCCAAGGAATTCCACTTGCAGGGGTCCTTCAAACCGAAGTTCCAGGAAAAGGAATCCTGGGCCTATCCGGTGGTTAGTGGCGGACGCCTCTACCTGCGCGAACAGGACAAGATCATGTGCTATCAGCTCTGACGCTGCTGGCGTGACGCCACCGCATCTCCATGCCTGCGCGGCCCAGCGCTGCCAATGCATGGAGTGCGGCGCGAAGGGGCGGAGCCCGCCACGCCGCTTTGGCTCAACCGGGCGCGCCGCGGCGTTCCTCTCAGGCGCAACCCGTGCCCGGCTTCTGAGCTTTGGCGGCGGCCAGGCACTCGGCGACGAAATGATTGCACGCCTCGCGGCATAGCAGCGGGATCGCCTCGGTCGCGGCAACCTCGGCAGGGATGCCGTCATCGCTGCTGGCGGCACTGGGGAGCAGCGGCGTGTGCGCATCGATTTGCCACAATATCCGTCTGGCGCAGGGGACGGCGGGACTGCACGTCGGCGGCACCAGCGCTTGGAGGGCGTCATCACTCAGGGCGCGCACCCGTTGATACATCCCGCTTTGGCGCTGGAGCTTGCTGCGGAGGTGCTCAACTTCCAGGCTGCCGCCGCGCTGGGCCAGCCAGAGGCCGACGCAGGCGGGGTAAAATTGGTCCAGCGCCAGTCGCAGATCCTCGGCGGACTCCAGCAGCATCACCCAGCCCCGGCGCAAATTACGCTGCGCTTTGAGAAATCGATAGCTGCCATCCTCCGCATACGACGCTAATTCACGCGCCGCGGCCGGACCCTGGTGAATTGCTAAATCGTGGCCGCCAGCGGCATCGTCGGCGTGGCATAGTTTGAAACTATTGTTGGCAGCGTTAACTTGAAACGGGGCAATGCCTCTATCGTCATCTTGTTTCAATCGATCGTTGCAATCGATCGATTCAATCTCGATTTCACCGATCCGGTGGATCCCGTTGGCCACCGCGAGGCGCAGCATTTCAGCGCAGCCTGGCGCTGTTTTACTTTCGGTAAGAATCGGCATAAGTGGTTTATTATTAGTGTTTATATGTGATATCGAAGTCATGGACTTGATCGAGGATGACATCGGCGATGAGGCGTTCGGTGCCGATGGCGGAGGAGTAAAAGAGAGACTTGCCGCGGAGGGGGTGAGGGTTGTGGCGGAACACCTCGCGCTGGCTGGCGGCGGGGCCGATTTCGGCTTCAATGCCGAGCAGGACGGGGATGTCTTGGAATGAATGGAGGCCATCGGAGATGAAGAATGGGACGACGACGACGTTGGGTGTGGGCGAGAGTTTATCCCAATCGGCGATGAAGGGTTGCTCTTCCATGAAGGCATCGAGCACGGCGGCGTAACCGGCGTTGGAGGCGGCGATGAGGGCGACTTGGTCGCGGATGGCCTTGGTCGAGTTTTGGTTGAAGCCGGTGCCGTGGCCGGTGATGATGAGGGTGGTGGCGGCGGGGTCGGCGTGCGGTGCCACTTGTTTGGCACGGCGCAGGATCAAATCGGTCATCGATGGGTGGACGCCCACCGGCAGGCAGTAGTGGAAGGTTTTGCCGCGGATGACGGTGGTGGGGCCGCTGAGTTGAAGTTCGCGGGGGATGACGTCCTGGGTGAAATAGCCCTCGCTGATGAAATCGGGAACCACGTAGACCTCGTCCGAATCGATCAGATAGAACGCCTCCCGCAGCGACGGTTCCTCTTTCCAAAAGCAACAATGCACCTCGGCGAAGAGGCCACGACTGCGGATCTCGTCGGCGTGCTCGAAATACGGGGTGGAGGAGTCCGGGTTTTGGGTGGAGCCGTGACCGACGATGAGCAAGGCGGAGTTGGGCTTGGGAGCAATGGGCATTGGGGGGGGAAGTGAGGTGAGCCAGGGGCGTTGGGAGCAGGGGAATTTGGCTGGGATTTGGCGGATTGCAAGGCGGGCGGCAAGGCGGACGGCGAAGCGGACGGCGAAGCGCGTTAGCGTGGCCCGCATGCCTGAAGGGGCGGGTGCCTAGTGCCGCCCGTCTTGCAGAAAACACTTTAAGCGGTTTGACTTCCGATTGATGATTGTTGAATGGATGTTGAGATGGCGTTCCGTCACTTCAGCAATCAAAAATCATCAATCGGCAGTCATCAATCGAAGGGGTTTCCGAATAGTATGCAATTTGCTTGGCGGGCTACACTAGCCGCGCCCGGGGCCCATGAGGAGGGCAAGGGCGGCGCATCGCGGCTTGGCCCCTGCGCGTGTGGTAGAGGAGCGGGGGAGAGTGTTCTTCCTCCGGCAGGGGACGCTGCAAATGCCGCTGCGGCCGCCATTATTTGGCCTCGCGGTGCATGTACTTGAGGATCGCCTCGCTGCGGGTGCGGACTTGGAGTTTCCGGTAGATATTGCCGAGGTGAAAGGCCACGGTATCGATTTGGATGCCGAGTTCGTTGGCGATTTCCTTATAGAAAAACCCTTTGACCAGCAGATCGAGGGTGGCCTTTTCGCGCTGGGTGAGCTGAAACGCATCGCCCGGCTCTGGCACCGGGAGTTGGAAATGCTGTACCACCTTGCGGGCAATCGCGCTGGACATCGGCGCGCCGCCGGCCATCACGTCGTCCAGTGACTCGAGCAGGCGGGCATGCACGTCGCGCTTCAGGACATAGCCCGAGGCCCCGGCGGCCAGCGCCTCGAAGACCTTGTCGGCATCCTCAAACACCGTGACCATCAAAAACTGGGTGGCCGGGCACTGCGGCTTGAGTTTTCTAACAAGTTCAATACCGGAGATGCCGGGCAGTTGGATATCGACGATGACCGCATCCGGGGGATTCAAGGGGACGGCCACGAGGGCTGATTCGGCGCGGACGTGGCAACCGTCGACGCTCCACGTGGGGGCGGCGGCGATGGTTTCGAGGAACATTTCCCGGAACAGGGAATCATCCTCGACGATGACAACGCGACGTTTGGGGGATTTCATGCAGAAGAAGGTCTATGATGCATGGCGTTTGGGCAGAGGACAACGCAATATCACGCGGGTGCCTTGGCCGGGCGCGGATTGGATTTCACAGGTGCCGTGCATCTCGCCGGCGCGGGCGACCAGGTTGGGCAAGCCGTTGCCGGCCTTGGGGTGCTCGGGGTCAAATCCGGCACCGGTATCGGCGATGATGGCGAGCAAGCTGTTGTCTTCGGTGCGCACTTCGAGGGTGGCCTCGCAGGCACCGGCGTGTTTGAGGATGTTGTGAAGGGCTTCCTTGACCGTCAGTGAGAAGTGATGGCGGAAGTCCGAACGCAGCAGCAAGGCGGGCAGCTCGGTGGGAATGGAGATGCGCAAGGTCACCGACGCGTCCCGGAAAATCTCCTGAGCCACGCCGGACAAGTGGCTGGCGAGGTGCTCAAGGGTGTCGTTGGCGGGGTTGACCGCCCACACCAGCCCGTCCATCGCCCGCACCAAATCGGTGGCGGCGGACTCCAAGCGCTGCGCTTGGTGGCGGGCCTGGCTGGGTTCGGCGTCGATCGCCTGACGCACGACGGAGGCCGCGTGTTTCATCAGGGACACGCGGGTGCCCAGATCGTCGTGCATGTCGCGGGCGATGCGGGCACGGTCGCGCTCGATGGCGCGGCTTTGTTTGATGACGGTGATGCGGGCCCGTGAGCGGCGGCGGTAGTTGCGGAAAAAGCTCCAGCTGACCAGAATCACGCCCGCAGCGGCAAGCAGCGGCAGGAACCACGCATGTTTCCAATATGGCTGGCGGATGACGATGGGGATGGCCAGTTGGCTGGTGCGGGATTCCGGGCTATTGGCCACGGCGATGGCGCGAAAGGTGTATTTGCCGGACGAGACGTTCATAAAGGTGGCGCGCAAGGAAGCGCCGGGGATGACGTTGAACGCCTCCACCCAAGTGAGGCGGAACGTCTCGCCGCCCGCCGCCGGGCGGACGCTGAGATTCTGGATGCAGGTCCAGAATGCCGAGTGGTCCTGCTCGGCGTCCAGCAGGCCGAGGGCGGGGGTTGTCCCCTGCATCACGCGGGCGATGCCCGGTTCAGTGCCACCGCGGGTCCAACCTGCCGGGATGCCGCCGATCTGGTCGGTGCGCTCGCCCTTTTCGAAGCTGCCGTTGGCCCAGAGGTTTACGCCGGGCTGGCCGGATCTGGAGAGTGCCAAGTCGTCGATGACCCAGCAGCCGGTGGTGTCCGGCGCGCCTGACGACATGGTGGCGCGGATGCGGCGGGTGCCCTCGGGGATGAACAGCGGTTCCGTGCGCGGGTTGAGCCGTGAGTCGAGCACGTCGCTGCCCCAGCCCGGGCTGGCGCGGGTGGTGGAAAATGCGGTGCGGGTGAGCAGCTTGCCCGCCTCGTCCAGCATCTCCCAGGTGAGGGTCATGCCGCTGGCGGCTGGGCGCCAGTCCTCTTCCAGCCCTTCGAGGCGGCATTTCACTGCCAGCGGGTCGGCGTGCACTCCGGGTGGAAACCCGAAATCGAAATCCAGCCGGTGGGTTCCGGGTCCGAGTGCGGGCGGCGAGTGGTCCGGGCGCAGCGGCACCGGCACGTCGTCCACCAACACTTGCCGCAGTGCGAGTTCGGCGCGTTCTTGCTGCGGGTGGTCCGGCGAGAGTCGCGCATCGGCCTGGGCCTTTGCCGCAGGGCTGACGAAACAAAAATCATGGGGCCGCCGCGCGATGGAACTGATGCGTACTTCGTCGATGCAGCCGGGGAAGAATTCGAAGGGGCCGAAGGTGTTGAATTTGCCGGTATTGCCGAGTGCGAAATCGCCGAGTTCGCGCGGCAGGTCCGCCGAGAGGGTGCCGCGGCCGATTTGGTTGGCCGCCTTCGCGCCCGAGCCCAGCCGGGTCCAGTAGAACTTGAGGTTGTCGGAGATGTTGTCGTTGCCGTCGTAGGTGACGGCCACATGGAACCAGTCGTGGGTGTTGATGGCGTGCGGGCCGCTGGTGGGGATGGTGGCCAGGCCGCCGCCGCGCACCGAATCGCCGAAGAGCGGGACAAATGACAGGAATCCGGGTTTTTCGATCCGGAAAAGAAACACCCGGTGTGCGGGGACTTCGTCATCCATGGTGACGATATCCGCGGCATAGCCCGGCGAAGCGGACGGCAGCACGTTGAGTTTCACCAGGGCTTCCATGGTGAAGGCTCCATCCTCGCCCATGACTGGAAACGGCGCGTCCACATTATCGGCATCCCCGACGGCAAGCACGGGCTTGGCCAGCAGAATCGGCCCGTACGGGCGCTCAACCCCGGGCTCGTTGGCTGGGTCATACACAAACTCCACCGCCGCTCCAAACCCCGCCAAAGCCGGAGTTCCCGCCTTGGCCCCGTTGAGCAGGCCCCACAACGGGGTGGGGTTGGTGCCGGAGTCCATGAACGGCGGCGCGGGCTCATCGAGATGCCACAGGTGCAGGGTGGCCTCATCGGTGACGTAGGGTGTTGCCAGCGGCTCCGCCACGGCCCGTTCCACATTTGCCAAAACCGTGCCCGCCCAGATGGCTATTGCCAGGCATCGTTGCATGCCATCGATCATAACGGGGCTCCGTTCATCACGGCGATGGTAGCCCGCCAGGGCATGCGCGTCAAGCCAAGGCAAACCGCGCCGCTTGGATTCATGCTTGGATTCATGCTTGTGGCGGCGGCACCGGCTGTGCTAGATCGCGCCTGTGCCGAGCAGGACTGCATGGTCATCAACGGCGGATGGTTGCGCAGTGGCCACCACGAGGCGATGCGCGAGGATATTCATGCCGTGGTGTCGAGGTGGCTAGCGCAGTTTGACCTTGCCGAGGACGCGCATTTCGTTGCCAACGAACATGCTGCCCTTGATATGCATGGTCAGCGAGCCTTTGGCACCGCGTTTTTCGATATGGATGGTGGAGCCTGGCGGAATCGGGGTTTCCTTGCCGACCTCATTGAGCAGGTCAAAGCGCGCGGTGGTGATGACATAGATTGGCAAAGCGACGCCATCCAAGCTGGTCAAGGTGCCGTCTGGCGCTTGGCTTGGCTTGGCAGCCGCAGACCCTTGGGCGGGAGTTGGATTTTTCGTGCCGTCGCCGTGGATTTGCGCGAACGGATCGGTCTGACCGCCTGGCGCGGGTGGGGTTGCATGGGCGTCCGGCGGCGCTGTGCCGGCCAGGCGTTTTGCCGCAGCCGTGCTTTCCATCCAGCGCCATACCGCCCCGGCCGAGGCCGCCACGATCAGCAAAATGAGCAACACTCGCGTCAGGCTACCCCCTTTGGCGGAGGGGGGTCCCGAGCCGATTTGACTCCTGATCTCTTCGGCCTGGTCAATCAGGTAACTGGCCTGCCACTGTCCGAGTCCCGCCAGATCGGCTTCCTTGAATGGGGCTAAACTCCGCAGCTGGGCGAGTTGCTGGTTTGTCGCCGGACCTTCATCGGCACCCCGCGCGGGAATGTCTTTGATCGTGAAATACGCCTTCGCCATGCGCCAGAGCTAGCACGCCGAGCCCCGGCCCGCCAGCCAATTCGCTGGCAGCACCCCTGCTGGGAACTCCGGACCGCTGCCGGTTGAGCCAAAGCGGCGTGGCGGGCTCCGCCCCTTCCCGCCGCACTCCACACGTTGGCTCGCGCATGTGCAGCGCAAGCGCCAGCGCCAGCGCGACACTGCTCTGGCTCGATCCCATCACGCGCTTCTTGGCAAGCGGCGCGCCTTGAGGGCGAGGAATAGCGGGAATTCCTGGGCTGCGCGGTGTTCGGCTTTGCTGAAGGGGCCGGTTTGGGAGCGGCGGTGGCTGTAGAGTTCCTCGCAGGCGGTTACGGCCAATCCGCCGAGACCCATGGCGGTGATCAATTCCGCGAGTGGTCGGTGATGGAATGTGGTCTGCTCGCCCGAGCCCTTGCCTGGATGTGTGGTGATGGCAATGTCTTGCGGCGTGCCATACGCGTCGAGCCGCCGGTATTGGACTTTTTGATCCGCGTCCCAACCCCAGTGGCTCTGGCGCGGAATGCGGAAACACGGGTGCATCAGCACCAGCACCGCCCGCCCCCCAGGCTTGAGCGCGCGAGACATGTTCGAAAACAGCCCCACCGGGTCCGTCACATCGTGCACCGCCATCACACAGGTGGCCGCATCGTGGCTGCCATCCGCCCACCCCCCCGGCGCACACGCATCCGCCGTGATCAACTCCACCCGCCGCTCCGCGCCATGGCGCGCCTTGGCCGCCGCAATCAACCGCGGGCTGGCGTCTACCCCGGTCACTTTCGCCACACCCATGTCCAGCAACGGCTTGAGCAGCACGCCCTGGCCGCAGCAAACGTCGATGATCGATTCGCCGGGCCGCGGATCCACCATCCGCAGCGCTGCCGGTAAAATCACCTGGCGGTGGTAATCCGAGCCGCTCTCGCCGACGAGTTTGTCATACCACGCGGCCACCGGGTCCCAGCCCTGCTCTCCTTGCGGCTGGCCTTGCGGCGCGTTGCCAAGTCCTTGCGGCGTTTTGCCAGGGGCTTGGAAGCCGGGTTTGCGCGGGTTGTAATTGGGGCGGCGGGGCGGTGGTGGCATGGCGGAAAGTCTATCCCAGCAATCCACAGGTCACAAAGCAGGAAAGTTGGGAAGTTCGCGGGCG